>DASRBA010000001.1:0-10233 GCA_035637895.1 Myxococcaceae bacterium
CTGCTTCACCTTCTGCCGGTCGGTGTGCAGCCCGGGCAGCGTGTCCAGCATCTCCGCCAGCACCGGGAGCTTGGAGCGGGCGATGATCGGCTCCAGCTCCGCCAGCACCTCGTCCAGCAGCTCCTGGATCCGCACCTCGGAGACGTGGAGCGGCATCCGCCCCGCCTCGATGCGGGTGATGTCCAGGATCTCGTTGATGACCTCCAGGAGGTGTCGCCCGTTGGAGTCGATCCGGACCAGGCTCTTGCGCTGCGCCTGGTTCATCTTCCCGTTCACGCCCTGCACCAGCATGTTGCAGTAGCCGAGGATGGCGTTGAGCGGCGTGCGCAGCTCGTGGGACATGTTGGCCAGGAACTGGCTCTTGGCGGCGGACGCCTGCTCCAGTTGGATGGCCTGGCGGCGGAGCTGCTCGTTCTGCTCGGCCAGCTCGGCGGTGGCGGTCTGCACCTTCGCCTCCAGCTCGTCGGCGGCGCGCCGGAGCTGCTCGTAGAGGGCGGCCCTCTCCAGCGCCTCGCGGCGGTCGTGGAGGATGGTGACCACGGTGGTGATCTCGCCGCGGTCGGAGAGGATCTTCCCCGCCACCGCCTCCACCGGCCGGGCGGACCCGTCCAGCGGGTCGATGAGGCTGATCTCGCCCCGCCACCGCATGTCGTCGCCGGAGAAGAGCAGGTTGGAGACGAAGGAGGAGAAGTGGGCGTCGTTGGCGCGCACCCTCCGCTGCTCCTCGTCCGCGCCGTCCTGGGGGATGGTGAACAGCCGCTCGGCGGGCGGGTTCATCATCACGATGTCGCCCGCCGCGTCGGTGACCACGATGGGGTCCACCACCGAGTCCAGCACCACGTCCAGGCGGTGCCGCTCCGACCGGATCTCCTGCTGCGCCTGGTGCAGCTGCCGGTAGCTCTCGCCGACCTCCTGGGTCGCCCGCCGCACGTCGGTGACGTTGCGGAGCACGGACACCACGCCGGTCTGGCCGTCCGGCTCGCGCACCAGCGTGGCGAGCAGCTCGAAGAGCAGGTCCTCGCCCTCGGACGGGTCGACCAGCAGCACCTCGTTGCGGCCGCCGCCCGCGGCGTGGTCCACCAGCTGCGAGGACAGCGCGGCGGAGAACAGCATGTTGTTGAGGCCGACCGCGCGGCGCCGCCCCTCGTTCTCGTCCTCGCGCGAGGAGAAGAGCCGCTCGGCGCGGGCGTTGGCGATGATCAGCCGCCCCTCGGTGTCGGTGAGGAGGATGGGGTCGGTGACCGCGTTCACCACGCTGTAGAGGAGCGCGCGCTCGCGGCGGAAGGTGCGCTCGGCGGTCTCATTGGTGAACTGCAGGCGCTGCGCCTTCTCGCCCAGCACGTCCCCCACCCACCTCACGTCCGGGGGGATCTCGCCGCTGCCGCCCAACAGCAGCAGCGCCACCGCGTGCCCCTCGGCGCGGGAGGAGCCGCGGCCACCCAGGGGCAGCGCCCAGAGCGGGCCGCGGACGGGCGTGCGGACCTTGCCGGAAGGGAACGTCTGCGGGACGTTGCCGGAGAACACCCGGACCAGCGGCTGCTCCCACGCGTCCAGGTCCACCGAGAAGCCGTCCTGGCCGGCGGCCGGCAAGCCGCGGGAGGCGACGGGGAGCAGGCGCCGGGGCTCGCCCGGCCGGGGGGCCAACACCAGGGCGTGAGTGACGCCGCACTGGCGCTCGAGGAACTCCATCGCCAGCCGGGAGCAGGACCCCAGGTCGTCGGACCCGAGGAGGGCTTCGAGCAGGGACACCCGGGCTTCGGCGCTCGGGCGCTGGGGCGAGTGGCGGGCGATGGACGCGGACGACGGCAAGCGGGCCAACTCCTGGGATGAAACGGCAGGTTACTCCTTCGACTTCCCCCGCCTTCGCGACTTGGCCAACTCCTTGCGGAGGGCCGCATTTTCCGCCGACGCCTCGGTGGAGGACGGAAGCTCGGCCGCCGGGCGAGACACCGGGGCGACCTGGCCCACCGCCTCGGAGTACTTGAGGTACGTGTCGATGGAGGCGACGACGATGCGCGCCTCGACGGTGATCAGGTCGATGCCGACCAGGGACACGCGGACCCAGGCATCGATGACGATGCCCTTGTCGAGCACGCGGTCGAGGACGTCGATGAGGCTTGTGGTACCGGATGATCTCTCTACGGGCATCGTGCGCTCCTGGCCTCACAGGGCCGACTGTCTCGGCTATTTCCTGCCGCGCCTCGCGCGGGAAAGCTTGGCCACCTGGTCCTCGAGCAAGCGGACCTTCTGACGCAGGTGTTCCGTTTCTGACGTTTCGGGCGTTCCCGGGGACAGGTAACGGTCGTACCGCCACCAATCCAGGCCGATCTGCTGCGCCTTATCCAGCGAGCAGACGATCAGGCGGATGCGGATGGTGAGCAGCTCCACCTCCGCCAGCGACACCTTGATGTCCCCCGCCACCACCAGGCCCTTGTCGAGGACGCGGTCCAGGACGTCCACCAATCCTGTGGAGCGGGCGGGGATCGGGCGAAGGTCGGCCATTCGAGGGACACCCCGGTCAGGGGTCTAGGCTTGAAAGACAAGCCGGCTACAGGCTGTCGCACAATAGTATTGATCGCCAGTGTTCATTTTCGGGGTCTGAGCGTGCTTGCGCGCAGGCTCCCCGAGTGGATCCGAGGCGGACGCCTGACATGCCGGCACGAAACACCCTGAAGGTCGACGTGGCCCCCTACGGCGGCGAGGAGGCCCTCGCCCACCTGCGGCGCGCCGACCCGGTGCTGGGGAAGCTCATCCAGAAGGTGGGGCCGTTCACGCTCCGCCCGGATCGGCCCTCACACCCGTTCCAGTCCCTGGCCACCTCCATCCTCTACCAGCAGCTCAACGGGAGGGCGGCCGCCACCATCGTCCGTCGCTTCGTGGAAGCGCACGGGGAGAGGGGGCGCTTCCCCCGGCCCGAACGGGTGGCGAAGGCGACGGCGGCGGCGCTGCGCGCGTGCGGCATCTCCGCCAACAAGGGGCTGGCGCTGCAGGACCTGGCGCGGCGGACGCTGAAGGGCGAGGTGCCGCAGTTCCGGGCGCTGGCGCGGATGGAGGACGCGGCCATCGTGGAGCGGCTGACCGAGGTCCGCGGCATCGGGCCCTGGACGGTGGAGATGCTGCTGCTGTTCCGGATGGGCCGGCCGGACGTCTTCCCGGTGACCGACTTCGGCGTGCGCAAGGGCTTCGCCATCGCCTTCGGGCTGAAGGAGATGCCGTCCCCGAAGGAGCTGGCGGCGCACGGGGAGCGCTGGCGGCCCTGGCGCAGCATGGCCAGCTGGTACCTCTGGCGCGCGAACGACCTCGTCACCGAGGCGGGGGAGACCTGGCCGTAGCGGTCCGGGCGCGCAGCCCTAGAATGCGCGCCGTGCTGCTGGCCGCCACAGCCCTCGCCGCGCTGGCGGCCGCCCCGGTAGCCAGGCCCGCGCTGCGGGTGAGCCTCGCGCCGGATCCGTCGTTGCCCTGCCCCGCCGGCGAGGCGCTGGCGGCGGCGCTCCGCCGGGCGATGCCTGACGTGGAGGTGCAGGGGGACATGGGCGATGCGGCGCCGGACGACCTGCGAGTGGCGGTGACGGCGCAGGGCGGCGGCTGGACGCTCCAACTGGTGCGGCCGGGCGGCGAGGCGGTGCTGACCAGGTCCCTCGACGCCGGGGGCGACCGCGGGTGCGCGGAGCTGGCGGACGCCGGGGCGCTGGTGGTGGACCGCTACCTGGCGGACGTGGCGTGGCCGGGCCGCGCGCCCCAGGTGGCCCCGCTGGCGCCGCCACCGGCGCGCGGGCCCGCGCCGGTCCTGCTGGGCGCGCCCTGGGCGGTGGCGGTGGGCCCTCAGGGGACGGCGGGGTGGCCGCTGGACGCGGCGGCGGGCCTGGCGCTGGAGGTGTCCGCGGCGCTCGGGGGCTGGGGCCGGGTGGCGCTGCGGGTGGCGGCGTCGCGCGACCTCAACCGCGCCATCGTGGCGGGACCCGAGCTGCGCGGGAACATGCGGGTGTGGAGCGCCCAGGCGCTGCTCTCGGTGGGGCGGTGCGGCGCGCTCGGGGACACGGCGCGGGTGTGCGGGGGCGTCGTGGCCGGAGCGCTGGGCACTTCCGTCTCCGCCACCGGGTTCGTCTACCAGCAGCGCCCGCGCGCCTTCGCGCTGCCGGCGGGGGGCGGGTTCGCCGGCCTCGCGTGGGCGCCGGGCGGGCACTCGTTCGAGCTGGGCGCGCAGGCGAGCGCGATGGGCCGGTTCGGCCAGGTGGCGGTGACGGTGGAGGGGACGGGCGCCGAATACCGGACGCCGTGGGCCGAGGTGGGAGTGTGGCTCTTCGCCGGGTGGCGGGTCCCGTGAAGGTTCCGGCGGCGTCGAGCCATTCAGAGGTGATGGGCACCTCGCCCGCGGCGCTGCCGGACGGCGACGGCGCGGAAGCGGCCGAGATGACTGGAGAGGGTGAGCTCCTGGACCGGTGCCGGTCCGGGGACGTCGCCGCGTGGAGGCGGTTGTATGACGCGCACTTCGACTTCGTGTACCGCGTCGCCCGCCGCCTCGGGACACCCGTCGAAGAGCTGGAGGACGTCTGCCAGGAGACGTTCCTGGTGGCGTTCCGGAAGCTGGGCCAGTTCCGGGAGGGAAAGCTCTCCACCTGGCTCTACCGGATCGCCGCCAACGTGGCGTCGGACCGGCACCGCCGGCGGCGGGTGCGGCGGACGTTCGCGGCGCTCTGGGGCGGAGGGGGAGAGGAGACCTCTTCGCGCACGCCCGAGCGCGAGTACGAGTCCGCGGAGGCGGAGGCCTTGGTGAGTCGGATCCTCGAACGGATGGCGCCCAAGAAGCGCGAGGTGTTCGCGCTCTTCGAGGTGGAGGGGCTCTCCGGCGAGGAGGTGGCCGAACGGGTAGGCTGCAAGGTGGCCACGGTGTGGACGCGGTTGTTCCACGCGCGCAAGGAGTTCGAGGCGCTGGGCGCGAGGATGGTGCGGCGATGAAGCCAACGGGCGAGGAGACGCCGCGGCGCATTGCCGACTCGCCGGACGACGGCAGCGCGACGTCGCGGCTGTTGCGAAGGCTTCCGCCGGTGGAGGTGCCGGACGGCGCGCGCGCTCGGGTGTGGCGGAAGGTGTCCGGCGCGCCGGAGCGGTGGCGGCCGCGGCGGTGGGTGATGGTCCCCGCGCTGGCGGCCCTCGCGGCGGTGGCGGTGTTCGCGGTGAGCGCGCTGCGGTCCGGGGCGGCGATGGAGCCGCCGGTGCTGGCGCTGTCCTCCGGCGCGGTGGAGCAGGTGGGCCCGGCGCGCGTGCGCACGGGTCCGGGGTCGCGCGCGCTGGTGCGCGTGGGCGCGTCGGCGGTGCTGCTGGCGGAGGAGACGGAGGTGGCGGTCGAGGGGGCGGAGGTGGCGGTGTTCCGGGGCCGGGTGGCGGTGGCGACGGCGAGCGGATCGCCGGTGGCGCTGCGCGCGGCGGACCGGTCGGTGGTCGGGTCGGGGGTGTTCGCGGCGGCGCTGATGGATTCGGAGCGGTTCGAGCGGGTGGAGGCGACGGAGGAGGAGCGGGCGCTGCTGCAGCGGTTCGGGCGGGGCGCGGGGCCGGAGTCGCGGCTCCGGGTGGAGGCGCCTGAGGGGTACGCGGTGGGGATCGACGGGGCGCAGGTTGGGCGGGCGCCCCTGCGGGCGCTGGTGCCGCTGGGCGCGCGCGCGCTGGTGGGCCGGCGGGCGGATGGCGCGCAGCTGATGGGGGAGGCGGAGGTGGTGGGCGGGCGCGAGACGGTGGTGGTGCTCCACGAGCCCGCGTCCGGGACGAATGGCCTCAACGTGGGCGGCTCCACCGCGAATGGCCTCAACCCGAGCGGCTCCTCCGCAAACGGTTCCGGCGCGGCGGCCGGACCACTCTCCGCTCGCGAACGCTCGCGCCTGGTCGGATCCGCACACGCGAACGCGCCTGAATCGGCTGCGGCGAAGCCGCGCAAGCGGGGCCCGCCAACCACGGCCGGAACCGAATCGGCTCCAAACCTCTCCGGCTCCACCTCGAGCTCCGGCGTCGCGGCCGGGTCGCCAGGCATCACTGCCCCCCCGTCCCCGCTCGCGCCCGCCCCGCCGGACACCGGCGGCGCGCTCGTCCCGGTGGCGCCGCCCTCGCCCCTCCCGTCGGACGTCGCGACCGCGGCCGACCCGGACCTGGCGGCGTACGCGAAGGCGAAGGAGCTCCTCTCTCGCGGGGAGCCCGCCCAGGCGGCCGCCCTCTTCAGCGACGTCGCCCGCGGGCACTCCTCCCGCGCGGAGCTCTCCCTCTACGAGCTGGGCCGCACCGAGCTGCGCTACCTCCACGACCCCGCCGCCGCGCGGAGCGCCTTCTCCTCCTACGTGGAGCGCTACCCGTCCGGCCTCCTCCTCCAGGAGGTAGAGCTCAGCCTGATCGAGGCCGAGCTCGCCGGGTCCGACTTCGCCGCGGCCCGCGCGTCCATGGACCGTTTCCTCACCCGCCACCCGCGCAGCGAGCGCCGGGACGAGGTGATGCTGCTCCGCGCCAACCTGGACCGGGACCGCGGCGACTGCGCCTCCGCGCTGGAGCGCTACCGCACCTTGTCAAAGGGCGCCGGCGCCGTCGCTGACGACGCCACCTACTTCGCCGCCGTGTGCGCGCAGCAGTTGGGCCGCACCGAGGAAGCGCGCGCGCTTCTTCAGGATTCGCTCCAGCGCTTCCCGTCCGGGCGCCACGCGGAGGACGCGCGGCGGGCGCTCGCGGGCCGGTGAAGGTTTTTCCGGCTCCCCCCATTCATGGCCGTTCGAGCTCGCGGGGGTCCGGCCCTGCGACACCACGGAGCCCAGGCACATGAAGATTCAGCCGTCTCGCGTCATTGGATGTGGGTTGATCGTCGCGCTGGCGGGCTGTCAGCAGTCGTACCCGCTGGCATCTCGCTACATCAAGTCCGTCCCCGTCCAGGCGTCGCAGGGCGCGCTGGTGACGGTGGATCCGTCGGAGAGCCAGGAGCTGGCGGGCGCCTCCATCAGCATCCCCGCCGGCGCGCTGGAGCGCGACACCACCGTGACGGTGGAGCTGGGCCTGGACAAGCTGGCCACCGGTCCGGACACGCAGGTGAGCCAGGTGGCGGTGTGGGGCCCGGCGGGGACGAAGCTGTCGGCGCCGGCGGAGGTGGTGCTCCCGTTCGCGCTGCCGGCGACCGAGTCGCCGGACGGGCTGCGGGTGAGCATGCTGCTGGGGAACGGCCAGAAGGTGGCGCTGGACCGGATCGCGTTCACGGTGGACGGCACCAACCAGGCGGCGCGGTTCCGCCTGGACGAGCTGGCGGCGCTGGAGGTGGAGGTCTCGCACTGCGGCGCTGACCACCCGTGCGCCGACGGCACCGTGTGCCACGAGGGCACCTGCGTGGCGCCCACCTGCGGCACCGGCACGTGCATCTCCGGCCAGTTGTGCTGCGACAACCACTGCCAGACGGTGGAGCCCGGCACCACCACCTGCCCGGTCCCGCAGTGCAGCCTGGACCACCCGTGCGCGGACGGCTCCCTCTGCGACGGCGGCGTCTGCTGGCAGCGGTGCGGCGATCTCCGCCCGCCGTGCCCCGACGGCACCGTGTGCAACACCAGCGGCATCTGCGTGCACGCGCCCACCACCGAGTGCGGCCCCGACCGCCCCTGCGCCACCGGCTACGTCTGCGACTCGGGCGCCTGCCACTTCCGCTGCGGCCCGGACTTCCCGGAGCACCACTGCACCGCGCCGCAGGTGTGCGTCGAGAATTACGTCTGCCGGTAGCGGACGATTGATCGTGTAGCTCGCGCCGCGCGGGGGGCCACCCTCCGCGCGGCGTGTTGTTTCGAGGAGGGCTGATCTCCGCCGTGCCGTCAGCCCAATGGCTCGCGCGAAGCGCGCTCTCACACCGCGTCGTCGTGACCGGCTTCGTCGAGGAGCTGTTCCGCCGCGACCCTCAGGCACCGCCAGACCAAGCGGCGCGCTGGAGGAGGGCGTCGATGATGGCGGCGGTGATCGGCTCGCCCATTTTCCGCTCTACGTCGAGGTACCTCGGCGCGCTGTTGAGCTCCAGGAACGTCCACCCCTCCCCCGACCGCTTCAGATCGACTCCCGCGACCACCAACCGGCACGCGCGCGCCGCCTCCACGCACCAGCGCTCCACCTCCTCCGGCATCAGCGCCCTCCGATACGCCGCCTCCCCGCGCGCGTACGCCGGGTCCGCCCGGAAGTCGACGTCCCGCCCACCCTCCGACCCCTCGATCTCCACCGACGACACCACGCGCCCGCCCACCACCACCGCGCGCACGTCGGCCCCCCGCACCCGCTCCTGGAATATGGCCGGCGACTTCCGCACCAGCTCCAGCCTCTCCAGCGCCTCCGCGTCCAGCAGCCGCGCCAGCGCGCCTCCCTCCACCGGCTTGTAGACCACCTCCCCCACCGCCTCCGCGAAGCGCCGCACCGCCTCCGGGTCGTTGCTCACCAGCGTCCTCGGAACGGGGGCGCCCATCCCCTGCAACACCCTCAGCTGGAACGGCTTGAACGCGACGGCGGACGACGCCGCCACCGGGTTCACCACCGGAACCCCCGCGTGCTCCAGCGCCCGCAGCCAGCACGCGTACAGCGCGGCGCGCTCGCGCGACTGCATGTACCCGGCGAACCAGTCCTCGTGCAGCACCCACCGTCCCTCGCGCTCCACCACCGGCGGGGACGGGAGCGGCACCTCGCGCACGAGCACCCCCCGCGCGTCGTCCACCCGCACCCCATCCAGCCACAGCTCCCGGACATCGTCCCGGAGAGGGGCCGCTCGCTCGAGCGCCTCCGCCTCCACCCACGCCACCTCGGCGCCGCGCCGCCGCGCCGCCGCCGCCAGCGCCTCCCCGTGCGGATCCGCCCGCGAGCCGAACAGTGCAATCTTCACCGCCCACCCACTCTAGACCGCACAGGGTGCACCGGCTGGAGGGCCGGCAGCGGGGCGCGGGGTCGGGCGCACGCCTTGCACCGCTCGGTCGCGGTCCACACCGTCACTCCAAGCGAGGCCCGCCATGATTCCCCACAGCATCACCGACTACCTGGAGCGGCGAGGGGTTCCCTTCGTCCGCCGCCCGCACCCCACCGCCGTCGACGGCCAGCACCTCGCCGCCACCCTGCGCGTCAGCGGCTGGTGCGTCGCCAAGTCGGTGCTCGTCGAGGTGGACGGCCGCTTCTACCTCTTCGTCCTCCCCGCGCCGGAGCAGGTCTCGCTGGAGCGGGCCGCGGAGGTGGTGGGCGGCAGCCACGCCCGGCTGGCGGCGGAGGAGGAGCTGTTCGAGGTCTTCCCCGACTGCGAGGTCGGCGCCGAGCCGCCCTTCGGCTCGCTCTACGGGGTGGAGGTGGTGCTGGCGGAGCGCCTGCTCGCCCAGCCGCGCCTGGTGGTCCGCGCCGGCTCCCACGAGGAGGCGCTGGAGTTGGGCTCGCGCGACTTCTTCGACCTGGAGCGGCCCGAGGTGGGCGACTTCGGGGTCCGCGCGGACGTGGCGCACGCCATCGCCCAGGAGCTGAGCACCTGAGCGACTGGCGCAGCCGCCGGTTGCACGCCTGCCGGAAACCAGTTTTCGTCGCGCGCCTATGAGCGAGACCGGTCAGTGGTACGTGGCGACGAACGGCAAGCAGCAGGGCCCGATGCCGACGGCGGCGGTGCTGGAGCTGATCCGCTCCCGGCAGGCGGATCGGACCTCCTACGTCTTCGCGGCGGGTGGCGCGGGCGCGTCCTGGGTGCCCATCACGTCCATCGCCGCCTTCGCCGAGGCCTTCGCCCCGACCACCGGCCTCCCGCCGCCTCCGCCGCCCGCCACCGGCAAGGCGGACGAGATCGACTACGAGGTCTTCGGCGCCGAGCTGCAGTTCGTGGAGGTGACGCTCGACCCGGGCGAGGCCTGCATCGCCGAGGCGGGCGCCTTCATGTTCATGGAGCCGGGCATCGAGATGGAGACCATCTTCGGGGACGGCTCCAAGAAGGCGGCGCAGGGCGGCGGCTTCCTCGACTCGCTGCTCCAGGCCGGCAAGCGGGTGCTCTCCGGCGCGTCGCTGTTCATGACCGCCTTCGGCAACCGCTCCGGCGAGCGCCGCAAGGTGGCGTTCGCCGCGCCCACCCCGGGGAAGATCATCCCGGTGGACCTGCGGCAGTACGGCGGGGTGCTGATCTGCCAGCGCGAGGCGTTCCTCTGCGCGGCCAAGGGCATCTCGGTGGGCATCGAGTTCCAGAAGCGGCTGGGCGCCGGCTTCTTCGGCGGCGAGGGCTTCATCCTC
>DASRBA010000002.1:0-4059 GCA_035637895.1 Myxococcaceae bacterium
CGGCTGGGCGGCAACGCGTTCATCTACGGGCTGGTGAGCGCGATCTACCCCGCCTGCGCGCTGGCCTCCGCGCCGGTGCTGGGGCGCTGGTCGGACCGCTACGGCCGCAAGCGCGTGCTGCTGCTCTGCGAGGCGGGGACGGTGCTCGGCTGGGTGGTGCTGGCGGTCGCGCTGTCCCTCCCGGCGAATCCGCTGGCGAACGTCGCGTGGCGGCTGACCGGCCCCTTCACCGTGACCCTCCCGCTCCTCCTCGTCTTCCTCGCGCGCGCCACGGACGGGATGACCGCGGGCAACAGCTCGATCACCGCGGCGTACGTGGCGGACGTGACGCCGCCGGAGAAGCGCAACTCGAGCTTCGGCGCCATGGGCGTGTCCTCCAACCTCGGCTTCGTGGTGGGTCCCGCGATCGCCGGCGCGCTCGGGTCGACGCGCCTGGGAGACCGGCTCCCCGTCTACGCCACGCTGGGCGTCTCGCTCGCGGCGGCGGCGATGATCGCCTGGTACCTCCCGGAGAGCCACGAGCGGACGTCCACCGCGGTGCCGCACGCGCATCACCGGAGGTGGGGCGCCCTGGGCGAGGCGCTGGACATCCCGCACGTCGGCCGGATGCTGGTGCTGTACTTCGCGTCCTATCTCGCCTTCAACTTCTACTACTCGGCCTTCCCGGTGCACGCGATCCAGAACCTGGGCTTCGGCATCACCGCCAGCGGCGCGTACTTCGCGATCCTGAGCGTGCTGATGGTCGCGGTGCAGGGCCTGGTCCTCCCGTGGGCCTCCCGCCGCTGGACGGACATCCAGCTCATGGTCGCCGGCTCGCTGATGCTGTGCGCGAACTTCCTGCTCCTGCTCACCACCAACCTGGCGGCCGTCGGCGCGTCGGTGGCCCTGTTCGCCCTGGGGAACGGAGTGATGTGGCCGTCGGCGGTGGCGCTGCTCTCCAAGGTGGCCGGGGAAGAGGAACAGGGCCTGGTGCAGGGGGTGGCCAGCTCGGCGGGGAACCTCGCCAGCATCGCCGGGCTCATCGCCGGTGGCCTGGTGTTCGAGACCCTGGGCGCCTGGACGTTCATGCTCGCCGCGGCGCTGATCACGGTGGCGGGGGCAGTGGCGCTCCCCCTGCGCGGCCTGCCTCGCTGAGCCGCGCCGGGGCCTACTCCGTCCCCGACTCCAGGTGCAGCAGCCGCCCGACGCTCACCTCCGCGATCACCGGGAGATCCAGCTGCGCCCCCACCACGTGCCCCCACGCCCGGGCGCGCACGTCGACGGTGATCGACCAGTCGCCGCCCACCGGCACCGTGACGCCCGCGCCGACGAACAGGTCCGTCCGCCCCTGGTTGCCGTCCTCCAGCGGGACCGCGCCGTTCCAGCGCTCCGGAAATTCGTGCGACAGCGTCGCGCCCAGGCGCGCGGTGAGGGGCCCCACCTCGCGCTGCGCCTCCAGCCCGCCCAGGAGCCGCGCCCCCGCCTGGTACCCGTACCGGCCCTCGAAGAACGGCACCTGCGCCTGCGCGAAGGCCGCCAGCGCCACCGGGCCCAGGTCCTTCGACGCGTCCAGCGCGACCAGCGGATCCACCGTCCCGGTGCCGAGCTGGAAGTGCTCGTGGGGGAGCCCCTGCCGGCCCAGGACGTCCGGGTTCGGCTCGATCTTCCCCGCCGGGAGGCTCATCCCCACCCGCTGCGAGAGCGCGAACCCGCTCACCGAGGCGCCGTGGTGGATCCACAGCTGCGGATCCCCCAGCCCGGCGAGCGTCTCGTTCCGGTGGTGGATGTTCTCGTAGTCGAGGGTGATGGGGTTCCCCGCCAGGTCGGTGTAGCTGGTCCGCGTCTGCATCAACCGGATCGGCACCACCGCGTCCACCGCCCACTCGCGGACCACCCCGTACTCCGCCAGGATCCGCGCCTCCCAGAGCCAGAGCACGGTGTGGTGCTGCTGGGGCGGCTCGGCGCGGACGGCGCAGATGGGCCCCAGCTCCGGGCACCCGGTGTCATGGACGGCGAGCGCGCGGCTGCCGTCGGCCGCGACGTCGATCCGCAGGTGCTCCGCCTCCACCACCACCGCCTGGGCGCCCCCGACCGGGAGCGTGGGGTTGCTTCACCCCGCTCAGGCGCCGGCCCGGGCGGCGCTCGGGGCCGCGGCGAGCAGGGAGAGGCAACACAAGATGACAGTGCGCTTTCGCCGATTCATGAAACACACAACGTTAGCGCAGGAGGGACTGTCCGCCATGCGATGTGTCGCGGGCCCGGCGTCGCCCCGGCCCCCGGGACGGCGCTAGCCTCCCCCTGGAATGACCGAGGTGGGATGAGCGATGCCCTGGCCGGCGGGGGAGAGATGGGGGCGCTGATGCGCTCCATGGACTGGTCCACCACGCCGCTGGGCCCGGTCGAGCGGTGGCCGCAGTCGCTCCGCACCACCGTCAGCACCTGCCTCAACTCCCGCTTCCCCATCCTCATCTGGTGGGGGCCGGAGCTGGCGATGCTCTACAACGACGCCTACCGGCAGATCATCGGGACCAAGCACCCCCGGTCGCTGGGCGCCCCCGGCTCCGAGGTCTGGCCGGAGATCTGGGACGTCATCGGCCCCCTGCTGGACAGCGCGCGGCGGGACGGGAAGGGGACCTGGTCGGAGAACCAGAAGCTCCTCCTCAACCGGTTCGGCTTCGCCGAGGAGACCTACTTCACCTTCTCCTACAGCCCCATCCGCGACGAGTCCGGCGGCATCGGCGGGGTGTTCAGCGCGATCAGCGAGACCACCGGGCAGGTGCTGAGCGAGCGCCGCCTCCGCGCGCTCCGCGACCTGGCCGCCCTCACCGCGGGCGCCCGCTCCACCGAGGAGGCGTGCCGGCTGGCGGCCCAGGCCGCCGGCGGATACCGCGACGACCTCCCGTTCGCGCTCCTCTACGCCGTGGAGGACGCGGGGCCGAGGCTGGTGGGCAGCGCGGGCGCCGGCGCCGCCGCCCTCGCCGCGCCGTCCTGGCAGCCGCAGCTGGACGAGGCGCTCCACACCCGGCGGCCGGTGCTGGTGGAAGGCCTGGAAGCGAAGACCGGGGACGCCGCCGGGGCGCCGAGGTGGGCGCTCATCCTCCCCGTCGGCCCTCCGGGGGAGCGCCCGGTGGCGGTGATGATCGCCGGCCTCAGCGCGTGGCTGGCCTTCGACGACCGCTACCGCAGCTTCCTGGAGCTGATGGCCGGCACCCTGTCCAGCGCCGTCGCCAGCGCCCGCGCGCTCCAGGAGACCAGGCGGCAAGCCGAGGCGCTGGCCGAGCTGGACCGCGCCAAGACGGCTTTCTTCAGCAACGTCTCCCACGAGTTCCGCACGCCGCTGACCCTGATGCTGGGCCCCACCGAGGACCTCCTCTCCGGGGCGCACGGCGAGCTCGTCCCCGAGCAGCGCGCCCAGTTGGAGCTGCTCCGCCGCAACGAGCTGCGGCTGCAACGGCTGGTGAACGCGCTCCTGGAGTTCTCCCGCATCGAGTCCGGCCGCGCCCGCGCCACCTTCGAGGAGACGGACCTGGGCGCGCTCACCCGCGACCTGGCCGGCTCCTTCCGCTCGGCGATGGAGCGCGCCGGGCTGGTCTTCTCGGTGGACTGCGCGCTGGAGGAGCCCGTCTGGGTGGACCGCGACCTGTGGGAGCAGATCGTCCTCAACCTGCTCTCCAACGCGCTGAAGTTCACCTTCGAGGGGCGGATCGAGGTCTCCCTCCGCGCCGCCGGCGACCACCTGGCGCTCCAGGTCAAGGACACCGGGGTCGGCATCCGCGCCGAAGAGCTCCCGCGCCTGTTCGAGCGCTTCCACCGCGTGGAGGGGACGCGGGCCCGGACGCACGAGGGCTCCGGCATCGGGCTGGCGTTGGTGCAGGAGCTGGTGAAGCTCCACGGCGGCACGGTCGGCGTGGAGAGCGCCCCGGGTGCCGGCACCACCTTCACGGTGCGGATCCCCCGGGGCTCCGATCACCTGCCCGCCGAGCGCCTCGTCCGCCGGGAGGGCAGCCCTCCCGCGCTCAGCCGGGTGCCCGCGTTCGTCGAGGAGGCGCTGCGCTGGCTCCCGGACGCGCCTTTGCCGCT
>DASRBA010000003.1:0-5078 GCA_035637895.1 Myxococcaceae bacterium
GAGTTGCGCAGGGGCAGGATCGGGAGGACCTGGGGGATGTCCTCCTTGTTGATCAGGCCCGGCGGGCTCATCGCGGACGGCATCGCGGTGGCGGACTGTCCGGGCTTCTTCTTTTCTTCGGACATGGTGTGGTGTGACCTCTGTTCCCCTGCTTCTAATGACCCGGCGCGGCGAGTGCAGGCGGAAGGTCGGCCCCCGCGGCGCCAGTGTTGAAGACTTAAGCTAGCAACCAAAGTGGGGCTGGCAAACGCGCCAGGTCTCTTTTTTGCGTGACGCAGTGCAGGGCCCCAGGCTCGCCTCCGCCCCGCGCATCAGGCATGCTTCGGTCTACCTGGGGCCGAGTGACATCGAGGGACGCATGATCCGAAGAACCCTGCAGGTCGCGGCGCTGGCCGCCTCGTGCGCGCTGCTCCTGGTCTGCAACCCGGCGGGGACGCGCCAATCCACGGTGCCCGCCAACTGCCAGAGCGCGCAGCCGCTGATCGTGCCTCAGCAGACGGACATCCTGTTCGTGATCGACAACTCCGGGTCCATGCGCGAGGAGCAAGCGGGCGTGGCCCAGGAGCTGCCCGCCTTCGTCGCCGCGCTCCAGCAGGGCGCCGGCGTGGAGAACGACTTCCAGGTCGGCGTGATCACGACCTCCGTGTACCAGAACTCCATCTCCCCGCCGCCGGTGGGGCAGGTGCTGCGGCTCTTCCCGGACCAGGAGGGCCGGCTCCGCCCGGCGACGCTCCCGGGCGGCGGCACCACCCGCATCCTGTCGGGGACGGACCCCAACCTGGTCCCGGTGTTCGCCACCCTGGTCCAGCAGGGGACCTCCGGCTCCGGGCAGGAGACCCCCTTCGAGGCGGTGCGCCTGGCCACCAGCTCGCCTCTGGTGGACACCGACAACGCCGGCTTCCTCCGCAAGGGCTCGCGGCTGGTGGTGGTGGTGGTGAGCGACGAGGACGACTGCTCCGAACAGGTGACCTTCACCCCCGGCGGCGGGCTGGTCGCCCCGCCTCAGGTCGCCGTCTCCTCCTCGACGAACGAGGACTTCTGCACCAAGCAGTCCGACAAGCTGGGCACCATCGACCAGTACTACGACGTCTACAACTCGCTCAGCGACGGGTCCGGCGGCAAGCGCGACGTGCTGTGGGCCGCCATCGCCCCGGTGGCGAGGACCGACAAGACGGCCCTGCCCATCGACGACAACGGCACGCCCCGGAACATCGACTGCCCCACCTCCAACGGGCCGGGCCTCCGGCACCGGGCGATGGCGTTGAAGTTCAACCAGCAGCTCGCCAACCTGGATTCGATCTGCAACACCTCGTACCGGGACACGCTGATCAACATCGCCGCGCTGGCCAACATCACCTCCAGCATCGCGGTGCACGGGATGCCGGACCCGCGGCTGGTGACGGTGGAGATCACCCGAGCGGACGACTCGGTGCAGAAGTGCACCATCGACAACGGCGGCATCCGCTACGAGGACGCCACCGAGATCGCGGACGGGCGGATCTACTTCCTCGGCCCGTGCCCCAGGCTCCCCGACGACAAGCACGTGGAGCTCAGGATGCTCTGCGCCGGGTAGCCAGGGAGCCGAGCCGGGGAAGGCAGGCGGCCGGCCGGGCGAGGTCCTGTTAGAATCGGGGTTTCAGGGCGACCGGGAACGTGACCGGCCCCGCACGTCAGATCGGCTTGCATACTGAACGGGTGTGCAGCAGCCTGATCGACAGCGGGGAGGTTGCGTCTGATGAGCGCGGCAGCGGAGCAGGTGAACAAGGTGGCGCAGCTGCGCGAGCGGATCCGCGCGCTGGAGGCGGCGCCGCGGCAGCGCTTGTCGGTGGTGAGGACCGGGGTGGCGGCGTTCGACGCGCTGTTGCCCCAGGGCGGGCTCCCACTGGGGCAGGCGGTGGAGCTGTGGGGTGAGGCGGCCACCGGGCGGACCTCCCTGGCGCTGCGGGCGGTGGCCTCGGCGCAGCGGGCGGGGAGGCTCTGCGCGTGGGTGGACGGCCCGGCGGAGCTCTACCCGCCCACCGCGGAGGCGCTGGGGGTGGACCTGCGGGCGCTGTTGATGGTCCGGCCGCGCGCGCCGGGGCAGCTGGCCTGGACCGCGCAGCAGCTCGCGCGCAGCGGGGCCTTCGCCTGCGTGGTGCTGGACGTCACCCACACCGGGGCGCGGCTGGGGTTGCAGGAGGGGAAGAAGCTGGCGGACGCGGCGGTGTCCTCCGGCACGCTGCTGATCCTGCTCACCCCGCGGGACGCGCCGGCGGACGGGATGCTCCGGCTGGGCACCACCGCCTCGGGGGCGGGCTTCACGGTGGAGGTCCTGCGCAGCCGCGGGGGCGGGGTGAACCGGTCGGTGGAGATCCCCTGGGAGGCGCTCTGGGAGAAGGGCGCGCCCATGGGCCTGGAGGCGCGCGCCCCGGACGCGCCGCCGCCCGCCGGCCCCGAAGGGCTCCTGGAGGTCGGGTACCGGCACCGCGGGGCGTCCGCGGCGCGCTCTCGCGCGTGCCTGGGCATCCGAGGTCAACGGCCGGGGCGGGACCTGCGCATCCCCTCGGGTCTGCAGGGCGCGCTGTCGGGGTGATCGCATGCGCATCGCGTACCTGCACCTGCCACGCTTCCCCTTGCAGCGGCGGATCTGGGAGACCCCGGCGCTGCACGGCGCGCCCGTGGTCCTCTGGGAGGAGTCCCGCGGCCAGAAGCGGGTGGTCTTCGCCTCCGCGGCGTCCGCTCGCGCCGGGTGCGCGCCGGGGCTGACCGTCACCGCGGCCGCCGCGCTCGTTCCCCAACTCCAGGCCTTCCCGCTGGACCCAGCGGCGGAGGGCGCGGCGCTCGGCTCGCTGGGGGAAGCGCTGATGGCGGTGGCCCCCGGCTTCCAGCCGTCCGGGCTGGAGGGGCTGTGGCTGGACGGGTCCGCCGCGGCCCTCTGCGGCGGCGAGCGCGGCCTGTGCGACCGGATCGAGGAGATCGCCCGCGGGCACGGCTACCGGGGGCGGGCGGTGGTGGCCTCGGACCTGTTCACCGCGCGGGCGGTGGCGCGGCACGGCCCGCCCGGCGGGGAGCCGGTGGTGGCGCGGCAGGAGAGCGCGGAGCGGCTCCAGGCCCTGCCGCTGCGAGCGCTGGCCGAGCAGGCGCCGGCGGCGGCCCAGGCGCTCGCCGCGCTGGGGCTGACCACGCTGGGCGAGGCGGCGGCGCTGCCCCCGGGGGCGGTGGTGGCGCGGCTGGGCGCGGAGGGGCTGCGCGCCCAGCGCCTGTGCCGGGGCGAGGACGGGACGCTCTTCGTGCCGGCGGAGCTGCCGGAGGTGCTGGAGGAGGCGCTGTCCCTGGACTGGCCCGCGGAGTCCAGCGAACCGCTGCTGTTCGGGCTGAAGACGCTCTTCGACCGGGCCTGCGCGCGGCTGGCCGGGCGCGGGCGGGCGGCGGTGCGGCTCCAGCTCTCGCTCAAGCTGGACCCCCAGGGGGAGAAGTCGCTCCCCCTGCTGCTCGCCCGCCCCAGCGCCGTGCCGAAGCTGCTGCTGGACCTGGCCAGGCACCGGCTGGCGGACCTGACCCTGGAGAACCCGGTAGGCGGGTTGAGGGTCCGGGTGGAGGAGTCCTGCGAGGACCGCGGGCGGCAGATGGCGCTGGGGGATTCGCGCCGGCAGGACGAGGCGCTGGAGGTGGTGATCTCCCGGCTGCAGAGCGCGCTGGGGGAGGACGCGTTGTTCTCCGGAGAGGTGCTCCGCTCGCACCGGCCGGAGGCGGCGTACCGGCGCGGGGCGTTCCACCCGCCCCGGATGTCCGCGGGGGAGCTGGGGGACTCCGGCGCGCGCCTCTTCTCGGCCCCGCCGTCCAGGCAGGCGGAGAAGGCGAAGGTGGAGGAGGCGCCGGAGCCGGGCGTGGGGGTCTCCGCCGTGGACCGGCCGCCCCGGTTGTTCCCGAAGCCGTGCTCGCTGGAGGCGGAGGTGGGTCCCTCCGGGCAGATCCGCGCCGCGCGGCTGCTGGGCAAGCGGCGGCGGGCCACCGCGGTGGCCGGCCCGGAGCGGCTGTGCGGCGAGTGGTGGGAGAGCGAGGCGTACCGGCGGGACTACTACCGGGTCCACTTCGAGGGCCTGGGGCCGGTGTGGATCTTCCGGGACGCCGAGGACGGGCGGTTCTACCTGCAGGGGATGTTCGACTAGCGGGGGGCATCGGCCGTGTACGCGGAGCTGCTTTGCCGGTCCAACTTCTCCTTCCTCCGCGGGGCGTCCCACCCCGAGGAGCTGGTGGCCGTGGCCAAGCGGCTGGGGCTGTCCGCGCTGGCCATCACGGACCAGGACGGGATCTACGCCGCGGTGAAGGCGCACCTGGCGGCGAAGGCGGCGGACCTCGAGCTGATCCACGCCGCCCGGATGACGCTCCTGGACGGGCCGGAGGTGGCGCTCTACGTCCAGGACGCGCGCGGCTGGCAGAACCTGTGCGCGCTGATCTCCGAGAGCCGGCTGCGGCACCCCAAGGGCGAGGCGGGGCTCTCCTGGCGGGACCTGGCCGCGCGCTCGGAGGGGCTGGCGGCGCTGCTGCCGTTCCCGGACCTGCCGGCCCGGGTGGCGCCGTTGGCGGAAGCGTTCCCCGGCCGGTTCTACGTGGGGCTGTGCCGGACGCTGTCCTCGGGGGACGCGGCGCGGAACGCGGAGGCGAACCGGCTGGCGGAGGCGCTGGAGGTCCCGCTCTGCGCCCACAACGACGCGCACTACCACTCGCGGCGGCGGCAGATGCTCCAGGACGTCCTCACCGCCATCCGGCACCAGGCGCCGGTGGACAAGGCGGGCGCGCGGCTGTTCCCCAACGCGGAGCGGGCGCTCAAGGGGCCGGAGGAGATGGCCCGGCTGTTCGCCGACTTCCCGGAGGCGGTGGGGCGGTCGCTGGAGATCGCGGACGGCTGCCGCTTCACCCTGGACGAGCTGAAGTACCGCTTCTCCGAGGAGGACCTGCCGCCGGGCCACACCCCCATCAGCTACCTGCGGCAGCTCACGTACGAAGGTCTGAAGCTCCGCTTCCCGCATGGCGTGACGGAGAAGGTCACCGCGCAGGTGGAGCACGAGCTGGACCTGATCGAGAAGCTGGACTTTCCG
>DASRBA010000004.1:0-2033 GCA_035637895.1 Myxococcaceae bacterium
TGCTGCTGGGCGGCGCGGCGCCGATCTTCAACCAGAGCCGCGGGAGCCTGCAGGAGATCGAGCAGGTGGACCTGTTCCACCGCATCGCCAAGTGGTCGGACCGGGTGCCCACGCCGGAGCTGGTGCCGTCGTACCTGGCCAAGGCGTTCCGGGTGGCGCTCTCCGGGCGGCCGGGGCCGGTGTTCCTGGAGCTGGCGTGGGACGTGCTGTGCAACGGGGTGGAGGAGAACCAGGCGGTCCTGCAGAGCTCGTACCGGACGCGGGCGGGGATGGCGCCGGACCCGAAACTGGTGGAGCAGGCGGCGGCGCTGCTGGCGAAGGCGGAGCGGCCGGCGGTGATCGCCGGGTCGTCCATCTGGTGGGACGGGGCGTGGGAGGCGCTGGCCGCCTTCTGCGACCGCGCGCAGGTGCCGGTGTACTTGAACGGCGCCGGGCGCGGGTGCTTGCCGAACGGGCACCCGCTGTTCTTCCAGCACACGCGGAAGGACGCGCTGAGCGGGGCGGACCTGGTGTTCGTGATCGGGACGCCGTTCGACTTCCGGCTGAACTACGGCGCGGAGCCGACCTTCGGCGGCGCCTCGAAGATCGTCCAGATCGACGTGGACCCGACGGAGATCGGGAGGAACCGGGCGGTGGAGGTGGGGATCATCGCCGACAGCCGGAGCGCGCTGGAGGCGCTGGCGAGGGCGACGCCGGCCGGGAAGCGGGACGCGTTCCTGGCGGGGCTGCGCGAGAAGGAGAAGAAGAAGCAGGCCGACCTGGACGAGTGGTGCCGGTCGGACGCGGTGCCCATCCACCACTACCGGCTGGCGCGGGAGATGTCGCAGGTGGCCAACACCTCCGGGCGCGACCCGGTGTGGGTGGCGGACGGCGGGAACTGGGTGGCCATGGCGGCCAAGGTGATCGAGCTGCACCGGCCGGGGCGGTGGCTGGATCCGGGGCCGCTGGGATGCCTGGGGGTGGGCGCGCCGTTCGCGCTGGCGGCGAAGACGTTGAATCCGGAGCGGCAGGTGTGGGTCATCCAGGGGGACGGGTCGTTCGGGTTGAACGGGTTCGACTACGACACCGCGCTGCGGTTCAAGCTGCCCATGGTGAGCGTGGTGGGGAACGACGCGGCGTGGGGGCAGATCCGGATCCCCCAGGTGCAGATGTTCGGGGAGGACAAGTCGCCGGGCACGCTGCTGGCGCCCACGCGGTACGACAAGGTGGTGGAGGCGCTCGGCGGACACGGCGAGCACGTCACCGAGCCGAAGCAGATCCGGCCGGCGCTGGAGCGCGCGCTGGAGAGCGGGACGGTGGCCTGCGTGAACGTGATGCTGGATCCGGAGGCGCCGGTGAAGGCGGGCGCGATGGGGTACGCGGTATGAAGCTGAAGCTGGAGAGGGACAAGGCGGCGCTCCTGGTGATCGATGTGCAGGAGCGGCTGTGCGCGGCCATGGACCGGGACCAGCTGGACCGGCTGATGAACCGGACGGTGGCGGCGATCCGCGGGGCGCGCGCGCTGGGGGTGCCGGTGATCGCCACCGAGCAGTACCCCAAGGGCCTGGGGCCGACGTCGGGGCTGGTGAAGGTGGAGTTGGGGGACGAGAAGCCGGTGGAGAAGATCGAGTTCAGCGCCGCGGTGGACGAGGTGATGCGGAAGCTGGGCGGGAGATCGCAGGTGATGGTGACGGGGATGGAGGCGCACGTCTGCGTGTTCCAGACGGTGCGGGACCTGGCGGGGCGGGGCGTGCAGCCGTACCTGTGCGTGGACGCGGCGCTCTCGCGGACGGACGAGGACCGGCGGATCGGGGTCGACCTGTGCCGGGAGGCGGGGGCGGTGATCACGACCGTGGAGGCGGCGCTGTTCGATCTGCTGGGCAAGGCAGGGACGCCGGAGTTCAAGGCGGTTTCGAACGCGGTGAGGTGAGGGAGCCGTGGCTGAGTGGGTCGTGATCGTCGGAGGCGGGTCGGGGATCGGCGAGGCGACGGCGGCGGCGTTCCTCAAGCGAGGGGCGAAGGTGCTCATCGCGGGGCGGGACTGGGCCAAGCTG
>DASRBA010000005.1:0-17079 GCA_035637895.1 Myxococcaceae bacterium
CGGACGGCACCCAGAACCTCCGCGACTACACCAACAGCGCGCTGGGGAACGACGGCCGCCGCAACGTCACCATCGATCGCGAGCTGGACCGGACCGGCCGGGAGACGTCGCGCGTCGAGACGACGACCGACCGCAACTACGACAACCGGGGCGCTCTCAACCGCCAGGTGGTGACGACCGAGACCGCCAGGAACGGAGGCCGGCCCAACGTCGACATCACCGGCAACATCCGCCAGCCCAACGGCCAGTGGAGCGAGTTCCGCACCGTCAACGGCCGGCAGCTGTACAACACCCAGGCCCGTCCGGACGGCCAGCCCGACACGGCCAACGACGGCGCGCTGATCGGCCGCGGCGGCCAGGTGTACAACCCCAACGTCCCGCTCAACCGGGCGCCGGCCATCGGCCCCAACAACGGCCGCCGGCCGACCGAGACGGTCCTGTTCGTCAACGGGATCAATAACTCGCGGCAGGACGTCCAGGAGTCGATGCAGGCGCTGGCCAACCGCGGCGGCTTCAACGTCGTCGGCGTGTTCAACGCGTCGCGCGGCACGATCAGGGATACCGTGCAATCCATCGGCGACAAGTGGGGCATCTCCGGCAACCCGGCGACCGCCACGCTGCGAGACCAGATCCTGGGAGAGCTCCGCGACGGCCGCGACGTCCACCTCTTCGCGCATAGCCAGGGCGGGATCATCACCAGCGGCGCGCTGGGCGAGGTGAAGGACCGGCTGACCTCCCAGTACGGCGAGCGCCGGGCCAACGAGATGATGAACCGGATCCGGGTGGAGACCTTCGGCGCCGCCGCCTGGCGGTATCCGGACGGGCCGCAGTACGTCCACTACTACCACTCGGGCGACCCGGTCTCGACCGCGTTCGGCCAGGGCCTGCCTTGGTGGGTGTCGCCGACGGCGGCGATGGCCCGCAACCCGGGCGCGAACGCGACGACGATCCGCCTCCCTCTCAGCCAGGAAGGGATCTCGCACAACTTCACCAACACCTACGTCCCGCACATCCGCCCGTTCAACGAGGTGTACCGGCGCCGCTAACGGGGCTCGTACGACCAAGCGTCGGGGCGCGGCTCAGGTTTACCAGGACGGTCACTGGAGCCGTCGTCGGGCGGCAGGGCACGGCCGCCCCAGGCTTCCACGGCGCGGCCGTCGCCTACGCCGTCACCTTCGATCGGGCGGGGAAGGTCATCAAGGAGGAGGCGTTCCCACCGTTCGCCTTCAACCCGCCGCGCTGACCTACCGCACGCACAGCCCATCCTGCATGCTCAGCTTCATGCAGGTGAAGCTCTCCGGGCAGTCGCTGGGGACGCCGCACTGGGGGACCCTCCGCACGTCCAGCCCCGCTTGCCGGCCCACGGAGTCGATGGGGATACCGCACACCCCCTGTCGCTCGATGCTCCCGTCCGGCTTCACGCAGTCGTCGCTCCCGGAGCAGTCGATCCGCCCGAGGCATCGCTTGGGCAGGCTGTACACGTAGATCCCGGCCACCGGGCCGGCGGGCCCATCCGGGGCGGGTGGCAGCGGCGGGGCGTGCTGGACGCACCCCAGGTCGGCGGCCAGCAGCGCGGCCAGGGCGAACAGTGTTCGGGCGATGACGGTCGTTCGGTTCATGGCGTTCAAGATGTGGCGAGAGCGGGGGGCGTGCCAGAGACGCGAGCTCGCGTCTCGTGACGGTTGAACGACGGAGTCGCAGTACGATCAGGCACATGCCCCCGCCTCCCGCCCCCAATCGCTTCACCAAGATCATGTGCGCCAACCGGGGCGAGATCGCCATCCGCGTGTTCCGCGCCTGCACCGAGCTGGGCATCCGCACGGTGGCCATCTACAGCGAGGAGGACCGCACCCACGAGCACCGCCACAAGGCGGACGAGGCCTACCTGGTGGGGCGAGGCAAGCGCCCGGTGGAGGCGTACCTGGGGATCCCCGAGATCCTGGACATCGCCCAGCAGGCCGGCGTGGACGCCATCCACCCCGGCTACGGCTTCCTCTCCGAGAACGCGGACTTCGCGAAGGCGTGCGTGGAGCGCGGGATCGCCTTCATCGGCCCGCGGCCGGAGGTCGTCCGGCTGATGGGCGACAAGGTGGCCGCCAAGGAGCTGGCCAGGAAGTGCGGCGTCCCCACCGTCCCCGGCTTCACGCTGGAGGGCGACCCGGAGGCGCAGGACCAGCAGGCGCGCGCGTTCTTCCGCCAGCACGCGCCCATCCTGGTGAAGGCCGCGCACGGCGGCGGCGGTCGCGGGATGCGGGTGGTGACGGAGGAGGACCGGCTCCAGGAGGCGCTGAAGGAGGCGCGCAGCGAGTCGATGCTCGCCTTCGGCAGCCCGGTGGTCTTCCTGGAGAAGTACCTCCCGCGGGTGAAGCACATCGAGGTGCAGCTGCTGGGCGACCAGCACGGCAACGTGGTGCACCTGCACGAGCGCGACTGCTCGGTGCAGCGCCGCTACCAGAAGGTGATCGAGATCGCCCCCGCGCCGAAGCTGGCCCCGGAGCTGAAAGCCCGGATCTGCGAGGACGCGCTGAAGCTGGCGCGCGGCTCCAGCTACACCAGCGCCGGCACCGCCGAGTTCCTCGTCCACGGCGGCGCGCACTACTTCATCGAGGTCAACGCCCGCCTCCAGGTGGAGCACACCGTCACCGAACAGGTCACCGGCATCGACCTCGTCCAGGCGCAGATCCGGATCGCGGAGGGGAGCGCGCTGGGCTCGCCGGAGATCGGGATCACGTCCCAGGAGAGCATCCAGCCGCGCGGCTTCGCGGTGCAGTGCCGCGTCACCACCGAGGACCCCACCAACAACTTCCTCCCCGACTCCGGGAGGCTCACCGCCTGGCGCGCCGCCGCCGGCTTCGGCGTCCGCATCGACGCCGGCAACAGCTACACCGGCGCGTACATCTCGCCGCACTACGACTCGCTGCTGCTCAAGGTGACGTGCTTCGCGGAGACCTTCGAGCACGCCGTCACCAAGGGCCTGCGCGTGCTGCGCGAGTTCCGCATCCGCGGGGTGAAGACCAACCTCCCTTTCCTGGAGAACGTGCTCCTGCACCGCACCTTCCTCTCCGGGGACGCGTACACCCGCTGGGTGGACGAGACCGCGGAGCTGTTCCAGTTCCCGCCGCGCCGCGACCGCGCCAGCAAGCTGCTCAACTACCTGGCGGAGGTGATCGTCAACGGCCACCCCACCATCAAGAAGCACCTGCGGCGCCGGCCGGTGGAGTTCCTGGAGCCGCGCGCGCCGGTGGCGCCGAAGGGGCCGCCGCCCGCGGGCACCGTGCAGGTGCTGCAGGAGCGCGGCCCGGAGGGGTTGGCGAAGTGGGTGCTGGAGCAGAAGCGCCCGCTGATCACGGACACCACCATGCGCGACGCGCACCAGTCGCTGGTGGCGACCCGGATGCGGACCTACGACATCCTCCAGATCGCCCCCGCCACCGCGCACCTGGTGCCGGAGCTGTTCTCGCTGGAGTGCTGGGGCGGGGCGACGTTCGACACCGCCTACCGCTTCCTCAACGAGGACCCGTGGCAGAGGCTGCGCAAGCTCAAGGCCGCCGTCCCCAACGTCCTCCTCCAGATGCTGATCCGCGGCGCCAACGCCGTCGGCTACACCAGCTACCCGGACAACGTGGTGGAGGCGTTCATCGACGAGGCGGCCGAGGCCGGCGTGGACGTCTTCCGCGTGTTCGATTCGCTCAACGACCTGGACAGCATGAAGGTCTCCATCGAGCGGATCCGGAGGACCGGGAAGGTGTGCGAGGTCTCCATCTGCTACACGGGCGACATCTCCAACCCGAAGCGGCCGAAGTACTCGCTCCGGTACTACACGGACCTGGCGCGGCGGATCGAGGACTCGGGCGCGCACTTCCTGTGCATCAAGGACATGGCCGGGCTGGTCCGGCCGGGCGCGGCGGGGATGCTGATCGACGGGCTGCGCGCGGCGACGAAGCTCCCCATCCACTTCCACACCCACGACACCTCCGGCAACGGGATCGCCTCGTACCTGGAGGCGATCGAGCACGGCGTGCACGTGGTGGACTGCGCGCTGTCGTCCATGGCCGGCCTCACCAGCCAGCCGTCGATCAACGCGCTGGTCTCCGCGCTGCGCGGGCACGAGCGCGAGGTGGGGCTGACCAACAAGGCGCTCCAGCCGCTGGCGAACTACTGGGAGGACGTGCGGGAGATCTACAGCCCGTTCGAGAGCGGGCTGAAGTCGTCGACCAGCGAGGTCTACTACCACGAGATCCCGGGCGGCCAGTACTCCAACCTCCGGCCGCAGGTGGCGGAGATGGGGCTGCTCCACCGCTGGAACGACGTGAAGGATTGCTTCGCGCTGGTGAACCTCCTGGTGGGGGACATCCCCAAGGTCACGCCGTCCTCGAAGATGGTGGGCGACTTCGCCATCTTCCTGTTGAAGAACGACCTGGTGGTGAGGCGACCCACGCTGGAGGAGTCCGCCGCGGCGACGAAGGCGCTGCTGCTCGAACGGGCGTCCAAGCTCGACTTCCCCAGCAGCGTGATCGAGTACTTCCAGGGCAAGCTGGGCCAACCTCCCTTCGGCTTCCCGGAGGACCTCCGCCAGGCGGTGCTCAAGGGGCTGCCGGTGGTGACCGGGCTGCCTTCGGCGTCCATGCCGCCTTTGGACCTGGAGAAGGCGGTGCGCGATCTGTCCGAGCGCTTCCACCGCAAGGTCGGGCGCGAGGAGGCGGTGAGCCAGGCGCTCTACCCGCGCGTGATGGAGGAGTACTGGGAGGCGTTCTCCCGCTACGAGGACGTCTCGATCCTCGACTCGCCGACGTACTTCTACGGGATGGTGGTGGGGCAGGAGCTGTCGATCGAGATGGAGCGCGGCAAGACGCTCGTCGTCTCGCTGGAGGCGGTGGGCGAGCCGGACGCGGACGGGATGCGGGCCGTCTACTTCACGCTCAACGGGCACGCGCGGCAGGTGGTGGCGCGGGACCGGTCGCGCGCGTCCAGCCAGGCGTCGCGGCGGCGGGCGGAGCCGGGCAACCCCGCGCACGTCGGCGCCTCCATGCCGGGCACGGTGATCGCCCTGCACAAGAAGGTGGGCGACCGGGTGGTGCCGGGGGCCCCGCTGCTCACGCTGGAGGCGATGAAGATGGAGACCGTGGTCCGCGCCCCCCGCGGCGGCGTCCTCAAGGAGCTCGTCCCGGCGCTCCGGGGGTCGGTCCAGTCCGGCGACCTGCTGGCGGTCCTCGCGTCCGAGGCCACCTAGCGAAATCGACCGTAAAATCCCTGCGCAAACGTAAATTCTATTTTCGGCCAAGATCCTAAAATACCTTTGCAAGATCGCGCGGGAGAAGTTGCTTCGGGGTCCCGATAATCGACGTGGGTGGAACGGGGAGCTGGAGCCCTGTTGCCACACACTTCCTGAGGCTTCCTGAAATGGCGACTCGGATCGGCGGTCTGTCGAGCTTCTTTGGCGTTGGGCCTTCTCCCTCTGTCGCTCCGGCGACGGGCGGGAACGTCGGGGCGGTCAAGCCCGCGGCGAGCCCCGCCAAGTCGAACCCCGCGCTGGCGGCGTACAGCGGCCGCGGCGGGGCGGACGGCTTTGACGCGGCGCCTCGCGCGGTCCGCGGCCCGAACCTGACCGGCGCTCCGGCCCAGGCGGCCCGTCCTCAGCTCGACGCGACCGCTCCGGCGGCTCCCGCGGGTCAGGCTCCGGCCGGCCAGGCTCCTGCCGGCGCGCAGGACCCGAACGCGCCGAACGCCGCCCAGGACCCCAAGACTCCCGAGGAGGCGGTCAAGAACCTCACCGACGACCAGAAGAAGGCCGTCGACCAGCAGCTCAAGGACCTCCAGAACCTGCCCAAGGACCAGCAGGAGAAGAAGCTGGAGGACCTGATCAAGCAGCTGGAGAAGACCAACCCCGAGCTGGCCAAGTACCTGCTGAAGATCCTGGACAAGCTCCGCCGCGGTGAGGACATCACCGGCGACCTGGCCGGCCTGAGCAACGCGCTCGGCGGCGGCGGTGGCGCTCCGCAGGGCGGCGGCGCTCCCGCGGGTGGCCCGCAGGGTGGCGGCGCTCCGCAGGGCGGCGGTGACGGCGGCGGTGGGGCTCCGCAGGGTGGTGGCGAGGCCGCGGCTCCGCAGGGCGGTGGTGGCGGCGGCGGCGACGGTGGTGGCGCGGGCGGTGCGGGTGGCGCGGACGGCGGCGGCGGCGCGGGTGGGGCCGGTGGCGCTCCGCAGGGCGGTGGCGGCGCGGACGGCGCCGGCGGCGCGGGCGAAGCGGGCAACCCCGGTCAGGCCGAGGGCCTGCAGAACGCGGTGCCCGGCACGGGCGCGGCGGAGGGCCTGATGGTCGATCCGCGGCTGCAGGGCGCCATCGACAAGATCGCGAGCGACCCCGAGGGCGCGAAGCTGCTGCAGGCGGCCAAGGCGCAGGGCCTGAAGTCCATCACCGTCAACCCGGGCCTGAACCCGGGCGGCGGGCCGGTGGGCACCCAGGGCGTGACCAAGCAGCTGGGCGCCGGGTCGCAGGCGATCGAGATCGCCAACCCGAACAGCCCGGACCTGATCCACACCCTGGGCCACGAGCTGGGCCACGCGGCCACCTCGCAGGACGGCGACTCCTGGACCGAGGAGCAGACCGTGGACCGCATCGGCGACCGGATCCAGCAGCGCCTGACCGGCCGCGGCTCGGGCTACCACCTGGACGAGAACGCCTACCGGAACCTGCCGCGCGACAACGGCGTCCGCGACTCGCTCCGCCGGATCGGCATCAACCCGTAACCGGCGGCGGCGGCGCTCAGTAGCAGTCGTAGGCCTGGGTGTGCTCGATGAACTGAACGTCGCCCTCGATCCGCTCGACGCGGGTGACGGCCACCGGCTGCACCAGCGCCTGGGTGGTCATGCAGCGATCTCCAGGCGAGCCCTCCGTCACCGAGACGTAGAGCGTGTGTTGGGTTGCGGCGATGTCGTCGAAGGCGATCGAGTAGCCGCCGCTGTAGCGCTGGCCCATGGCCGCCAGGACGATCATCGAGGTCTCGAAGTCCGTCGCGGGCGCCGGGGTCTGCCGATCGATCTTGGCCCACGCTTCGTCCCACGTCCGCTGGTCCTGGATGACCAGGCGGGCCGGCTGGTTGAACTGGGTCGAGGAGTAGGACTGCGCGAATCCCACCTGCGCCATCGCCAGGTCGCGGGCGTCGGCCGGGATGGCGGGGTCGCGCCCGCAGGCGGCGAGGGTGGTGAAGAGGACGGCGGACAGCAATGCGTTCGTTCGGGTCATGCCGGGATGGTGTGCCACCGCCGTGCCAGGCCCTCCGGCACGACGTTCCGGGCAGTTCCCCGTCTCCCACCTGATCAGATCACCGAGGTCGGACTCAGTTTTCCGAAGCCTCAGCGGCGCATCACCTTCCGCCCCCGCTGCCAGACGCCGGCGATGGTGCGGGTGGCTTGAATGTCCCTGGTGGGATCTCCGTCCACCAGCACGAGGTCCGCCCACGCGCCGACCTCGATCGCGCCCAGCGCCCCGTCCGGCATCAGCACCCGCCCGGGCACGTAGGTGGCCATCCGGATCGCCGCCGCGGGCGAGACGCCCAGCCCCACCAGCGACGAGAGCTCCTCGTGGAGGGCGGCGCCGTGGAAGAGACCCGGCAGTCCGGAGTCGGTGCCCGCCAGCACCACCGCGCCGCCGTCCACCAGCGACTTCACGTTGTGGCCGGAGAGCTCCGCGCGCTTGTGCATCTGGTCCAGGAAGTCCCTGGGCACCTTCGGGAACTTCGACAGGTCGCCCTTCTGCTCGAAGGCCTTCTCCGCCCCCGGCCGCATCAGCCGCTTCTCGAAGGGCGTGAGCGGGAGCGGCCCCTCGAACATGCGGGCGAACACGTCGAACACCCGCATCGTGCTCACCACCGGGATGTGCCGGAGCGCGAGCGTGGCGCGCTGCTCCTCGGTCAGCTCGCTGCACGAGGGCACGTGCATCAGCACGTCCGCGCCGGCGCGCATCGCGGCCATCGCGTCCTCCACCGTGCCCGGGTGCGCCAGCACCGGCCGGCCGCGGTGGTGGGCCTCGTCGACGATCGCCTCCAGCGCGTCGGTGGGCATCGGCGCGCTGCCGCACGAGTCCACCGCCACCTTCACGAAGTCCGGCTCCGTCTCCGCCAGCTCGGCGATCACCTGGTCGCGCGCGTCCGCCGCGGACCGCACCTCGCGGTGCGCCTGGGGCATGAGCGCCGCCGCCGGTCCGAGGAACATGTCCAGGAATGGCCCCGGGTAGCCGCCCACCGCGGTGAAGATCCGCGAGGCGCGCCACAGCCTGGGGCCGGGCAGGGTGCCGTCGGCGATCGCCCTCTGCAGCAAGCGCGCGTCCTCGGTGTGGTGGGCCACCACCGCGGTGGTGACGCCCGCGTAGAGCATCGCCGCCGCCTGCGCGCGCGGGTCCGGCGTCACCTGCGCCCAGAACGCCTCGCCCTGCGCGGGCCCGAGGTGCACGTGCGCGTCGATCAGCCCGGGGAGCAGCGTGCGCCCGTCGCCGGCCACCACGTCCTCGCCGGGCAGCGGCGGGATCTCCGGCGAGATCTCCCGGATCTGCCCCGCGCTCACCAGCACGTCCGAGGGGCCGGTCAGCATCCCCTCGCGCGCGTCGAACACCATCACGGCCTTGAAGAGGGTGGCGGGCGGCGCGGTCTGGCGGCTCGAGCGCGGCTCCACCACCAGCGAGGGCCACGGCGCCGGACACGCCGAGCACAGCGCGAGCGCGGCTGCCGCCGCCAGGGCCCCCCGCTTCATCCGCGGGACCATAGCACTGTCAAATGGGTTGACGATTAGAGTTCCGACCACCCCGGATGCCACCGGCTAAGACCCCGAGAGGACGGGGCTGCAACCCTTGGCCGGAACATGCCGATAACCCGGTCGAAATCGAGCTTCTCCCCAGGGAGCACCCGTGCGTCTCGACTCACCTTCCGTCCCCAATGCTCCGCGCACGCCGGCGGCGACCCCTTCTTCGGCCCCGGCTCCCGCGGCGACTCCGCCCGCCTCGCCTTCTTCGTCCGCCCGCTCCGACCAGTTCCAGGCCAACACCGCTCGGCTCCCGCCGTCCGACGGCGTCCCCACCACCGCCCCGCAGCAGCGGATCCCGCAGCGCTCGCTGGGGTTCGACGTGGTGGAGGGAGCGGCCGAGCCGCAGACCGTCTCGAAGTCCGCCGCGCCCGCCGCGCCGATCAAGGACTACCAGACCACCTCCTCCACGATTCACTTCGACGAGGACGTGGACCTCTCCAACCTGAAGGCGAACCTGGACGTCTCGCACACGTGGCGGGGCGACCTGGTGGTGAAGCTGACCTCGCCGTCCGGCAAGACGGCGACGCTCTCCGACCGCGCGGGCGGCTCCGCCGACGACATCAAGGGTGACTTCGACCTCTCCGAGGCGTTCAAGGGCGAGAGCACCAAGGGCGACTGGACGCTGACGGTGGAGGACAAGGCGGCGCGCGACGAGGGCACGCTGAACGCGTGGAGCCTGGAGGCGACGGGCACCCCGAAGGAACCGCCCAAGCCGGCGGTGGTGCCGGTGGCGATCTCCGACGTGGAGTCGCGCTACGGGTGGTCGGCGGGGAGCTGGCAGGACAAGCTGCTCCAGGCGGCGGACAAGAAGACCGGGAGCCCGGACGGGAAGGTCACCGTCCAGGAGATGGATGACTACCTGGCGGCGCCGGACGACCTGCAGTTCCTCTCCAGCGGCGTGATGCAGCAGGAGCGGGCGCAGGTGGCGGGCGGCGCCAAGCAGGTGGCCGACTTCGACGCGGGCTGGCAGCGGAGCATGGCCCAGGCGGCGGACGGCAACCACGACGGGTCGCTGACGTCCACGGAGCTCAACTCGTACCTGACCGGCGTGAAGAACGCGGGGACGGGCGCGGCGACGCAGTGGATGCCGGACCAGAAGGCGGCGCCGTTCGACAGCCGGATCGCCGACTTCACCAAGGAGGCGGACTTCCTGACGCCGGCGGGCGGGCTGCCCAACAGCACGCTGCTGTCGAAGAACTACATGCGGATCTCGGAGGACACGCAGAAGCGGGTCCCGCAGTGGGTGAGCTACTCGCTGACCGCCGCGGACATCGCCGAGCGCCCGGCCGGCGTGCAGCGCAAGGACAACTTCAAGGCGGACCCGGAGCTGGGCGCGAACGGGTCGCAGCTGAACGACTACAAGGGGTCGGGGTTCGACCGCGGGCACCAGCGGCCGGCGGCGGACTCGGTGAACCAGGAGTCGATGGACGAGTCCTTCCTGCTCTCCAACATGGCGCCGCAGGAGGGCGCGCTGAACCAGCGGAGCTGGGCGCTGCTGGAGCAGGCCACCAACGAGCTGGTGGAGGCGACGGGCGCGAAGGCGACGATCATCACGGGCGGGCTGTTCCTGGACAAGGATGGGAACCCGCTGCCGCCGGACCAGACGAAGTGGATCGGCGCCGGCGGGCAGAAGCGCGTGGGCGTGCCCACGGACTTCTTCAAGGCCGCGGTGCTGCAGTTCCCGGACGGGTCGGTCAAGACGTTCGCGTACATCTGCCCGAACACGACCAACGTGGGGAACAAGCAGCCGGAGCAGGCGGCGTTCCTCCGCAACAGCCGGGTGAGCGTGGACCAGCTGGAGCAGAAGCTGGGCGAGGACCTGTTCGCGGGGCTGGATCCGGAGGTGGCGGCGAAGATCGAGGCGGACGCCACGCCTTCGTTCGCCATCCCGAATGCCCAGAACTTCAAGTTCGCGTCGGTGGTGTGGCCGCAGGGCTGAGCAGGCGCGGTAATCTCCGCGCCCTATGAAGAAACCGACGACGACGAAGGCGGGCGTCCCCATGTTCCCCAAGGGGATGGCCGTGAGCACCGTGCACTTCGAGGTGAACCCCGGCATCGAGGAGGTCCGGGCCGCCGCCCAGGCCCAGGGCTGGGGCGCGGTCGCCGCGGAGACGGACGAGGTCCGCTTCACCACCGACGGCTGGAAGACCACCCGCGTGGTGAAGGCCAGCGATCAGCCGCCCCCACTCGCGCCTGACGGGCGGATCTTCCTCCCGGACGTGCAGCAGGGGACGGAGGTGGAGTTCGCGCTCAAGGTCGGCATCAAGCCGGTGGACGCCGGGGCGCAGGCCACCCGCGCGGAGGTGTGGCTGAACAACGGCGGGCAGAACTACCGGCAGGTCACGAGGTAACGGCCAGCTCCGGCTTGGGCTTCGGTTTTGGCTTCGGAAACACCCCGTTGGCGAGCGCCGCGGCGAGGAGCACCAACCCGGCGCCGGCGACGAACCTCCAGGTGAGCGGTTCGTGGAGGACGGCCGCGCCCAGCGCGACGGCGAGGGTGGTGTCGATCAGCGGGATGGCGCCCACCGCGTTGACCGGGACGTGCGGCAGCATCCAGAAGAGCGCGAAGAAGGCCACCGCCGTACCGACGATCGCCAGGTAGAGCACCGCGGAGACGGAGCGCGCGTTCCAGTTCGCCACCTTGTCGGCCTCCGTCATTCCGGAGAGCGCGAGCAGGACGACCGCGCCCACGAAGAGCTGCGCGCAGAGGTTCACGACCGGGTCGACCCTGGTGAGCTGCCGCTTCATCACCACGTTCCCCGCTGCGGAGCAGAGCGGGCTGAGCAGGGCGAGGATGCTCCCCACCACCACTGTGGAGGACAGCGCGAGCCCGCCCAGGTCCGGGCCCTGCATGATGCCCACGCCCACGAAGCCCACCGCCGCCGCCCCGCCGCGTGCCCAGGTGAGCGGCTCGTCCTTCAGCCAGAAGTGGGCGAGCAGCGAGGTCCAGATGGGGAAGGTGGCGAACAGCGCCGCGGAGACGCTGGAGGGGATCCACTGGCCGGAGATGAAGACCAGCGCGTAGGAGAGGCCGATCTGCATCGCGCCGATGAGCGTGATGTCTCGCCACTCCGAGCGGGTGGGCCGCCGCCCGGCCCGGAAGGCCCGCCAGGCGAAGGGAAGGAGGACCGCCCACGCGACCACCATCCGCATCCCCGCGAACCGCAGCGGGGGCAGGTCCTGCAGGCCGATCCGGATCGCCAACCAGGTGCTGCCCCAGGCCAGGCAGCAGATCGCGTACGCGGCGGTGGTCTTCGCTCGCATGGGCGGTGGGGAGCCTAACGGGAGACTGGTCCAGCCGCAGGGGCCAGTTCGGGAGAGTCGGTTGGACCAGGCGTTGAGGTTTGGCGCGGGGGACGGTAGGAAGGTCGCTCCTTGGCCGCCAAGCGAAAGCGCCTGCGAGCACCGACCACCCAGAGCGGCTTCACCGCCGTGCTGGAGTCGATCCGACTCGAGAACCGTGTCGTCGCGGAATCGCTGACCGGCTTGCGGTCAGAGGTGCAGGAGATGCGCACCGAGATGATGCGACGGTTCGGAACGCTCGAAGCCGCCGTTCTCGAGCTCGGGATCCGGGTGAAGCCCTCGAGTTCAGGGTAGGCGTCCTGGAGGAGGCGGTCCGGAAGAACTCCGAGGACATCAAGCGTCTTCAAGAGCAGGTCGCGGAACTTACGGTCGCAGTTCGTGGCAAGGCCGAAGCCAAGGACGTCGCGGCGCTTGCCGAACGCGGCGCCCGACTCGAGGCTCGAGTCGGGTTGTAGCCGCAGCGGTTCCGCCTACTTCGCGACCATCACCATCACCGCGCGCCCGTGCAGCACGTAGTGGGTGAACTCCCCGCCGATGAACGCCTCGCTCCCCGGCGCCACCCACGTGTTCGGCCCCTCGTTCCAGGTGGAGGTATCCGTCACCCGGTACCAGCTCTTCCCGTTCCCCGGCCAGGGGAGGGTGAAGTCCACGTCCCCGGACCAGCCGTTGTAGGCGACGTAGATGGCGGAGGAGGGGTCGGCGAACTCGGTGCCGTCGTAGCGCCACGCCAGGGCGTGGTTGTTCCCGTCGTTGAAGTACGCCGAATCCGCCACGTTCCCGTCCGGCTTGAACCACCGGAGCTGCTCCATCACGTTCCCGTTGGTGTCGGAGCCGCTGTAGAAGTTGGCCGGCCGCAACGCGGGGTGCGCCTTCCGGAACGCGATCAGCCGTTGGGCGAACGTCTTGAAGTTGGTCTGGTCCGTGTTCCAGCTCCACCCCAGCCAGTTCGCCGTCGAGTCCAGGTTGTACGGGTTGTTGTTCCCGTTCAGAGACCGCAGGAACTCGTCCCCGCCGGTCATCATCGGCGTCCCCGCGCTCAGCATCAGCAGCGACAGCCCGTTGCGCGCCGCCTTCCGCTGGTCCGCCGCGATCCCGCCCTGGTCCCACGAGTTGTTGTTGTCCTCGCCCCCGTCCGACGGCCCGTACGGCCATGCTTGCCCGTTGTTCTTCCCGTTGAACGAGTACAGGTCCTTCAGCGTGAACCCGTCGTGCGCCACCACGAAGTTCACCGAGCTCCACGGCTTCCGCCCGTCGTCGCCGTACAGGTCCGACGACCCGGAGAACCGCGTCGCCAGCGTCCCGGGGGTGACCACCTCCGTACCCATCTTGTTCTGGTCCTTGCGGACGGTGTCGCGGAACTGCCCGTTCCACTCCGACCACCCCGCCGGGAAGCCACCCACCTGGTACGAGTTCCCGCCGATCGCCCATGGCTCCGCGATCAGGCTGACCCCGCTCACGTCGCGCGCCAGCCGGTTCAGCGCCGTGCCCGGATCCATCTTGTCGAAGTTGTAGCAGCCGTGCTGGCAGGTGTTCCCCAGCACCGACGCCAGGTCGAACCGGAACCCGTCCACCCCCAGCGTGTCGCGCCAGTACACGATCGAATCGACGATCAGGTTCTGCGCGGTGGGGTTGTACGTGTTGAAGTTGCCGCCCGTCCCGGTGTTGTCCCACGAGTACTGCATGTCGCTCGTCAGCGAGTAATACGTGGGGTTGTCCAGCCCGCGGAACGACATCACGTTGTACGTCCCCGTGTCGCCCGCGTTCCACTGCCCGCCCTCGCCGGTGTGGTTGTAGACGACATCCAGGAACACCTTGATCCCCACGTCGTGGAACGCCTTCACCATCGCCTGGAACTCGTGGGTGGGGCCGCTCGCCGTCTTGTCCGACGAGTACCGCCGGTCCGGCGAGAAGTAATTCAGCGTCATGTAGCCCCAGTAGTTGTCGCCGCTGTCACTCCCAGGGTCCACGTCGTTGGTGTCGTTCTGCGTCTCCTGCACCGGGAGGAATTCGACCGCCGTCACCCCCAGCGACGCCAGGTAGGACGCCTTCGCCGCCGCGCCCGCGTACGTCCCGCGGATCCCTGCCGCGAGGGAGGTGTCGTTCATCGTCAGCCCGCGGACGTGGACCTCGTAGACCACGTCGTCCTTCTGCGCTCGGGTGGGCTTGGTACCCGTCACCGGCGTCCAGTTGTGCAGGACGATCCCCTTGGGCGCCCGCGTCCCATCGTCCACCAACCGGTACGACGCGCCGGACGCGAAGATGGTCCCGTCCAACTGCCCGGGGTTCACCGGGTCCTGGCTCAGCTCCTTCGCGTACGGGTCGAACAGCAGCTTATTGGGGTTGAACCGGTTCCCCGCCGAGTCCACGTCCGAGAGGAACCCCACCGACGACCCCTGCGTCCAACTCGACACGTACGGCCAGTTCGGCCCCCACGCCCGGTAGCCGTAGTACACCGGCCCGGTGAACCCGTACGTGTTCTGCAGCGTCGCCACCGACACCGTCTTCGTCCACACGTTGGTGGCCGCGTCCTTCACCATCACGTAGCGGACGGACTGGTTGAAGTTCGTGGGCTGCTTGTAGAGCCACAATTCGATGCGCGTGGCGCGCGACGAGAACACGTTGAAGATGATGTTCGCCTCGGTGCCGTCGTAGGCGGCGCCCAGCGCGGCCCCCAGGCCGGCGTCCAGCACGCCCACCTCGTCCGGTCCGGGCTCCACCGGCGCGTCCGGGTCCAGGCCCGGCATGTTCGGCGCGCACGCGGCGGCCGCGCAGGCCGTCAGGGCCGCGAGGAGGGAACGGGGGAGCGACATGGGCGTTGGTCCTCGAGAAAGCCGGCCGCGTAGGGCCGGGGGGAAAGGGCGCGCGTAGAGAGCATGCCGGAGGGCCGGCTGTCCATAGTCGTGCCGCTCCTGTTATGGACGAAACTCATGGAACGCCGTCGCCTCGGACAGACCGACCTCTTCGTCGCGCCGCTCGGCCTGGGCGCCGGCGCCGTCGGCGGGGCCGACCTCACCGAGGACGAAGCCGGCACCCTCCTCAACCGCGCCGTGGACCTCGGGATGAACCTGGTGGACGCCGCCCCCAGCTACGGCCTCGCCGAGGAGCGCATCGGCCGCCACCTCTCCTGGCGCCGCCGCGACGTCGTCCTCTCCACCAAGGGCGGCTACGGCGTCCCCGGCGTCCCGGACTGGACGGGCGAGTGCATCCGCCGCGGCGTGGAGCGCGCGCTCCACCTCTTCCGCACCGACGCCGTCGACCTCTTCCACCTCCACTCGTGCCCGCTCGAGGTCCTCCGCCGCGGCGACATCCTCGAGGCGTGCCGCGACGTCGCCCGCTCCGGCAAGGTCCGCGTGGTCGCCTACTCCGGAGAGGGCGACGCGCTCGACTTCGCCGTGCGCTGCGGCGTCTTCGGCGCCATCCAGACCTCCGTCAACGTCTGCGACCAGCGCGGGCTCTCGGAGGCCATCGCCACGGCGGCCGTGAGCGGCATGGGCGTGCTGGCCAAGCGACCCCTCGCCAACGCCCCCTGGCGCCCGGCCCCACCTCCGGATGACGCCGCCGCCGCCGAGTACTGGAAACGTTTTCACGCCATGCAATTGCCCCCCAGATCGGACTGGGCGGCGGCTTTTGTGCGATTTGCGGCGTTTGCGCCCGGCGTGACGGCCTGCCTCGTGGGAACTCGCAGGCTTGGCCACCTGGCCGAGTGCGTCTCCGCCGTGGAGGCTGGTAGACTCCCGGAAACCGAGGTAAAGCAGCTTGCCACGGCCTTCGACCGGGTGGGCGTCGATTGGCCAGGAATGATTTGAAGTGCCGCTCCAACTGCCCGAAATCACTAAGTAAGATAATGTAGGTCTCGCCGCAACCGATGGCCGGCGCGACCGATAACTGGGAACCCTGTCGCCCCGCGCGACTCCCCCCTCAGGAACCGCAGACATGCCTGACATGAACGTCCGCAACCCCGCCGGCACCCCCACCCCGGCGCGCCCCACCACCACCTCCGAGAACGCCCCGGCCCCCGCGCCCGCGCCGACTCCGGCGGCGGCGAAGTCCACCGAGCCGGCCGCCCCATCCACCTCCTTCGACACCAAGGCCTCGCGCAGCGGCAACACCGGCATCGTCCAGCCGGGCGCGCTGGCCAAGGCGCAGCCGGCGCAGATCGGCACGCCCGAGGCGCCGGTGAAGCGCCAGGTGACGTTCACCTACGACGCCGGCCCGCACAAGGAGATGACCAACCTCCAGCTCAAGGGCAGCTGGGACGCGAACGGGAAGTTCGACCCGAACTGGAACGGCGGCAAGCCCGTCCAGATGAAGGACATGGGCGACGGCAAGTGGTCCGCCACCGTGGAGCTGTCCGACGACGGGCAGGCCCACGACTTCCAGTGGGGCGTCACCGCCGACGGGCCCAGCGGCAAGGGCCAGTGGGCGCTGATGGGCGAGGACAACCAGCACTTCAACCTGGGCCCGGACACCAAGCAGCAGAGCTACGCCCCGACCACGTACCACGACATGGGCGTGCACCGGGTCGGCCAGGCGGGCGCGTCCTTCAAGTTCTGGGCGCCGGACGCCAAGGACGTCTCGGTGAAGATCACCGACAAGAACGGCAACGTCGAGCGGATGCCGATGACCAAGGGCTCCGACAACGTCTGGCAGGCCGCGGACCCCAAGGGCTGGAGCCGGCTGGACGGCAAGTCGTACGTCTACGAGATCACCGACTCGGGCGGCCAGAAGGTGGAGCGGACCGACCCGTACTCGCGCGTGCTCCAGGGCGAGCAGCGCGGCCTGGGCCGGATGTACATCGACCCGGCGTCGAAGAAGGAGGGCACGCCCTTCACCCCCAACCGCCAGGAGCTGATGCGGTTCGAGATCCAGGACCAGCCCAAGGCCAGCGAGGCGTTCCTGGTCCTCAAGGACGAGAGCGGCAAGCCGATGAGCAAGCAGGCGCTGCTCGACCGGCTGGGCACCATGGACCCGTCCCTGGTG
>DASRBA010000006.1:0-41047 GCA_035637895.1 Myxococcaceae bacterium
CGGCCGGTCGGCGGGGTTGGCGTCCACGTAGACGTAGTCGCCGTCGGCGAGGCCCAGCTCGCGCGCCGCCTGCGGGTTGATGTGGAGCGCGCTCTCGTTCACGCCGGGCGCGCGCTTGTCGGTGCGGTACGGGTCCCCGAACTGGTTGTTCCAGATGAATTGCCAGTCCACCACCTGCCACTGGCTGTGGGTGGCGTGGCGCGTCTTCGGGGTGAGGCAGAAGAAGCGGTAGCCCTTCTGCCAGAGCGGGTTCCGGGTCGCCTTCACCTGCTTCCACGGCATCTTGACGTTGCGCACCTGGCGCTCGTCCCAGCCCATGGCGGTGAGCGGGATGCCGTAGTCGTCCGGGCGGACCAGCGGGTTGGAGGAGACGATGACGTTGGGCAGGTACGGCGTCGCCTCCGGCCCCTCGCGGTGGACGATGAAGTTCTCGCCGTACTCGATGACCTCGGGCTCGTCGTTGTACGCCTGGAGCCGGCCGGTGGGCGTGAAGAAGGGCAGGCTGTCGGCGATCTGCTCGTAGAAGGGGATGCGCGGGTAGGTGCGGAAGAGGAACAGCGCGGTGCCGGGCTCGCCGTACTTGCCGGCCATGATGTCCGCGTACTTGTACCCGCGGGTGGTGGTGGACGAGTCGAGCAGCCGCTGGATGTAGATGTCCGTCCGGCCCTCGTGGACGAACTTGAAGTAGTCGGTGAAGCGGCGGTCGCCGATCAGCTCGCCGAGCTTCTTCGCCTGGTCGGCGATGATCCGGATGTCGTCCTTGCTCTCGTAGACCGGCTTCAGGCCGCCCTTCCAGATCTGGATGAACGGGTTGGAGCAGCTGCCGGTGATCTCCGGCTGCTCCGTCTCCACCCAGGAGGTGGCGGGGAACGCCACGTCGCTGTACTCGACCGACGCGTTGAGCTCGATGTCCGTCGACACGATGAGCTCGATCTTCGGGTCGACGTTCTTCAACATCTCGTACGCCCACTTGGCGTTGTTGAGCAGGTTCACGTTGGTGAACCAGAGCGCCTTGGTGGGGGTGGGCATGTGGCTCTTGCCGGTGAACGACTTGCGCCCGTACTTCGGCGTGTCCACCACCAGCGGCTTCTCGCCGTAGTTCCAGTAGCCCGGCTCCTCGTCGAAGGTGTGGGCGTGCGCCTTGATGTCCTTGCCGTCCGCGTCCGGGTCCAGGTTGACGTGGAACGGGTCCTCGGAGATCCAGCCCTTGAAGCCGGGCCCGGTCTCGGCGCTGCCCTGGAAGAGCGCCGCCTTGTAGTTGCCGGCCCAGGTGTGGCCGCCCGCGCCCGGCTTGCCGATGTTCCCGGTGAGCACCAGCGGGAGGTAGGTGGCCCGGTTCATCTCGGTGGCGTGGAACCAGTGGTTCATCCCCTCGCCCACGTGGATGCAGGCCGGCTTGATGGTGGCCAGGTCCTCCGCCAGCCGGACGATGAGGTCCTTGGGGGCGCTGGTGATCTCGTGGACGGTGTCGAGGTCGTAGTCCTTCAGGTGGGCCTGGTAGGCGGTGAAGAGCGTCATCACCTCCACCGTCTTCCCGTCCGCCAGCCGGAGCTTCCACCTCCCCTCCAGCGCCGGGTCGATGCCCTTCTTCACCAGCCGCTCCCCCACGTCGTCGCGCGTCACCGCGACGTGGCGCTTGGCGGCCTGGTCGTAGACGACGAAGTCGCCCAGCTTCTTCCGGTCCTCCTCGGAGAAGTGCCAGAGCTTCACCGACGGCCCGCCGCTGATGTCCTCCGGCCGGTAGCCCTCGAACAGCTCCGCGGCGCGGAGGCGGCGGAGGTTGTCGGCGCGGACCAGCAGCGGGAAGTCGGTGAAGCGCTTGACGAACTCCGCGTCGTAGCGCTTGCGGTCGATGAGGAGCTTGGCGACGCCCAGGAGCAGCGCGGTGTCGGTGTTCGGCCGGACCGGCACCCAGTAGTCCGCCTTGCTGGAGGACGGCGAGTACTCGGGGCAGACGACGGCGATCTTCGCGCCCCGCTCCATGCACTCGGTGAAGAAGTGGTTGTCGGCGCGCTTGTTCTCGATGAGGTTCTTGCCGATGTGCAGGTGGAACTTGGTGGCGCGGAAGTCGTTGATGTCGCTCTCCGACGACTGCAGCCCGTGCACGAAGGGGAAGCCCGGCGCCTGGTCGCCGTGCCAGGTGTAGTTGGACCACAGGCGCCCCGCCTTGGTCTCCTCGTCGCTCACCTTGCGGATGTGCTGGTCGAGGTAGGCCAGGCTGTTGGTGAAGCGATACATCCCGTACTTGCCCATCACGCCCAGGAGGCCCATGCCGCCGCGGGTCTTGATGGTGCGGGTGCCGGCGCCCTCCCAGTGCTCCAGCATCTCCGGGGCGTAGCCCTGCTGGAGCAGGCGCTGCTTGCCGGCGTCTCCGCTGTACTTCCGGGCGATGTGGATCAGCCCCTGGGCGACGTAGGTGTGCGCCTGGTCGAAGGTGACGCGCACCAGCTCGTCCCGGCCGCGGGCGTCGAACTTGTACCTGGACGCGTTCTCCGCGGTGAGCTCCGGAAAGCCGTCGTCCGCCCACTGCTTCCAGCCCTTGCGGATGACGGGGTAGCGGAGGCGGTGCGGGCCGTAGAGGCGGCGCTGGAAGGTGAAGCCGTTGGAGCAGCCGCGGGGGTTCCAGGCCGCGCTCGCCTTGTTGCCGTACAGGTCGGAGACCCGGTCGCAGTCGTAGTTCTGCTCGGCGCGGAGCATCACCCCGTTGCGGACGAAGGCCCGCAGCCGGCACTCGTGGGTGCAGTTGGGCGAGCACACCCAGGTGAAGGAGGAGTCGTACCGGTACTGGTCCAGGTACACCTTCTCCCAGCCCCGGTTGGGGTAGGCGGCGAGCGGGTTGTCCACCTCCACCGTGGGCGAGAGCGCGTTGAAGGCGAACGCGGTCCCCCCGGTGGCCATGGCGGCGCCCGCTCCGGCGGAGAGCGCCTGCACGAAGGTCCGTCGCTTGATGGAGCTCATGCGGCCTCCTCGGGATCGGCGTAGGCGGTGAGGCACTGGGCGCAGGCGCCGTCGGCCGGCGACCAGGCGGGGAAGGCGCCGGCGATGCGCGCGGCGGCGGCCTCCACCGCCGCCGCCTCCGCCCATTCGAAGGTGGTGAACCGGCAGAGCGGGCAGGGCTGGCCGGCGCGGTCGGAGGCGCCCTGGCGCGCGGCGCCCAGGTCCGGGCGGCCGGCCAGCTCCAGCATCGCCGGGTGGTCGGGGCGTTCCCCGCGCCGCAGGCGCTCCAGCAGCGCGGCCAGCGCGGACGGCTCGGCGCGCGGGAAGGCCTGCCGCGCCTGCCGCTCCCAGTCCTCCCACGGCCGGAGCGGCGCCAGCCCCCGCTCCATCAGGCGGGCGTCCGCGCTGGCGCCCCACAGGATGCGGAAGCGCTCGCGGGCGAGGTCGCGCTCGCTGCGGCAGGTCCCCGGCATCGGCCGGGACGGGCGGTAGGAAAATCCCGGGTCGAGCATGTCCTCCACGTGGACCAGCTCGTGGGCGACGAAGCGGCGCAGCGACTCCGGCTCGCCCAGGCGGCGGGTGAGGAGCGCCAGCCGGATCACCTCCGCGCCGTCGATCCGGGCCAGGTCGGCGCCTTCCTCCGAGGGCGACGGCGCGCGCACCACCAGCAGCCGGCGCGCCTCGAGCCGCGTCCGGAAGGGCTCCAGCGCCTCGAGCAGCTCACCCGCCAGGCCCAGCTTCCGGAAGTAGCGGAGGTCCAGCTCGGCGAAGGCCGCCTCGCGCGCGTCCATGGGCAGGCGATAGGCGGGCTCGGCCTCGGCCGAGTACCGGGAGGCGTCCGCGCCCCGGAGGCGCTCGCGCACCGCCTCCGAAACCAGCTCGGGCTCGGCCACGGGCGCGGCGGCCCCCCGGCCGCTCAGGCGGCGGAACAGCTCGCGGCGGTCGACCGTGGCGGGGGCCGGAGGCATCTCACCCGCTCCACGAGCATGCCCCGGGCCATCGCGATCAGGGCCCCCGCACCCGCGCAAAGTTGCCGCCGCCGGGGCGGGACGCCGGGCCGGGAGCGCAAGCCCTGCGCGCCCGCCCGCCGGCGCCGCTCACCCTTGAGAAACGCCGCGCGCCGTTTTTCGCAGAGTTGAGAACGCGGTTCCGCTCTTGCAGTCGCAGCGGTGCACGCATGGCGCTGCCCGCACCGTTCGAGCGTTCGGATTGGATCCGCGCCTGGCTGCGCACCGCCGCGGCGGGGACCGCGCTCCTGGCGGCGTTCTTCGTCGCCTACGAGGTCGCCGAGCGGCTCTGGTTGGCGCCCCGCTTCTCGCCGCGCGCGCTGGCGTGGCTCCACACGGCGCGGGGCCTCTCCGCGTCGGCGATGGTCGGGACCTTCGCCTTCGTGTTCCTCTGGCGGCTCCGCCGGCGCTATGACCGCGCCTTCGCCGCCGCGTACGGCGCGCTGCAGGAGGCGTACGAGGAGCGCTGCCGGGCCCTCGCCCAGACCCAGAGCTTCACCGAGCGCGTGCTGGACGCCCTCCGGGACCGGCTGGTGGTCATCGACGAGCGGGGCCGGGTGGTGACGGCGAACCGGGTCGCGCGCGAGGCGGCCGCCGGCGTCGACCCCATCGGCGCGCCCTGCCACCTGCTGGGCGCGGCGTGCGACCCGACCTCGGCCTCCTGCGTCGCGCGGGAGGCGCGCTCGACCGGGCAGCCGGTGGTGGGCAAGGTGACCCGGACCGATCCCCGGAGCGGCCGCATCTTCGAGGTCGACGCCTACCCGGTGCCGAACCCGGAGGGCCGGGGGCCGCTGGTGCTGGAGAGCATCCGGGACGTCACCGAGGCCAAGCGGCTGGAGGCCCAGGTCCGGTACCAGGAGCGGCTGGCCGCGCTGGGCGTGCTCGCCGCCGGCATCGCCCACGACATCGGCAACCCGCTGGCGTCCATCTCCAGCGAGCTGGAGCTCCTGGAGGGGGAGAGCGACCCGGCGCAGGTGCGGGAGTCGGTCCGGGTGGTGCGCTCGCAGCTGGCGCGCGTCTCGCGCACCCTGCGGGAGATGACCGACTTCGCCCGGAGGCGCGGCGACTCCGCCTGCCAGGTGTGGGTCCCGGTGGTGGTGGACGACGCGCTCCGCCTCGTCCGGCACGACCCCAGGGCCCGCCGCATCCGGTTCGCCACCAGGTTGGACCCGGACCTCCCCCGCCTCCAGGTGGTGGAGGACCACGTGGTGATGGTGCTGGTGAACCTGGCCATCAACGCCTTCGACGCCATGCCGCGCAGCAGGACGCTCACCATAACCACGACGCAACAAAAGACAAAACTGCGGATCTCAATGCGCGACGACGGCCAAAAAATGGACGAAAAAGTGCGGCGCCGCGCCACCGAGCCGCTCTTCACCACCAAGCAGGAGGGGGGAACCGGGCTGGGGCTGTCGATGAGCGCGGACGTGATGCGCGGCCTGGGCGGCGCGCTGTCCATCGAATCCATCCCCGGCGGCGGCACCTCCGTCCACCTCGACTTCCCCGCCGCGGCGCTCGCCGCCGATGCCCCGAGGAGGGCCGATGCCTGAGTCCATCCTGGTGGTCGAGGACGAGGAGCCGCTGCGGCGCAACATCGCGCGGTACCTGGAGCGCGAAGGGTACCGGGTGCTCACCTTCTCCAGCGCCGAGGAGGTCCTCCCCGCCCTGGGCGACGCCCACGCCGACGTGGCGCTGGTGGACGTCCGCCTGCCGGGGCAGGACGGCCTCTCGCTGATCGGCGAGCTGCTGGCGTCGCGGCCCGATCTCCTGGCGATCGTGATGACCGCGTACGGCACGGTGGAGTCGGCGGTGGAGGCGCTCCACGCGGGGGCGCACGACTACGTCCTCAAGCCGCTCTTGCTCCACGACGTGGCCCACCGGATCCGCCACCTCCTGGAGCGGCGCGCCCTGCTGCGGGAGAACGCCGCGCTCCGCCGCTCGCTGGCCGAGCGCGAGCCCGCGGACGCGACCTGCCAGAGCCGCGCGATGAGCGAGCTGCAGCAGCTGGCCCGGAGATTGGCGGCGTCCACCAGCACCGTCCTCATCCAGGGCGAGAGCGGGTCCGGCAAGGAGGTGCTGGCGCGCTTCATCCACCAGGCCTCGCCCCGGCGCGACAAGCCGTTCCTGGCGGTCAACGTGGCCGCCATCCCGGAGAGCCTGCTGGAGAGCCACCTGTTCGGCCACGAGAAGGGCGCCTTCACCGGGGCCACGGGGACGCGGGAGGGGTTCTTCCGCGCCGCCTCCGGCGGCACGCTGTTCCTGGACGAGATCGGCGAGCTGCCGCTGCCGCACCAGGCGAAGCTCCTCCGGGCCATCGAGGGCAAGGAGGTCATCCCGGTGGGGGCGGAGCGCCCGCTGGTCCACGACGCGCGCATCCTGGCGGCGACCAACTGCGAGCTGGCCCGCGCGGTGGAGCAGCGGACCTTCCGCAGCGACCTCTACTACCGGCTGAGCGCCCTCAAGCTGCGGGTCCCCCCGCTGCGCGAGCGCCCGGAGGACGTGCCCGGCCTGGTCCGCGCGCTCCTCGAGCGCCACGCCCGGAGCCAGGGCCTCCTCCCCCCCGGGGTCGACCCGCGGGCCATGCGGCGGCTATTGGCCTACGGGTGGCCGGGGAACGTCCGGGAGCTCTCCAACGCCCTCGAGCGCGCCATCGTCCTCTCGGCGGGGCGGGACATCCAGCTGGAGGACCTCCCCCCCGAGCTGGCGGTGGCGCCGGCGGAGGGGGCGCCGTACCACCAGGCGATGGCGGACTTCGAGCGCGCCCTGGTGCGGTCCACCCTGGAGCAGGCGGGCGGAGACCGGAGGGCGGCCGCGCGCCTCCTGGGGATCTCCCTGGCCACGCTCTACCGCCGGCTGGAGCGGCTGGACCTCCGCCCTTCGCCGGGCCAAGGAGAGGCGTAGCGCCCGAGAGCCGTGAAGCTCCACGCCGGCCTGGGGCTAGCGCGCCGCCGCCGCCAGCTCCGCCGCGAAGCGATCCATCTCCTCGGGCGGCGCGGGCAGCTCCACCCAGCTCGCCGGCGCGTCGTCCGGGGCGAAGCGCTCCAGCACCTGGGCGAGCCGCTCGCCGCTGGCGAGCAGGAGGACGACGCACGGCGCCTGGGTCGCGATCGCCTCGGTGATGGCGGGCGCGTGGCCCGCGCCCTTGAGCTCCAGCTTGCTCACGTCGTGGACCACCACCACCCCGGAGCGCGGGAGGTCCTCGCGCAGCCAGCGGCGGCCCGCCTCGAAGGCCTCGTCGCGGAAGCCGAAGGTGCAGCTGCCCTCGGTCGCGGGCGACCGCGTGCCCCCCAGGAGCGCGCGGTCGCCGCCCTGGATCCGCACCAGCACCTCCGCCTTGGCGTCGTCCCCCGTGGCGGCCTCCTGGCGGAAGCCGCCCACGCGGAGCCCGCGCGCCTCCAGGGCGGACACCAGCCCGGCGGCGTCGGTCCGCCGGTTGGCTTGCCGTCCGAAGGTCGCGACCGCCCAGCGCGCCATGGTCCCCGATATCCCAGCACGGACCGTGCCGCAGGCGGGTGCTCCCGCATCAGGGCGTCGATCGGATCCATGCCCTGGATGATCGGCACTCCGCCCGGCCGCGACCTTGACGGGCGTCAAGAAACCTCAGAGCTGCAACGGGAGGTCGAGCTGGACGACCTGGTAGCCCAGGCCCGACATGGGGTTGTCCAGCGGGCGCGCGTAGACCAGGGCCGGCCGGAGCCAGAGGGACGTCCCGAGCTTGAAGTGGGCGCGGACGCCGACGGCCGCGGTGAACGTGTCGCGGAGGCGCTCGTCGGCCGCCACCGCCGCCGGCGTCGACAGCCAGCGCTGGTAGCGGAGCTCCACGCCGGCGGAGAGCTGCGGGATCAGGAACCAGGCGGCGTGGAGCCCGGTGGTGAAGTTGGTGCGGGCGGCGTCCGGCTGGACCGCCTCGCCGCGCAGGCGGATGAGCTGCAGCAGGGTCACCTCCACCTGGAGGGTGAGGGGGCCCCGGACGTAGGACAGACCGGCGCCCGGAAGCAGCACCAGGTCGTTCACCGCGAACAGCGCATTGTCCATGGCGGACCGGGCGAGCACCCCGGCCCTGGCCGCCGCGGCGGCGCCCGGCTCGGGAGCGTCCCCGCCGCCCATCCCGACCGGGATGGAGACGCCGACGATGGCCCCCAGGCGCAGCTCGTCGGAGAGCTTCCGCGAGAGCGCCGCGCCGAGGATGGGGTTGACGGCCGCCTGCCCTCCCTGCCCGGCCCCGGGGGCGTGGAGCACGTAGGCCCCTCGCGCGAACGCCGCCACGTCCGGGACCGCCTGGACGCTCACCAGCAGCAGGCTGGCCACGGTGGCGCCTGGCGGGGTCCCGGGAGGCTGGCTCAGCGCCAGGGCGGTGTCGGAGCGCACGGTGGTGGCCGCCCCGGTGGGCCGGAGCTGGAACGGGAGCGAGTACTGGGCGGCCGCGGGCGCGGCGAGCGCCAGCGCCAGCGCGGCGAGCACCGGTTCCAGGCGGAGCGCCTTGGGGCTCCCCTGCCGTAGCCGCCGCGCCGCCGCGTCGATCGGATCCATGCCCCGATGATCGGCATGATCCCTCGCCCGCCGCCTTGACGGACGTCAATGCCGCGGGGGCAAGAAACGGGCGTTGAGCTCCGCCCGCACGGCGATGTGGGCCGCCACCAGCCCGGAGAGCAGCCCGTCCTCGAACTCGAACGTCGGGTGCGCCTTCAGCTGCGGGAAGTCGTGCGGGTTGAGCACGTCCTCCGGACCGATGTTCGGCACCGCCTCGCGCGCCAGCCGGAGCACCTTCTGGCGCTGCTGGGCGATCATCTGGTCGAACATCCGGTCCAGCGCCTCCAGCACCTGCGCCGCGCTCCTCGGGTCCAGGTCGCTCATCGCGGGCAGTTGTAGACCCGATCCAACCGCCCCGTCACTTCGTCCCGGCGCCGGCGGTCGCGCTCCCCGCGCGCTGCTCCGCGGACGTCTTCCAGACGAACATCCGCACGGACTCCACCTGCTCCGGGGTCAACCCCTGCACCGTCATCTTCGTGTTGGGGTCGATCTTCTTCGGGTCCAGCACCCACTGCTGGCTCCACGCGTAGTCCACCCGCCCGTAGACGCTCACCAGGTCCGGCCCCTGCTGCGTGGCGGCCGGCGTCTCCACCACCTTGCCCAGCTGGTGGCACTGCGCGCACCGCAGCACGTACAGGTTCTTCCCCTCCTCCACGCGCGCCGCCGGGAAGGCGCTCACGTCCGGAGGCGGGGCGACCACCTTCCGTTTCCCCATCGCCTGCACGTACGCCGCCAGCACCGCCTGGTCCTCCGGGGCGATCTGGATGCCCGGCATGCGGTGCGGCCGCCAGGGGTAGATCTTCCCCGGCGCCCGCGGGTCGGCGAGGAACGTCCGCACCCACGCCGGATCCAGCTTCTGCCCGGAGACCCGCAGGTCCGGACCCACGTCGCCGCCCTTGCCGTCGTCCAGCACGTGGCAGCCGCGGCACCCGTACTTCTTCACCACCTCGCGCCCGGCGAGCACCGGGTCCTTCGGGAGCGGCTTGCCCGGCGCGGTGGACCTGAGGCTCATCACGTAATCCACCAGCGGCCACCGGTCCTCCGGCGGCACCGAGCCCAGGTACCCTGGCATCGGCGTGCCGTCCATGCCGGTCATGATCCGCGTGTACAGGTCCGCGCGCTCTCCGCCGCCGCGGAACACGCCGGTGGTGAGGTCGCGCGGCGGGATGGGCTTGCCGTCGTCGTCCACCAGCGTCTTGGCGGAAGGGCCGTCGCCGGCGCCCCGGTCGCCGTGGCAGTTGACGCACCCCTGCGCGGCGTAGACCTCCTTGCCGTGGGCGATGCTCTCCGGCGTCACCGGCGGCGCGGGCGGAGGCGCCGGGATCGGCTCCGGCTCGGGCGAGTCCAGGAGATCTCCCTTCTCCAGCGCGTACGCCGCCAGCCAGGTCCGCTCCTGCTCGGTGAGGAAGCTGAAGGACGGCATGGCGCTGCCGGGGATGCCGCGCTGGATGGTGCGCAGCACGTCCGCGGTGGTGGGCGCCGTCCCCGACTCGGTGCTGCGGAGCTTGAACAGGCCCTTGGTGAAGTCGCGGGGCCGCGGTTGCAGGAAGTCCGCCGCGGGGCCGTCGCCGGCGCCCCGGTCGCCGTGGCAGGCGCTGCACTCGCGCGTGTAGAGCGCCTTGCCGTTGCGCGCGTCGCCCTCGCTCAGCGGGCGGTGTGGCCCGTCCGCCGCGAGCGCCGCCCCCCCCGTGGCGAGCAGCGCCGCGCAGAGGGTGAGCCTGGCTCGATGTCCGGTCGTCATGGTGTTCATTCCCTCGAAGCCCTCGCGCGCTGGAAGCGGGCGGAGTCGCGAAGGACGTCCTCCAGCCGGCCCACCGTCCCGCCGTGGCGGAGGGCGTGCGCGCGCGCCGCGCCCTCGTCGCGGAATGCCGTCACCCCGAAGCCCATGGGCGTCTCGCTCGAGGCGCCGATCGCGAACCACGCGGCGGTGAGCGGGACGAAGCCCCCGCCTTCGTGGTCCTCCACCCAGGCGTCGGTCACCTCGCGGTGCTCGCTCCACAGCGCCACCAGGAGGCACCCCACGTCGTCGTACTTGCTCAGCTTCCCCCGCGGGTCGCGCAGCTCGCCGCCCTGGCCCGGCTGCGAGATGCGCATCCGGCACCGCGCGCAGGTGTCGCGGTCGTAGCGCATGGGCTCGGGCCCGGCGCTCGCGCCGATGTCCCCGGGGAGCAGCACGAGCGCCGCCACCGCGGCCGCCGCCAGGCCCGACACCAAGAGCGCCCGCCGGCTCACGGCACCACCGCCTTGCGGAAGATGGAGACGGCTCCGCCCACGCAGCCCACCGCGAGCGCCAGCAGCGCGCCCACCAGCGCGGCCACCAACCCCGCGGTGCCCAGCGCGTCGCGCCCGTACAGCCCCACCGGCCCCAGCAGGTCCAGCCGGTGCGAGAGCGCCAGCGTCCCCAGCACGCGCGCCTGCTGCACGGGGTTGAGCAGCGCCAGCGCGAACACCTGAACGGGCCGCAAGTGCCGGGCGACGATCAACCCCACCGCGCCCAGGTCCGACAGGTAGACCAGGCCCAGCCACGCCGCGAAGGCCGCGCCCACCACGCGCGCCCGCGACCTGAGCCAGACCGAGAGCAGCACGCCCAGGGCCACGGTGGCCGCGGAGAGCAGCAGCGTCAGCCCCACCAGCGCGAGGAAGGTCGCCGCGCTGCCCCCGCCGGTGGCCAGACCCACGATGGCCCCCGCGGCGCCGAAGCCGGCCAGCACCGCCGCGCTCACCGCGGCGAGCACCCCCGCGTACTTCCCCAGCACCAGCTCGGCCCGGGTGATGGGCTGCGACAGCAATTGCCCGAGCGCGCCGTCCTCCAGCTCGCCCGCCACGGAGAGCCCACCCACGGACAACGTGAGCAGCGGCACGAAGAGCAGCGCCAGGTTGAGCAGGCTGGCGGTGGTGCGGTCGAAGCCGGCCAGGCCGCTGCGCTCGGACCCCGCCAGCCCGAGCGCGGAGAGCGCCAGGGACAGCGCCAGGAAAGACCCCGCGGCGAGCAGGAACCAGCGCCCGCGGAGCGACTGCCGCAGCTCGCGCGCGGCGACCAGGGCGACCGGGAAGGCGCGGGGCGGGCTCATCGCATGCCCCCCGCCTGCGCGAGCAGGACCACGTTCTCCGCCGGCGGCTCCACCACCCGGCCGGCGTCCAGGTGCACCACCCGGTCCGTCAGCCGGGAGATCTCCCCCGGACGGTGCGACGAGATGAGCATCGTGCGCCCGGAGCGCCGCAGCGCCGAGGCGATCTCCGCGAAGGTCCGCTGGCCCTCCAGGTCCAGGCTGGCGGTGGGCTCGTCCAGGAGCATCACCGGCGCGCCGGAGAGCAACGCCACGGCCAGCGACAGCCGCTGCTGCATGCCGCCGGAGAAGGTGGCGGCCCGCTCGCCGGCGTGGGCGGCCAGGCCCACCTCCTCGAGCACCTCGCGGGCGCGCGCGACGGGCACGCCCCGCAGCCGCGCCACCCAGCGCAGCGCCTCCTCCGCGCGCGCGTCGCCGAAGGCCGGCTTCTGCGGCAGGTACCCGAGCAACGACTTGGCGCCCACCGGGTCGGCCGCCACGTCGCGCCCGCCCACCGACAGCTCGCCGGAGTACGGGACCAGGCCCACCAGGCAGCGCAGCAGCGTGGACTTGCCGGAGCCGTTGGCGCCCACCAGGCCCACCGCTTCACCTCCGGCCACCTCCAGCGAGACGCCGTCCAGGATGGTGCGGTCGCCGATCTGGACCGTCAGGTCTCGCGCGCGAATCCCGGTCATCCCAGCACCCTCCGCCCCAGCCACGCGCCCGCGCCGGCCAGGGCCAGCAACCCCGCGGAGGTCAGCGGGAGCACGGCCGAGCGCGCCTCCACGTCGCGGCTCGCCGTCCAGTCGGTGAGCGGCGGCGACACCAGCGGGTGCGGGTCCTCCATCCGCGGCCGGACGGCGAAGATGGGAAATAGCCGGGCAGCGGCGTCGACGGCGTCCGCCGCGGGGCTGCCGGCGAAGAAGGCCAGCTCCGGGACGCGGTCGGCGAGCGCCTCGTAGGTGCTCTCCGCGCGGTAGGGCAGCTCGGAGACGCCGTCTCCGTCCGCGTCGTAGACCACCGCGTCGCTCCAGTAGTTGCCGCGGCCGCCGGACGCCCAGGCGTTGCCGTCCGCCCCGCTCGCGGTGCCCTGGACCACCACCTGCTCGCGGTTGCCGAGGAAGGCGTTGTCCCAGAAGCGCAGGCCGCGGGAGGAGGGCTGCAGCGTCACCCCTACGTCGTTGCGCGCCACCAGGTTGCCCTCCACCTCGGCGCGGCCGCCGCGGGACTGGGGCACGCCGTCGAAGAAGAGCGCGCCGCTGTTGGCGATGAAGCGGTTGCGTCGGATGAAGACGTCGTCCGCGTCCTTCACCAGCAGGCCGTACGCGGCCGGGCCGGTGGAGAAGGAGAACGCGTTCTCCTCCAGCGTGATGCCGCGGCTGTACATGATCGCCGCCCCCACCTCGTCGTCCTCGAAGCGGTTGCGGCGGAAGGTGTTCCGGTCCGAGTACATGTAGTGCAGCCCGTAGCGGCTGCGCCGGACCAGGTTGTCCTCCACCACCGTGTCGGACGAGTACCAGATGACGACGTCGCGGCTGTCGCGCACCACGTTCCCGATCAGCCGGCAGCCGTGCGAGTACCAGAGGCGGATGCCGTCCCCGCGCCGGGGGACGGGCAGCGGCTTGCCGGAGATCTCCGACCGCTCCACCACGCAGCCGTCGGCCTGGAGAGCGAACACGCCGAACAGCGCGTCCTCGATGACCACCCGGGAGAGGCGGGCGCCGGGGGCCTCCACCCGGACCGCCGCATCCTCGCGGTCGTAGCTGTCGCCGCTGCCGCGGATGGTCAGCGACTCCAGGGCGACGCCAGGCGCCTGGATCCGCACCACCGTCCCGGCGCCGCCGCCGTCGATCACCGCGCCCGGCTCACCGCGCAGCGCCGCCGCGCGCCGGATGGTCAAGGGTTCGCGGTACACGCCCGGCGCCAGCACCACCGCGTCCGCGCCCGCGTCCAGCGCGGCCTGGATGGACTGGCCCGGCCGCACCCGGACCTCGCCGGCCTCGCTCCTCCCGGCGGCGACCAGCGCCACCCCCGCCATCGCCACCTGCGCGGCGCGCCGCCTCAGGCCCCGGCCGGGAGGCCGCAGCGGCCGGGAGAACGCCAGCCCGACCGCGATCAGCCCCGCCAGCCCCACCATCCGCAGCCCGTCGCCCGCCGACGTCCGCACCTTGAACTGGCCGACCTCGTACTGCCCGAACAGCTTGGTCTCGATGCGGGTGACCGTCAGCTCCAGGGCGGCGTCGGGGCTGCGGTGGTCCACGCTCTGCTGCGTCCAGTACGCCACGTCCGCGCAGAAGAAGACGGGGAGCACCAGCACCGGCGCCACCGCCAGCAGCCGTGCCCGGCGCCGCTGGAGGAACGGCACCGCCACCAGCAGGGCGATGACCAGCGCCACGCCCCAGGGGGCCACGGCGCGCTCGAAGCCGGCCAGCGACGACATGGGGGCGATGCCCACGTAGTGGCCCAGCGTGTCCACCTCGAAGGTGTCGCCGACCGGCCCGCGGGGCCCCACCAGCACCTCCAGCGTGCGCTGGCCGTACTGGGGGGCGTTGGTCCGCATCACCCACCAGGGGAGGAAGAAGGAGGCGGCCAGGGCCACCGCGGCGACCGCGGCGAGCGTGAGGCTGGCCACCGGGTCGGGCCCACGGGATTCGTTCGTGGCCATGGCGTCACTTCTTCTTCGGTTCGACGAGGAGCCAGCCGGTCATCTCCATGTGGAGCGCCGAGCAGAACTCCGTGCAGTAGTACGGGTAGACGCCCGCCTTGGTGGCGACGATCTCCGCCCGCTCGGTGGCGCCGGGGTCGATGGAGAGGTTGACGTTGTACCCGTGCAGCCCGAAGCCGTGGGTGGCGTCGCGCGCGCTCTCCACGTTCGTCCAGTTGAACACCACCTTGTCGCCCTCCTTCACCCGGACGATGTCCGGCGTGTAGTGCGACCGGATGACGGTGCCGTTCACGTAGATGGTGTTGCCCTTGCGGACGATGGCCTCCTTGCCCTGCTCGGTGGCGAACTCGGACTTCGCCATCTTCGCCGCGTCGAAGCCGGTCACCGGGTAGGTGGTCCAGGCCTGGAGCAGCTCCACCGGCATGATCTGGGAGTTGTGCGGCTCGCCGATGGTGGGGGTGTCCGAGAGCAGCTGCATCTTCGGCCCGGAGATGTCGATCAGCTGGATGTTCTGCGGGTGCAGCGGCCCCAGCGGCGGGAAGCGGTCCACCGACCACTTGTTGAGCGCCACCAGGTACTTGCCCCACGGCTTGCGGGTGTTGCTCCCCGGCGCCTGGAGGTGGCCGATGTTGTAGTGGACGGAGACCTTGTCCACCGCCTTCCACGCCTCCTCCTTCGGGTGGTACGGCGGCCCCAGCACCCACTTCACGACCGTGGAGTCGAGGAAGTGCGAGGTGTACGCGTTGCCCTTGTCGTCGAAGACGGTGTGCAGCGGGCCCAGGCCGGTGGGGACGTGCGCCTCCAGGCACGCGTCGTACTTGAGGATGGGGACGCCGAACGGGTCCTTCCCCTCGAACGTGGAGGCGGCGATGGCGGCCTTGATCTTCTCCGCCGAGTAGACCGAGACGTGCGGGTCCAGCTTCCCGGAGACGGTGACGTACTCGCCGCCCGGCGTCAGGTCCACGCCGTGCGGGCTCTTGGACTCGGGCACGAAGAAGATCAGCCCTTCGGCGACGGCGGTCTGGAGCGAGATGACCTTCATCCCGTTGACCACCTTGGTCTTGGCCGGATCCGCGGAGACCTGGAGCGCCTTCCTCCAGTTGATGACGTGCAGGTAGTCCATCTCCCGCGCGGACGCCCCCACCTCCAGCGCGGGCTTCTTCTCCAGCGTCCCGCCGGTGGCCATCTCGGTGTCCATGGAGTTCACGAACAGGAAGCCGTCCGAGGGGCCGCGGCCGAGGATGGACATGTCCTGGAAGTACGGGGGCAGCTCCATCTGGAAGGAGGCCTCCGGGACGATGTGCCCCGCCTTGCGGTCGAACTTGAGGAAGCTGGCCGAGCCGTGGAACTTGTCCTTGAACTCCGACAGGTCCGCGTACCCGCCCTTCTCCTCGTAGGGCGTGGGGAAGAAGCCGGTCTGGACCAGGTACTCGCTGTTGTCCGTCCACAGCGCGTGGTGGTCGGAGACGGTGTTGGGCGTCTTGTAGATCTGCTTCGTCTTGAGGTCGCGCAGCGAGATGATCCCCACCCGCCCCGCGCTCTTGTCGGAGACCGCGATCCACTCGCCGTCGTACTTCCCGTTGGTGAGGGAGATCTGCGGGTGGTGCAGGTCGCCCCAGGTCAGCGTGGGCAGGCCCGGCCCGAAGGAGCCCTCCTTGAGCATCTGCGCGGAGTGCTCCTCACCCTGGCCCCAGCCCTGCCAGGAGTCCGGCGAGTAGACCGGGATCTCCTTCAGCAGCCGCATGGACGGGATGCCGTAGAGCAGCACCGAGCCCCGGTGGCCGCCGGAGGTGACCATCACGAAGTCGTCGTACTTGCCGGGCGGGACGAAGGTCTTCAGCGCCGCCGCCGCTTCGTCCGGGGTCAGCTGACGGGCCTGGATGATCTGGTCGAGCGTGCTGGGCGTGGAGGCCTGGGCCTGGGAGACCACCGGCGAGTTGGGCCACAGGGCCCCAACCGCGACGGCAGCGGCGATCGCCAGCCCGGCCGCGAGAGAGAAGCGTCTGCGCATGGTTGCAGCTCCAAAAGCTCAATGCGGGGTTGGACTGGAGCGGACGTGTTCAAGTCACGTGCCGCGCCGGCTCCAGCGGGGGACCGCGCCCGGCGCGCAAACACTGCGGGCCGGCGGCCTGGGGCGCTCGACTTGCGCAGGAGCTGCCGGAGGATCAGCCCGCCGCCGCGAGCAGCTCGCCCACGAAGGCGGCGGCGTCGCCGGCGCGCATCACCGGCCCGCAGATCCACACCCCGTCCGCCTTCCCGCGCAACGGCTCCAGCTCCTCCGGCCGGTAGAACGGGCCGCGCACCAGCGGCGCCACCGTGCGCGGGACCTTCGGGAGCAGCGACTGGGCCAGCTCCAGCGAGAGCGCGGCGTGCGGGTGCCCGAACGCCGGGATGACCATCACCCGCGCGCCGGCGGCGGCGGCCACCTGCACCTCCTGCTCGGAGCGGACCTCCACCGGCGCGGACATGTGCATGCTGGCGGCGATCTCGACGAACGCCTTCAGGTCGCCGGGGGCGAGCGCGCCGGCGTGGAGCAGCACCGCGTCCGCCCCGGCCAGCCGCGCCTGGTAGATCTGCTCGCGCGCCAGCACCAGGTCGCGCTGGGCCACCGGGGACGACGCCGCGCGCGAGACGAGCGTCAGGTCCGGGAGCGACCCCTGGCAGACCTCCTCGTCCGTGGCCACCGCGAACGCCGCCAGGTCGGTCGCGTCCAGCGCGGAGGCGATCGCCTGGTAGTCCGGCATCGGCGACAGGTGGCCCTCCTCGGGCGAGGCGCGCGCCAGCTCAGCCACCACGGAGAGGGAGGAGCGCTGGGTCGACACCGCGTGGGTGAAGTCGCGCAGGGAGGGGGTGACGTTGCGCAGCTCCAGCCGCGCGGCCCTCCCCACCGCGTCCTTCTTCCGGGCGATCCAGTCGGAGAGCGAGACCTGCATCCAGCTGCTCAATTTATTCCCCGGCGCCCGGTCGCGGTAGCTCCACCCCACACCAGCCGGCCGGGGGAGCGGTGCCCCGCGCGCGCCGCCCGCGCGCCCTATGCATTGTGGTCAGGAGGACAGAACGATGGCGTTCGGATTAGGCGAGAACCCCTGGCGGTCGCCGGCGGCGCAACTGGACATGGTGGAGTTCCCCATCTGGCGCGAACAGCTCGCCCGGCAGGCCGCCGACAACGGCGCGCACGCGGACGTGATCAACCTGTTCAAGTGCCTCCCGCAGGCGCGCTACGACACCAAGGACGGCGTGATGCGCGACCTGTCGGAGGCCGCCCGGCGCTTCGCCATGGGCGGGTCGCGGGAGGACGACGGCGCCATCCGCGACCGGCGCAACATCGGCCGGGACATGGTGGAGGGCGCCCCCGAAGGCATGACGCGGCACCCTTGACGTGAGAAAGTCCGCGCCATGCCCGACCCGAGCGGCCCCACCGACCCGCGGAAGAACCTGATCACCGACGAGTCGGGGATCGCCGAGGTGGCGCGCGGCAGCAAGCGCGTCGCCGTGCTGGGGATCAAGACCGAGGAAAAAGCGGACCAGGCCGCCTACTACGTCCCCAAGTACCTGCTGGAGGCGGGCGTGGACGTGGTGCCGGTGCCCGTCTACTACCCGGAGGCGACGGAGATCCTCGGGCGGAAGGTGTACCGGAAGCTGGCGGACATCCCCGGCGAGATCGACCTGGTGGAGGTCTTCCGGCGCCCGCAGGACATCGACCAGCACGTGGACGACATCATCGCCAAGAAGCCGAAGGCGGTCTGGTTCCAGCTGGGCATCACCAACGACCGCGCCGCGATGCTGCTCGCCGCCGCCGGCATCAAGGTCGTGCAGGACCGCTGCCTGATGGTGGACCACCAGCGCTACGCCGGGTAGCGCGGCCCGGCTCAGGTCACCACCGGCGCGAACATCGCGCGGGTCTGGCTGAGCTTCTCGCGGAAGCGCTCGCGCATGAAGGCGGCGGCCTCCTCCTCGCCGAACAGCTCCTTGCCGCAGGCCAGCTCCACGGCGCGGGCCATGTCGCGCCCGGTGCCGAAGCGGTCGCCGCGGTGCTTGGAGACGGCCTTCATCACCACCTCGGAGAGGGGGCCCGGCACCTCGGGGTTGATCTCCCGCGGGGTGCGCATCTTCCCCTCGACGATCTTCTGCATCACGTCCACCCGGGTGGCGCCGGTGAACAGCCGGTGCCCGGAGAGCAGCTCGTGCAGCAGCACCCCGGCGGAGTAGAGGTCGGTGCGGCCGTCCAGCGTCTTGCCGTACACCTGCTCCGGCGAGAGGTAGCCGGCGGTCCCCTTGATTTGTCCCACCGCGGTGGTCTCCAGCCGACCGCGCGCCAGCGCCAGGCCGAAGTCGATCACCTTCACGTTCCCCTCGTACGTCACCATCACGTTCTTGGGCGCGATGTCGCGGTGGATGACCGGCGAGGCGCGGCCGGCCGGGTCCACGAAATGGTGCGCGTAGTGGAGCGCCCTGCAGAGGTCGTGCACCACGTGGCACGCGAAGCCGATGGGCAGCCGCATCCCCTGCTTGCGGCAGGCGTGGGCGATCTTCGAGAGGTCCTGCCCGGCGACGAACTCCATGGCGATGTACAGCTCGCCGTTCTCGTCCTCCCCCAGGTCGAACACCTGCGCGATGCTGGGATGGGTGAGCAGCGCGGTGATGCGCGCCTCGTCCAGGAACATGCGGGCGAAGTTCCGGTCCGCCTGCACGTCGCCCAGGAGCTTCTTCAGCGCCACGAACTTGCGGAAGCCGCCCGGCCCCTTGGTGGACGCCAGGTAGAGCTCGGCCATGCCGCCGGTGGAGAGCCCGGCGATGACCTCGTACCGGCCGATCCGCCTGGCGTTTTCCTCTTGCAAGGCGCGCGCACCATAGCGCGCTCCGCGCGGGGTCGCGAAGAGGCGTCGCTCACCGCGCCAGCCGGATGTCGACCTCGCGGTCCACGTAGGCCCACTCCTCGCGGGAGCGGAGCAGGGCCACCAGCTCCTCGAAGGCGCCGGCGTGCTCGGGCGCGTACTCGAACCAGGTCAGGAAGTCGAAGGGCTCGCCCAGGTCGCGAGAGTGGTAGAGGCGCCGGGCGATCCGCGGGAGGAAGGGCAGGCTGTCGGCGATGTGCCGCGAACGCTCCTCGAAGACGGCGCGCCGCTCGTCCTGCATCAGCGCCCACCAGGAGGGCGACTTCCGGATGGGGATCAGGGCGGCCCGGGTCGCCTCCGGGCGGTCCAGGGGCGGAGAGACCGCGTCCAGCTGGACCCGCTCCGCCCGCTCGACGTAGCGCGCGTGGCCGGCGACGCCGCGGAGCGCCCACGCGCCGGCCGCCGCGGTCGCCGGGGTGCCGGCCCCCACGTGGACGTGCACCCGCTCCACCACGGGCAAGGGGTCGCCACGCACGGCCTGGATGCGCTCGACGCGCCACGCGCCGGCGGCCAGGTCGACCCCGCCGCCGACGAAGACAGCGGGGAGAAGCTCGGAGCGGTACATGACCAGCGATTCCAGCCCTAATGGAACCTCTGAAGCCAGGCCCAGGCGCCGGCGACGCACAGGCCGTGGACCGCCAGCGTCCGGAGCACGGAGGCGCCGCGGCCCACCAGCAGGCTGAGGATGGCCGCCGCCACGGCGAAGAACGGCAAGAACTTGGCGAAGCCGATGACGTCGTTCCAGTCACGGTGGCTCCGCATGTAGCCGGTCATCACCCAGTAGAAGAGCGCGGGTGGCAGGAACCACACGACGATCAGCAGGAACACGTGGAGCCGGTTCTTGAGCGGGCTCTCACCGGAGACCAAGCGGCGCAGCGGATGGATCGGCAGGGCGTCGTCGTTCATGCGGAACAAGATACGCGCATACGACGCCTGACCGGCTGGAACTAATCAATCGCCCATCGATAACCATTGGTGAGCGACGGCCCGCGGATGCCTGCCTGGATGCGCTCGACACCCCGCCGCCGGCGGAGACGGCGGGGATGAGCCCGGACCGGCACGCGCGGCATCAGTACAGGGTGATCGTCCCCGCCGCGGGAAGCGCGTTGTTGTCCTCGAGCAGCTCCGTGACGTACCCCTGCGAATCCGCGATGGCGCCCAGGCGGTACGTCCCCGGTTGGCCGACCGCGGGAACGGTGCCGTTCACCGTCACGCAGGCGCCGGGCACCAGGTAGCCCGGGTTGGGCAGCGACCCGGCCCAGGTGTCCGTCTTGGTGATGGTGGCGTCCGTGGAGACGTACACGTCCAGCGGGCCCGCGTCGGAGGCTGAGGTCCCCTGGTTGCAGACGGTGGCCGTCACCAGGATGGGCGAGTACGCCGGCGCGGCGGAGGGCGCGCTCACCACGGTGACCACCAGGTCCGGCCCGTAGCCGATGGCCAGCCGGCTCCCGGCGAGGGCGTTGTTGTCCTCGCGCAGCTCGTACAGGCCGTTGCCCCGGTCGGCGAACGCGATGACGGAGTACGCGCCGTTCCACGCGGCTGGCCACACGGTGCCGCTGAGCGTGGCGCACGCGTTGGGCGCGAGGTTGGGCGTGGGCGGGAGCGTCCCGGCGTACTGGTCGTCCGGGCTGACGGTGGTGTCCGAGGAGGTCAGCACGTCCACCGGCGCGCTCCCGGACTGCGTCCCCTGGTTGCAGACGGTGGCGGTCACCGGCAGCGGCGCGCCCGGGGTGATGCTGGGCGGCGAGGTGATCTGGGTGATGACCAGGTCGGGCCCATAGCCCACGCCGATCCTCGTCCCCGCCGCCCCGTTGTTGTCCTCGATCAGCTCGAAGCTGTAGTTGGAGAGGTCCACGATGGCGCCCGCGTAATAGACGCCGTCCGGAGGCAGCCACGCGTTGACCGTCTGGGTATAGCAACCACCCGGCGAGAGCGTCGGACCCGTCGGCGCCGACGCCGCCCAGGAGTCCGCCTGGGTGATCGCCTGGTCGCTGGAGAAGAACAGGTCCACCGGCGCGTTCCCCGGCTGCGTGCCCTGGTTGCAGTAGGTCACCGTCACCGGCACCTGGCTCCCCGGCAACGCGCTGGGGACCGTGCTCACCTGGGTGACGATGAAGTCCGGCCCGAAGCCCACGCCGATGCGATTGCCCAGCAGGGTGTTGTTGTCCTCCCTCAGCTCCTGCACCGTGCTGAGCGAGTCGGCGACGGCGATCACCCACGCCGAACCGTTGGGGAGCGACACCGGCGCCTGCACCGTCTGGGTGCTGCACGCGCCGGGGCTGAGCACCGGGCCGGGCGGCACCGAGGTGCTGAAGAACGCCATGGAGTTGGGGCCCGGGTCCTGGGTGAAGAGGATGTTCACCCAGCCGCTCCCGGACTGCGTGCCCTGGTTGCAGACCGTCACCGTCACCGGCACCTGGCTCCCCGGCAACGCGCTGGGGACGCCCGCGCTCACCTGGGTGACGACGAGGTCGGGCTTGTTCCCCAGGGCGATCGTCGGCCCGGTGAACGCGTTGTTGTCCTCGATCAGCTCCTGCGTGCCGTTGGAGACGTCCGCGACGGCGCCCACGAAGTACACCCCCTCGGGGCCGGGCGCCCAGCCGCTGACGGTCGACGCGGCGCACTGGCCCGGGTTCAGCACCGGCCCCGGCGGCACCGACCCGACCCAGGCGTCCGCCATGGTGATCTTGTCGTCCATGGAGAAGAACAGGTCCACCGACCCGTTGCCCGGCTGCGTCCCCTGGTTGCACAGGGTGACGGCGATCTGCACCTGGCTGCCCACCATCGCGCTGGGCACCGTGCTCACCTGGGTGACCACCAGGTCCGGCTTGTTCCCCACGCCCATCCGCGCGCCGGTGAGCGCGTTGTTGGCCTCGTTCAGCTCCTGGACCCAGCTGTTCGAGTCCACGATGGCGCCGGGGTAGAGGATGCCGTCCGGCCCGGGCACGTACGCCGACCCGGTCACCGTGTTGCACTGGCCGGGGTTCAGCACCGGGCCCGACGCCAGTGACGCCGCCCAGAAGTCGGCGGTGGTGATCGTCGCGTCGGAGGAGAAGAACAGGTCGACCGGCGCGTTCCCCGGCTGGGTGCCCCGGTTGCAGTAGGTGACGCTCATCTGGACCTGGGTCCCCACCAGAGCGCTGGTCGGCGCGCTCACCTGGGTGACCACGAGGTCCGGCTTGTTGCCCACGCCGATGGTCGGGCCGGCGAAGGCGTTGTTGTCCTCGAGCAGCTCGGCGACGCCGTTGTCGCGGTCCACGATGGCGCCCACCACCCAGACGCCGTCGGGCACCACCACCGGGACGTTCCCGGTGACGGTGCCGCAGGTGCCCGGGTCGAGCCACTGCTGCGGGCCCGGCAGCGTGGTGCTCCACATGTCCTGCGCGGTGATGGTCGAGTCGCTGGAGAAGTAGACGTCCACCGGCGCCGCCCCGCTCTGCGTGCCCTGGTTGCAGACCCGGACGCTGACGGTCGCGTTCGAGAACGCCGTGGCGCTGGGCGGCGCGGTCACGCTGACCACCACCAGGTCCGGCTTGTTCCCCACGGCCACCCGGCCGCCGGCGGCCGCGTTGTTGTCCTCCCGCAGCTCCTGCACGGCGTTGCCGCTGTCCGCGATGGCGCCCCAATAGTAGACGCCCTGAGGCACCGAGACGTTCGCCTGCGCGGAGAGCACCGCGCACCCGCCCGGCGGCAGCGCCGGCCCGGGCGGCACGGAGCCGACGAGCCAGTCGCTGGTGGTGATGGTCGCGTCGAACGAGAGGAAGAGATCCACGGGCGCGGAGCCGGTCTGCGTGCCCTGGTTGCACACCGTGACGGCGACCGGCCCGGTCGGATACCCGCCCCCCTTCGCGCTGGGCGGCCCGCTCACCTGGGTGACGACGAGGTCCGGCTTGTTGCCCACGGCCACCTTGTTCCCGGCGGCCGCGTTGTTGTCCTCCGCCAGCTCCGGCAGCACGTTGGCGACGTCGACGATGGCGCCCGCCATGTAGACGCCGTCCGGCGAGGGCGCGGCGACGTTCCCGGTCAGCACGGCGCATCCGCCCGCCTGCAGCGGCGGGCCCGGCGGCAGCGACCCCTTCCAGATGTCCTGCGGGGTGATGGTGCCGTCGAGGGAGAAGTACAGGTCCACCGGGGCGCCGGCCGACTGCAGCCCCTGGTTGCAGACCGTCACCGCCACCGCGACCTGGCCCCCGGAGACGGCGCTCGGCGAGGCGACCACGCTGGAGATCACCAGGTCAGGCCCGCTGCCCACGGCGACCCGGCTCCCGAGCGCGGTGTTGTTGGTCTCGTTCAGCTCGGGGAGCGAGTTGGTCCGGTCCACGATGGCCCCCAGGTACACCAGCCCGTTGGGGACGGCCGCGTTGACCAGGCCGTTGATGGTGGCGCACGCGCCGGGGTTCAGCGGGCCCGGCGGCGGCGGGTACAGCGTGCCGGCGAAGAGGTCCGCGGCGGTGATGGTCGCGTCCTGGGAGAGGAAGACGTCCACCGGCGCGGAGCCCGGCACGTTCCCCTGGTTGCAGACGGTGACCGAGACCGGGAGCTGGCCGCCCGGGGTGGCGCTGGAGGCCGAGGTCGTGATGCTGGAGATCACCAGGTCCGGCCCGTCGCCCACGCTCACCTGGTTCCCCGCGGTGGCGTTGTTGTTCTCGATCAGCTCCACGATGGCGTTGCCGCGGTCCACGATCGCGCCCACGTAATACGCGCCGTTGGGCGCGTTGGCGGTGACCAGCCCGGTCACCGGGGCGCAGGTGCCCGCGTTCAGCGCCGCCGGGGGCAACTGCAGCGTCCCCAGCCAGTAGTCCGAGGTGGTGATGTTCTGGTCCGTGGAGAAGTAGATGTCCACCGGGGCGCCGGCGCCCTGCGTGCCCTGGTTGCAGACCACCGCCGTCACGGTCATCCCGAAGCTGGAGTGGACGCTCGGGGAGGCGCTCACCGAGGTCACCACCAGGTCGGCCGCGTTGCCGACGCCGATGCGGGCGCTCGACGCCGACGTGTTGTTGTTCTCGATCAGCTCGACGGTGAAGTTGGGCCGGTCCGCGTACGCGCCGAGGTAGTAGGCGCCGTTGGGCGCGTTCGCCCAGACCGTGCCCGAGAGCGGGGCGCAGGTGCCGGGCTGGAGCGGCTGGCCTCCGGGCAGCGACCCCACCAGCGTGTCCGAGGTGGTGATGTTGGTGTCCAGCGAGAGGTAGATGTCCACCGGCGCCGTGCCCGGCTGCGTCCCCTGGTTGCACAGCAGCGTGCTCACCGCGACGGGGGAGCCGCCGAGCGCGCTGGGCGGCCCGCTCACCTGCGCGGTGGTGAAGTCCGGCGCGTTCCCCACCCCCATCCGGTTCCCGTTCTTGGTGTTGTTGCTCTCGACCACCTCGGGCACGGCGTTGGTCGGGTCCGCGCGCGCGCTGAGGACGTAGATGCCGTTGGGGACGGCGGCGAAGCAATTCGCGCTGGTGATGACGCAGGTGCCCGGCATCACCTGCTGGTACGGCGTCTGGCCGATCTGCACCGCGCCCGCGCCGCCATCCGTGCCGCCGTCCGCCGTCTCCGGCGTGAGGTAGATGCCCGCGGGCGCGTACGCCGTCTGGTCGCCGTTGTTGCACATCGTCACGGTGACCGTGAACGGGCCGGCCCCCGAGGTGGACGAAGGCGGGCCGAGGACGGACTGGATGACCAGGTCCGGTCCGCCCGTCACCGCGGCGGACTGGGACGCCAGCTCGTCTGACGGCGATGCGGGGCCCGACCCACCGCACGCCAGCACGGCGGCGACGGCGGCGGCGAGAGAGAGGACGGCGATCCTCGTTCGCAGCTGATCGGCAAGCATGGGAACTCCGGCAAGAAGGGGGAATGCCGGGGTACCGCAGATCTCTCGCCGGAGTCCAGTCAGGACCAAATTTTACAACCGCAATGTATCAATCGAGCGGCTTGTCGCCCCGCGTAAATCGACATATGAGCATGTGTCGATATGGAAGCGCTGTCCGACTCGTTCCGCGCGCTGGGGGACCCCACCCGCCTGCGCATCCTGCGGCTGGTCTCCCATGCCCCGTTGAACGTGTCGGAGCTGGTGTCGCTGGTGGGGGTCTCGCAGTCCGCGGTCTCGCACCACCTCTCCAAGCTCCGCCGGCTGGAGCTGATCCGCGAGGAGCGCCAGAACGGCTTCACCTTCTACTCGCTGGCGGTGGACGGGAAGGACGACCGCTGGCCGCTGATCGACCTCCTCCGCAAGGCCAACGGCGTCCACGGGGACGAGGCGCGGCTGCGCGACCTGCTCCGCCAGCGCGAGGACCGCCAGGCGCTCAACGAGCGGCTGCTGGAGCCGGGCCAGTCCTGGTTCCTGTGGGCGGGCGCGCTGGCCTCGCTGCTGCCGCCGCTGGAGGTGGCCGACTTCGGCTGCGGCACCGGCGTGCTCTCGGCGTCGCTGGCGCGGTGGGCGAAGCGGGTGGTGGCCATCGACCAGAGCCGCCAGGCGCTGAAGAAGGCGAAGGAGCGGGCCCGGCGCGAGGGGCTGGAGAACATCGACTTCCTCCAGGAGGACCTCCACCAGCTCTCGCTCCCTTCCGGGAAGCTGGACCTGGTCGTCATCTCCCAGAGCCTCCACCACACCGAGCAGCCCGCGGCCGTGCTGCGCGAGGCGGCGCGCCTCCTCAAGCCGAAGGGCAAGGTGGTGCTGCTGGAGCTGATGCCGCACCAGGAGGCGTGGGTGCGCGAAAGGCTGGGCCACAAGCACCTCGGCTTCCCGCCGTACTCGCTGGAGGCCGAGCTGCGCGAGGCCGGCTTCTCGGACGTGACGTGCGAGATCCACGGGCGCGACGCGGCGCCCGCTCGGGAGGGGACCTTCCGGGTGTTCCTGTTGACCGGGGTGAAGCGATGAGCCGGGCAGAGCGGGTGGACGCGCTGAGGGCGCTGCTGGAGGAGCGGATCCTGGTGCTGGACGGCGCCACCGGGACCTACCTCCAGGGGCAGCACCTGAAGGCCGCCGACTTCGGCGGGGTGGACCTGGAGGGCTGCAACGAGCACCTCAACCTCACCCGCCCCGACCTGATCGAACGGATGCACGCCGAGTACTTCCGCGCGGGCGCCGACGTCACCGAGACCAACACCTTCGGAGGCACCCCGCTGGTGCTGGCGGAGTACGGGCTGGAGGCCAAGGCGCGGGAGATCAACGCGCGCGCGGCGCAGATCGCCCGCCGGGCGGCGGACCAGTTCACCCACGCCGGGCGCACCCGCTGGGTCGCCGGCTCCATGGGCCCCACCACCAAGGCGATCAGCGTCACCGGCGGCGTCACCTTCGACGACCTGGTGAAGCACTACGAGGTCCAGGCGCTGGGGCTGATCGAGGGCGGGGTGGACTACCTGCTGGTCGAGACCTGCCAGGACACCCGCAACGTCAAGGCGGCGCTGGTGGGCATCGAGCGCGCGTTCGCCTCCGGCGCGGAGCGGGTGCCGGTGGCGGTCTCCGGCACCATCGAGGCCATGGGCACCATGCTCGCCGGGCAGTCGGTGGAGGCGCTCTGCGCTTCGGTGGAGCACGTGGACCTGCTGTACCTGGGGCTCAACTGCGCCACCGGCCCGGAGTTCATGACGGACCACCTCCGGTCGCTGGCGGCGATGAGCCCGTTCCCGGTGAGCTGCGTGCCCAACGCCGGGCTGCCGGACGAGAACGGCGTGTACCTGGAGACGCCGGCCATGCTGGCGGGCACGGTGCGCCGCTTCGCCGAGCAGGGCTGGGTGAACGTGGTGGGCGGCTGCTGCGGCACCACGGCCGCCCACGTCACGGCGCTGGCGGAGGCGGTGAAGGGGGTCGCGCCCCGGCGCGCCTCGCCGCCGCGGAAGTCCACGCTGTCGGGGGTCGACTACCTGGAGGTGCTCCCGGAGAACCGCCCGTGCATCGTGGGCGAGCGCACCAACGTCATCGGCTCCAAGAAGTTCAAGGAGCTGATCGTCGCCGAGAAGCACGAGGACGCGGCGGAGATCGCCCGCGCGCAGGTGAAGCGGGGCGCGCAGGTCATCGACGTCTGCCTGGCCAACCCGGACCGCGAAGAGCTGACGGACATGCGGCGGTTCCTGGAGGTCGTCATCAAGAAGGTGCGCGTGCCGCTGATGATCGACTCCACCGACCACGAGGTGATCGGCGTCGCGCTCACCTACAGCCAGGGCAAGGCGATCATCAACTCCGTCAACCTGGAGGACGGGGAGGAGCGGTTCCAGCACGTCGTCCCGCTGGCGCGCCGCTACGGGGCGGCGCTGGTCGTCGGCTGCATCGACGAGACCGGGATGGCGGTGAAGCGGGAGCGCAAGCTGGAGGTGGCTCGCCGCTCGTACGAGCTCCTCACCGGGAAGTACGGGATGCGGGGGGAGGACCTCTACTTCGACCCGCTGGTGTTCCCCTGCGCCTCCGGCGACCGGCAGTACACGGGCAGCGCGGTGGAGACCATCGAGGGCGTGCGGCTGATCAAGCAGGCGCTGCCGGAGTGCAAGACGGTGCTGGGCATCTCCAACGTGTCCTTCGGGCTGCCGACCGCCGGGCGCGAGGTGCTCAACTCGGTGTTCCTCTACCACTGCGTCCAGGCCGGCCTGGACATGGCGCTGGTGAACTCCGAGAAGCTGGAGCGCTACCCGTCGCTGCCGCTGGAGGAGCGGACGCTGTCCGAGGACCTCCTCTACAACAGAGGCCCGGACCCCATCACCCCGTTCGCCGCCCACTTCCGCGAGCGCAAGCCGCAGAAGGCGGTGAAGTCCACCCTGCCGCTGGAGGAGCGGCTGCAGCGCTACATCATCGAAGGCTCGCGGGACGGGCTGATCGAGGACCTGGAGCTGGCGCTGCAGAAGCAGGGGCCGCTGGAGATCATCAACGGCCCGCTGATGAAGGGGATGGACGAGGTGGGCCGGCTGTTCGGCGCCAACGAGCTGATCGTCGCCGAGGTGCTCCAGAGCGCGGAGGCGATGAAGGCGGCGGTGAGCCACCTGGAGCCGAAGATGGACAAGCACCAGACCGCGACGCGCGGGAAGGTGGTGCTGGCCACGGTGAAGGGGGACGTCCACGACATCGGCAAGAACCTGGTGGAGATCATCCTCGCCAACAACGGGTTCCAGGTGGTCAACCTCGGCATCAAGGTCCCGCCGGACAAGCTGGTGGAGGCGGTGCGCGAGCACCGGCCGGACATCCTGGGGCTCTCCGGGCTGCTGGTGAAGAGCGCGCAGCAGATGGTGGCCACCGCGGAGGACCTTTCCCGCGCCGGAGTGGAGACGCCCATCCTGGTGGGCGGCGCGGCGCTGTCGCGCAACTTCGTGGACTCGAAGATCGCCCCCGCCTACTCGGGGACGGTGGCGTACGCGCAGGACGCGATGAGCGGGCTGGAGCTGGCCAAGCGCATCGTGGACCCGCCGCAGCTGGAGGCGCTGCGCGGGGAGCTGAAGGACCGGCGGACGAAGCTCCAGGAGGAGCGCGCCGCCCGGCCGGCGCCGGTGAAGGCCCCGGTGCGCACCGCGCGCGCCGCGCACATCCCGCTGGTGGAGGTGCTGCCCCAGCCGCCGGACCTGGAGCGGCACGTCGTCACCAACACGCCGCTGGAGCAGATCTGGAAGTTCGTCAACCCGGTGATGCTCTACGGCCGGCACCTGGGGGCGCGCGGGTCGGCGGCGCGGGCGCTGGGGACGCCGCAGGAGTCGCAGCTGGCCTCCACCGAGGAGGGGAAGAAGGCGCTGGAGCTCAAGGCGGTGCTGGACGAGCTGAAGGCCACCTTGCGTGACGGCGCGATGCGCCCGCGCAGCGTGTTCCAGTTCTTCCGCGCCGCTTCCGAGGGGAACGCCATCCGGCTCTTCCAACCGGACGGGAAGGCGGAGGTGGTGACGTTCGACCTGCCGCGCCAGGAGCGCGAGGACGGCGTGTGCCTCTCGGACTTCGTGCAGCCGCTGATGGCGGGGAAGCCGGCGGACACCCTGGCGCTGTTCGTCACCACCGCGGGCGAGGGCGTGCGGGAGCTGGCGGAGGCGTTCAAGGCCAAAGGCGACTACCTGAAGATGCACGCGGTGCAGGCGCTGGCGCTGGAGACGGCGGAGGCGTACGCGGAGCTCCTCCACGCGCAGCTGCGGCGGATGTGGGGGTTCGCGGACCCGCCGGAGCTGACCATGCTGGAGCGCTTCCGCGCCGAGTACCAGGGCAAGCGCTTCTCGTTCGGGTACCCCGCGTGCCCGAGGCTGGAGGACCAGCAACTGCTCTTCCAGGCGCTGCGGCCGGAGGAGATCGGCGTGCGGCTCACCGACGGCTGCATGATGGAGCCGGAGGCGTCCGTCTCCGCCCTCGTGTTCCACCACCCGGCGGCGTTCTACTACTCGGTGTCCTGATCAAGGCTCGCTGACGTCCAGGCCCAGCTCCTTGAGCCTCCGCCTGAGCGCGCGCCGCGAGACCTCCAGCCGCTTCACCATCTCGTCCAGGCTCCCGCCGCATTCCTGGTGGCAGCGGGCGATCTCCTCGGGGGTGAGATCGCCGGCGGTGCGCAGGTCCGGGAACTTCTCGATCAGGAGGTAGACGGACGAACGCGGGAGGCCCAGCCGATCCGCGGCGCCCTGGAGATCCCACTCGCAGGCGCGCATCGCCGCCACCAGCTCCTCCTTCGAGACGTCCGCGGGCTTCCGGCGCGGGGTCGGGGTCGGGAGGGGCGCGATGGGCGTGGTGGGAACGGGGCGCTGCGCCGGCGTCTGCCCCGGCGCAGCGGTGGTGGCGATCAGCCCCAGCTCCCGGGCGAGCCGGCCGTCCGCCCGCAGCGACGGGCGCCCGCGGTTGCCGATGATCAGCTGCCGGGTCACGTTCCGGAGCTGCCGGATGTTGCCCGGCCAGGAGAAGCCCAGCAGCGCCAGCGCCAGCTCCGCCGGCAGCCACGGCTCCGCCTTGGGGTCATCCGGCGACAGTCGCCATGCCTCGCCCAGCGCCTCCAGCTCCTCGCGCGCGAAGTGGGTGAAGAGCAGGCCGATGTCCTCACGGCGCTCGCGCAGGGGCGGGAGCTGGATCTCGTAGCCGGCCAGCCGGTGGAGCAGCGGCGCGCGGAACTGGCCGGTCTGGATCTTCGCCTCCAGGTCCGCGTCGGTGGCGGTGACCAGCCGGACGTCCACCTTGATCGGCGCCGGGCTCCCTACCGGCTGTAGCTCGCCGGTCTCCAGCACGCGCAGCAGCATCACCTGCACCTCGGGCGGCGCCTCGCCCACCTCGTCGAGGAACAGCGTGCCGCCCTGGGCCGCGCGGAAATAGCCCTCGCGGTCCCGGTCCGCGCCGGTGAACGCCCCGCGCCTGGCGCCGAAGAGCTCCGCCGCGGCCAGCTCCCTGGAGAGCGCGCCCAGGTTGACGCTGACGAAGGGCCCCTTCGCCCTCGGCCCGCGTTCGTGCAGCGCCTGCGCCACCTTCTCCTTGCCGGTGCCGGTCTCGCCCCGCACCAGCACCGGGACGTCGAGGTCGACCACGTTCCGGAGCTGCTGGCGGACCTGCCGGATCCCCGCGCTCTCTCCTACCATCCCCAGCGAGTCCTCCGCGCCGCCGTCTGGCTCCACCAGGTGCAGCAACAACACCACGCGTTCGGACAGCACCAGCGGCACGCCGGCGGCCAGCACTTCCGGCCCCAGCTCGCGCTCGCCGCGGACCTGCTGGCCGGAGACGACCACGGAGGTGCCGCCTTCGCCGGTGCGGATCACCACGCCACCGGCCCGCCCGGGCGCAAGCGTGAACGGCTTGCGGCTGATGCTGGGGTCCTCGAGCGGCCGCGCGGTCGCGACTCCGGGGCGTTTGAGCTCCGGCGAGAGCCGCGAGATCGCAATCTCTTCCCCCAGTGACAGCACCACCCGCTCGCCGGCTCGCGACATGGCGGTGTGGGAGATAATGGTGAGCGCCGGGATGCGCGGCGCGTCCGCCCCGCCGGAGCGGTTCCCGACGTTGACCGTGGTGATGCTGGCGAGCGGTTCGGCCATGAGGACCACCCGCAAATCTACCCCTGACAGGGTCCACTGGTTGACGGTGCCTTCCGCGGCTCTCCGGGATGCGCCAAGCTGCGGGTTCCCCAGAGGCGGCGATGCACGACGGCGACGAAGCGGAGCGCAAGCGGGCGGAGGCGCTCGAAGCGTCGACGTATCTCCCGCCGCGGCCGGCGCCCGCCGTGGAGGCCGCGGTCGATCCGCTCCCCGACCCCGCCGCGCCCACGCCGGACGAACGCGGGCGTGGCCCAGAGCCCGGAGTCCCTCCATTCCCGGTACCGAACTGGGACCGCTACCGGCCGATCCGCTTCCTCGGGCAGGGCGGGATGGGGCGCGTGTTCCTCGCCTTCGACCTGCGTCTCCAGCGAGAGGTGGCGCTCAAGTTCGTCCGCGGCGACGACCCGGACCTCACGCGGCGCATCCTGATGGAGGCCCGCGCCCAGGCGCGCGTCAACCACGAACGCGTGTGCAAGGTGTTCGAGGTGGGCGAGGTCTCGGGCCTTACCTTCATCGCCATGCAGTTCGTGGACGGCGTGCCGCTCAATGAAGTGGGGCCGACCCTCACCACCGAGCAGAGGGCCATCGTGATGCGCGACGTGGCGCTGGGGGTCCACGAAGCGCACCGGGTGGGCCTCATCCACCGGGACCTCAAGCCGGCCAACGTGATGGTGGAGCAGGCGGAGGGGCCGCTGCGGCCGTACGTGGTGGACTTCGGCCTGGCGCGACCGTGGAACCAGAGCGACACCGCGACGGGCTCCGTGCTCGGCACCCCGCACTACATGTCGCCGGAGCAGGCGCGCGGCGAGGTGAACCGGCTGGACCGGCGGGCGGACGTCTACAGCCTGGGCGCGACGCTGTACCAGCTGCTCACCGGCCGGACGCCGATCTCCGGCGAGAACGCGCTGGAGGTGCTCGCCCGCATCCAGGTGGAGGAGCCGCGGCCACCGCGGGCGCTGGACCCGGACGTCCCGGAGGACCTGGGCGCCATCGCGCTGCGGTGCCTGGAGAAGGACCGCTCCGCCCGATACGACTCGGCGCGGGCGCTGGCGGAGGACCTGGATCGGTTCCTCGCCGGGGAGCCCATCCAGGCGCGCGCCGGGCTGTGGTACCGGCTCCGCCGGCGCGCGCGGAAGTACCGGGCGGTCCTCGCGGCCGGCGCGGCGGCGCTGCTGGTGGTCTCGGTGGCCGCCGGCTGGGTCGCCGTCACCCGCCGCGACGCGGCCCTGCGCGAGCAACTGGCCCGGCGATTCACCGAGCGGGTGGAGAGCATCGAGGCCCGCGCCCGCTACGCCGCCCTGGCGCCGCTGCACGACATCCGGAAGGACCGCGCCGCGCTGCGGGCGAGCATGGCGGAGCTGGAGGAGGAGATCCGCAAGGGCGGCGCGCGCGCGGTGGGGCCCGGGCAGTACGCGCTGGGGCGCGGGTACCTGGCGCTGGACGAGCACGGGAAGGCGCTCCAGGCGTTGCGTGCGGCGTGGGACGCCGGTTTTCGCGAGCCGCGGGTGGCGTACGCGCTGGCGCTGGCGCTGGGCCACGAGTACCAGGAGAAGCTGGGCGAGGCGCAGCGGATCCAGGATCAGGATCGGCGCAAGGCGCGGTGGGCGGAGGTGCAGCGCCTCTACCAGGCGCCGGTGCTGGAGTACCTGCGCCAGAGCGCCGGCGCGGACGTCCCCTCGGCGGAGTACGTCCAGGCGCTCCTGGCGTTCTACGAGCAGCGGTACGACGACGCGCTCGCCCGCCTCGACGCCATCGGCGAGGCGCTCCCCTGGTTCTACGAGGCAGCGCAGCTCCGCGGCGACATCTTCTGGGCCCGCTCCTTCGCGCGGTGGGAGCGCGGTGACCAGCAGGGCCAGCGCTCCGACTTCGCCGCGGGGCGGAGGGCCTACGAGTCCGCGGCTGGAGCGGCGCGGTCACTGCCCTCTTTGGACCGGGCGCTGGCGCGGCTGGAACTGTTCGCGCTGATGAGCGAGCTGTACGGCGGCGGCGACGTCCAGCCCCACTACGACCGCGGCGTGCAGGCGCTGGAGAGCGCGCAGGCGGCGGATCCGGACGACGCGGAGGGGTGGCTGCTGAGGTCGCAGCTTCACCGGCGGCTGGCGGAGTTCCGCCTCACCCACGGCGGAGAGGTGGAGGAGCCGCTGGCGCGCGCGCAGGAGGCGGCGACGAAGGCCGTGGACGCCGGGCCCGCGCTGTTCCGCGCCCGGATGGAGCTCTCCCAGGTGCACCGGCTGCGGGGCCGCGTCCTCGAGGAGCGAAAGAAAGACCCCCGCCCCGACCTGCGCCGCGCCACGGAGCTCCTGGAGGGAGGGAACCCAGCCGACCAGGACGCGGAGTACTTCCTCCTGCGGGGCCTGGCGTTCAACTCGCTGGCGGAAGCAGAGGACGCGCGGCAAGAGGACGGCGCGACTCACCGGGAGCAGGTGATCGACGCATACCTGACCGTCACCCGGCTGGATGATCACTGGCCGGTGGGATGGCTCAACCTGGGGAGGGCGTACTTCGCCCGGGCCCAATCCCCACGCGCCAAGGAGCCGGAGGCCGATCTGAACCGGGCGCGGGAGGCGGTGGAGAAGGCCAGGCGCCTCAACCCTCAGTTCGTCGTGGCCTACAACTACCTGGGCCGCATCAGCCAGTCGCTCGCCCTGCGCGCCCGCGCGCGCGGCGGCGATCCCCTCCCCATGCTGAACGAGGCGATCGACCAGTACCGGCAGGGCCTGGAGCGGAACCCGAATCTCCTGGCCCTGCGCAACGGCCTCGGCACCGTCCATCTCGACGTCGCGCTCGCCGAGTGGGATGCCGGCCGGGATCCGTTCCCGTCGCTGGAGCGCGCCCGGGGCGAGTTCGAACGGATGCAGGCACAGGAGCCGAAGCACCCGTCCGCCGCGCTCAACCTCGCGGAGACGGCCGTCCTGGAGCTCCGCCTCCGGGTCAAGCTGGGAGCCGACCCCACGTCTCGAGCGCCCGCCGCGCTGGAGTCGTGCCGCCGGGCGGCGGCGCTCGTCCCGGACGGCTCCATGCCCCTGGCGCTCCAGGCGCTCGCCCAGCTTTCACTGGCGAGGTTCGACCTGGCGCGAGGGCGGAGCCCGGATCCATCCCTGGCGGCGGCGCGCGCCGCGGCGGAGGCGGCGCGCGCCAAGGGGCCACCGGACGAGCTGACCTGGCTGGCGGTCGCTGGCGCCGGGGGCATGGGCGCGCTCCGGGGTGCACCGTTCGAGGCCGCGCAAGCCGTCTACGAGGAGGGCATGAAGGCGCAACCCGACCTCGACGAGCTCCGCGTCGACGACGTCAGCTTCTGCCTCGCTTACGCAGAGCGGCCGTCCGCCGCCGGGACCCGGGCGTTGGAGCAGGCCCGGCGGCTGGTGGACGGCATGCTCGTGGCGCGGCCCGGGTGGGCGGAGGCCCGAGCGCTCCGAGCGTGGGTGATGGCGCTGGAGGGTGGCCGGGCCGCTGCCGGCAGGCGACTGGAGATCCTGCAACGCGCCGCGGACGAGCTGACCGCGGCGCTGAGCGCCAACCCGAACCTGGTCCCGGCGTGGAGCGATCGACGGGAGGCGCTCGGGCGATGGCTGGCCGAGGAGCCGCGGTGATCGTCGCCCTCGTCGCCGTCAGTCGTCCTAGGGTTCGGGGGTAGAGACATCGATTTCGATCTGGTTGCCGGTCCTGCTCGAGCCCAGGTTGGTCAGCGTGCACTTGGCGCTGATGGTGTAGGAGAGGATCACGCTCTTCCCCACGCTGATGCTCGGCGGAGTGCCGGAGAAGGCCGGCGTACCGGTGTTTGGCACCGGCGTGGGGACCGAGCCGCTGCCGACGTCGACGGTCTGGCTGCTGGTCGGGTTGCCGTTGATCCGGATGACGGAGCCCGCCTGGACGGTAATGGGCCCCGAGGGGGCCCAGGTCCCAGCGGCGGTGGGGGTGATGGGAGGGTTCGGCATGTCGTTTTCTCCTGGGCTGAGTTGGGTTGCTGGAGCACGTTGAGCAACCGGTGTGCCATGAAAACCCGGCGATCCCGCCACGTCGACTGCTCTCGCCCCCACGTTGACGCGCCACTGACCCGCCGGTGACGGGCCAGCGGGCGCTATGCTCCGTCGCCATGAGCGCGCCCAACGTCCGGAAGGCCCTCTCACTCTTGCCGCCCTGCGCCACCACGGGCATCGGCAGCTTGCCGCACACGCAGCTGGAGATGGCGCTGCAGATGGCGCTCCAGGTGGACATCCCCTACCTGCCGCAGCTCCCCTCCGGCGCCCCAGGGGAGCTGATGATCGCCTCCGCCCTGGACGGCCTCCCCGGCCTGCGCTTCGACGCGGACGGCATCACCACCGTGGACATCGCGGAGTGGGAGCGGTCCCGGGAGGCGTTCGGCCTCTCCATCGAGGCCGCCCTCCAGTCCGACGCCCTCACCTCCTTCGAACCCACCCCGCAGGCCTGCCGCGCCTTCCGCCCGTTCCTGTGGGAGGTGGAGAACCGGAAGCTGGCGCTGGCCAAGGTGCAGATCGCCGGCCCCTGCACCGTCCGCTGGGTGGCCAAGACCTCCGACGGCCGCCCCACCGCGGACGTGCCGGCGCTGGACCAGCAGATCTTCCGGCTGCTGCTCGCCAAGTCCCTGGCGATGGTGAAGGCCGTCCGCCGCACCAACGCCACCCCGCTCTTCTACCTGGACGAGCCCGGCCTCTACGCGCTGGACCGCAACGACGCGCGGCACCTGCTCGCGCTCCAGGAGCTGAAGGTGCTGGCCATGGCGCTCCGCCGCGAGGGCGCGCTGGTGGGCCTGCACTGCTGCAGCAACACCGACTGGCCCGCCGTCCTCGACCTGGGGGTGCTGGACGTCCTCTCCATCGACGTCCGCCTGTCGCTGGACGCGGTGCTGGAGGACGCCGGCGCGCTCAAGCGCTTCCTCGGCTCCGGGGCGACGCTCTCGCTGGGCATCGTCCCCACCAACCTGGACGCCACCTACGCCATCCCGGAGCTGGTGGACTCCGTCGAGGCGTCCCTCAGCGCCACCCTGGGCCGGGCGTCGTTCCCCGCCGCCCTCTCGCACGTGCTGCTCACCCCCGCCTGCGGCCTGGCGATGCGCACGGTGATGGACGCCGAGCGCATCTTCGACGAGCTCCGCCAGGCCCAGCGCGCCGTCCACGCCGCCGTCGCCGCCGAGCTGCCCGCGGGCGGCCCGCCGCGCTCCGGCAAGGAGGCTCGCGCCTGAGCTCCTCCACCTCTGCCCAGCAGCGGATCCTGGCCGTGGACTGGCTCCGCGGCCTGGCGGTGCTGTTCATGATCCAGTGCCACGCGATGGTGCTGATGACGCCTCAGCTCCGCGTCTCCCGCGCCTTCCACATCCTGGTGCGGCTGGACGGGCTGGTGGCGCCGTCGTTCATCCTCGCCGCGGGCTTCTCGCTGGGCCTCATCCTGGTGCGCGCGGCGATGGCGGGGAAGCTGCGGGACCGGGTGAAGAAGACGTCCAAGCGGGTGGCGGAGGTCTTCGCGGTCGCCGCCGCCTACACCATCGTCTTCCTCAACGGGCTGCACTACCTGTCCAGCTGGAACCGGGTGGAGATCCTCCACTGCATCGCCCTCTCGCTCGTCATCTGCCTGGCGCTGGCGGCGGCGCTGGCGCCGCGCCCGCTGGTGCTGAGCATCGTCGCGCCGTCGCTGGGGTTCCTGGTGTTCGCGCTCTCGCCCTTCGCGGAGTACGCCCAGGGGGCCTTCGGTCACCTCGTGAACCCGAAGAGCGGGTCGATGTTCCCGCTCTGTCCGTGGCTGGGCTACGCGCTGATCGGCCTGGCGCTCGGCGCGGAGACGTCGCGCGCGGGGGTCAAGGGCCTGCTGCGCGCGTGCCTCATCCTCCTCGCGGTGGGCATGGTCCTGGACTTCTTCCGGCCGCAGATCGTCGCCGCCTACCCGCCGCACAACGAGTGGGTGACCAGCCCGGCGGAGGCGGGGATCCGGATCGCGAAGGTGATGGGGGTGACGGTGGTGCTGATGGGCGTGGAGCGGTGGGTGAAGGCCGCGGAGAAGCTGCCGCCGCTCCGGCTGCTGGGCTTCTTCGGCACCAACTCGCTGGGCGGGTACTTCTTCCACGAGGTCTTCATCTACATCCCCATCTTCGGGCTCTGCTTCGTCCGTTTCTGGCGGGACCAGTGCGGCTGGTGGGAGTACACCGGGCTGACGGTGGCGCTGATCGCCCTCACGATGGGCGCGTGCATCGCCTGGAACTACCTCTGGGAATGGCTCACCACGCAGCTCACGCGCCGGTGGGCAGCCCTGCGCGGCGGATCTCCCCGCAAGAACGCGCTCAGTCCGCGGTGAAGATCGCCCGGGTCCCGGCCAAGCACAGCTCGGCAAACCGTTCTGGCGTGGGCGGAGAAGGCCGGCCCGTCTCCTCGGCGATCCGGCACGCCTCGCGGACCAGGTCGTCCACCCGCCCGAAGCGGCGCTCGACTTGCTCCTTGAGCGTCCTCGCCACGTGCGCCGCCCGGACGAGTTGCCATGAGGCGCGGAGCGCAGCCTGCTCCTGGCTGAACAACACGAGCGTGTCGTGCATGTAGAGAAGGTCCTTGGGCCGCTTCGACGGCGCACGTCGGTCGAGGACCAGCATCTTCTGCGCGATGAAGCTCGCGGGGTTCGGGATCCGGATCTGGAAGCCTTCCTTCCCGACCGGAAATCCGAGGCGCTGGTGAATCCGCACCGACCATGGAGCTTCGAGGAGAAGATCCACGTACCGGAGCGTCTGCGCGGTCACCCCGCCGACGAGCGCCGTGTCCCTGGGCTTCCCTTTCCTGCTCATGCTCCCGCCCGCCAGCGGCGCGAGGAACTCCACGTAGAGACCGGCCTCCTCCTCGCCGAGGTGGTACTCGCTGATCGGAGGCGTGTCCTCGCCGCGAAACTCCTCCGTGAAGCCCGCCGATTTGAGCCGAGCCGCGAGCGTCTCCTTGCGGACCTGGAGGCGTGCCGGCGCCGCGAGGTCGGCGTCGTCGGTGGCGAGCGGCTCGAAATCGATCGGATCGGCGAGCTCGTGGAAGGCGTAGAGGCGGTGGGCCCAGCCACCCACGAAGACGAGGGCGTCCAGGTACGGCTCTACGGCAATGACCAGTCGCGCGAACGCCTCGCGATCCGTGAGCGCCGCCATCAGGCCCACCTCTCGATGAGCTGAGGCTGGAGGACGCGCTTCCAGATCCGCTCTGCCTGCTCGGCGCCGCGGACGGGATGATCTGCCACGTCGAGCCAGCACTGAAGCACGTCCGCCACGGGTACGCCGTCCCGCTCCACTGCCCCGCGGAAAATGGACTCGAAGAACATCGGCTCGCGCACGAACAGATCGACGCGCTCGCCCTTGGACGCAGGAGCCAGCCCGAGGCGCTCCAGCACCAAATCGCTCGAGTCGTCGACATAGAGGTGGACTGGTGCGCCTCGGACAAAGCCCAGACCGAGCCGCTCGCACGCCGCAAAGAGCCCGAAGCACGCGCGGAATCCGGCCTCGGCATGCTCCAACAGAACCTCGGCGAAAGGGCGGCGCGACGGGCCGCGCCAGCGACAGGAGCGCTCCACGCCGACGAAGCGCGACGCCCGCCGCCAGTCGGCGAGGTACCGCTCCCGACGGACGAGGGTCACTCCGTTGGAGCGGTTGAGGTACCGGAGCTCCTCGAGCCTGCTCAGGAAGCGCGACGCGCTCGGCACCGAGACCTCGGCCAACTCGGCGAGGTCGCTTGGGCCAGAGACGGGCCCGCGCGGCGCCTCGAGGAGGTGTTCCGGCAGGTCGGGAGCAAGGAGGATCTTCGACATCCACTGCCCGCGGTCCGAGAAGACATCCGGCGGCTGGCGAGACGGGGTCAGCGGAAGCGTGCGAGGACGGCGCCGGAATCCTTCCAGGCCTGGCCCGTGAAGCTCCAGCCGACCTCGACCGTCGATGATTCCCCAGGCGGCTTTGCCGAAGAACCGGGCCGCGTGATCAGCAAGGAACGCGGACCACTCATCGGAGATCGCCGGCGCGCCCACGACCGCGAGGGGCTTGGCGCCGTGCGCGCGGGCACCGGCCTGCGCGCGCACGTACGCGTCCGCCAGAAGCGCGGGGAGCTCCGGGCGGCGGGCCTCCCGGGCGACGCGGAGCTCCGCCACGTACCGGTGCGGCTTCCGCTCCAGCACGAAGTCCGCCACGTAGCCTTCCGGTCCGCCCACAGGCTCCCGCTGCACCGACCAGCCGGCCTCCTGGAACGCCCGGCCAAATTGATCGAACAAGGAATCGATCAGGACCTTGAACCGTGCGGAAGCGCTGGGGGTCGAGGAGGCCATTCGTTTCGTGGCCGTGAAAGCATACGCCCCTTTTCATGGCCAGGAAAGGTTTCGTGGCCACGAAACACACCCTCGCCACCCGTACCAATGCGGACGTCCCCGTAGGGACAGTCTCTCGGCGCCCGAGAGGGAGGAGCTCCCGGCGCAGGCGACGTAGATGGAGCTCGCGCACCCCGGGACGCGCCTTCCCGGACAATCGGGCAGCCTCCCCGCAGCCCTCAGGAACTCCCGATGACCGTCCGTCTCGATCGCTCGGTCGCGGCAGACCCTCTCCGTCTACAACCAGGAGCTCACCAACTCCGCCCTGGTCGAACACCTCATCGCCGCCAAGCGGCGCGGCGTCGACGTGCAGGTGCTGGCCGCCCACCCGCAGAGCGGGACCGACGGCAACGCCTGGGCGCTCAAGAAGCTGCAGGCCGCCGGCATCACCGCTTCGGAGATGACCACCGACTACCTGCACGCCAAGGCGATGGTGGCGGACGACCGCGCCTTCGTCGGCTCCCAGAACTTCAGCGACAACGCGATGTTCAAGAACCGCGAGCTGGGCGACCTGATCGACGACCCGGCCGCCGTGGGCCAGCTCCGCCAGTGGTTCCTGGACGACCAGGCCGCCAACCCGCCTCCGCCGGCGGCTACAGGTACCGCTCCTCGAAAGACCCCGTCGACCGGGTGACGATCATCGACAGGCCCTTCCCCGCCGCCGCGGCGGCGCGGACCTGCGCGGTGATCTCCCCGATGCGCTCGACCCACAGGTGGCTCTTGCCGCCCAGCCCCGAGTACGGCACCGGGAGGTAGGGGGACGCGGCCTGCGCGCCGGTCCAGTAGTCCAGCACCGGCTTGGAGTCCGGGAGCGTGAGCTGCAGGCGCGTCTCCTCGCGGCGGAGCATCCGGCCCAGCTTGGTGGAGAGCTGGCGCGCCCACAGCGCCACCGCGCCCGCCGGCCGGTAGGACCAGTCCGCCACGCACACCTCGCCGGCCCGGTAGAGGCCGCGGTCCTTGGTGGTGGAGAGCACCTCGTGCGCCGGGAAGCGCGGGGTGGGGTCCCACAGCCCGGCGAAGAACGCCGCCAGGCCCAGGTTGGGCGCCGGTTCGGCGGTGAGCTGCTGGATGATGGCGCGCGACTGCTTCTCGTCGTCGTAGGGGTAGTGCGGGCTCTCCACCATCAGCGCCAGGTGGAGCAGCAGGCCCCAGTCGGCGGCGAAGCCCGGGTCTTCGGCCCGGACGCGCCACAGGCCGTCCACCTGCTCCCAGTCCGAGAAGAGGAGGCGGTGGACCGTCTCGTGCCACAGGTCCTGGTCCAGGCCCCACAGCGCGGTGCCCTGCGCGGCGCCGCGATCCAGGAGCAGCTCGACCAGCATCCCGGTCCGCTCGTCGGACAGCTGCGGGCGCAGGTGCGCCAGCGCGGACTCGGAGCTGACCATCCCCATCTCGAAGATGGGGAAGACGATCTGGTCGAAGAACTGGTCGTTGACGGACCGGAGGACCAACTGCACGCCAGGACTCTAAACACCCGGACGCGCGGCGCGATAGGGCGGAATCCCCTAGTCACCGCTTTCGCAACAGCAGGGCTTCGAACAGCTCCGCGAACCCTCCGCGCGTGCCCGGATGCGGGAAGCCCGGCGAGCCGATGGGCGGCAGCTCCAGGTGGAAGAGGCGGGTGAGCACCGGGTGGCGCTTCTCCAGCTCCGCCTTGGGGAAGGCGTAGATGGGCAGGTCGCGGACCAGGCGGCGGAGGCG
>DASRBA010000007.1:0-18055 GCA_035637895.1 Myxococcaceae bacterium
GCGACCAGGCCCCCCTGTTGGAACACCTTCACGGCTCGATCCACCAGGGACGCCTGTCGGGAATCGTTGGACACGCTCAACCCACGAACTCCTTGACACCCGGGCCTGCTCTGTCGAAGAAGACCGGCGTTTTTTCCACGAGGGCTGCCGGCAAATGATCGAGGTCGAAGGCCTCACCAAGTACTACGGCGCCCACGCCGCCATCAAAGACCTGGGCTTCTCCATCAAAAAGGGCGAGGTCATCGGGTTTCTGGGACTGAACGGCGCGGGCAAGAGTACCACCCTGAAGATCCTGGGCTGCGTCCTGCTCCCCACTTCCGGACACCTCCGGATAGACGGGGTAGACGCGATCTCCGACCCGCACGAGGCTCGAAAGCGGATCGGCTTCCTCCCGGACACGCCGCCGCTTTATGACGAGATGACGGTCGGCTCGTACCTCACCTTCGTCGCCCAGCTGCACGGGGTGGCGCCGGGGAAGGCGCGGGCGCTGGTGGAGGAGGCGGAGGAGCGCACCGCCACCCGCGAGGTGGACCGGGAGCTGATCTCCAGCCTCTCCCACGGCTACCGCCAGCGCGTGGGGGTGGCGCAGGCGGTGGTGCACAAGCCGGCGCTGCTGGTGCTGGACGAGCCCTCCTCCGGCCTGGACCCGGTGCAGATCATCGAGATGCGGTCATTGATCCGCAGCCTCAAGGGCGATCACACCGTGCTCGTCTCCAGCCACATCCTCTCGGAGATCAGCCAGATCTGCGACCGGCTGCTGGTCATCCAGGCGGGGGAGATCGTCGCCCAGGGCACCGAGGCGGAGCTGGCCCGGCGCGCGGGCGCGGGCGGCGCGGTGGAGATCGAGGTGCACGGCGCGGCGGCGCGGGCGGCGGAGGTGGTGCGCGGCGTGGGCGGCGTCACCGGCGTCACCGTGGTGTCGGAGGGCAGCGACCTGTCGGTGCTCCGCGTGGAGGCCGGCACCGAGCTGCGGCCGCAGATCGCCCGCGCCCTGGTGAACGCCAGCGTGGACCTGCTCCGGCTGGACCGGGTCGACGACCGGCTGGAGTCCATCTTCCTCAAGCTCACCGCGGGCGCGCCGGACGCCGCGGCCAAACAGGAGGCGGCCTGAGATGCGCGCGATGTGGCTCATCGCCAGGCGGGAGCTGGCGTCGTACCTGCGCACCTTGAGCGGGTACGTGATCATCGCCCTGGTGCTGTTCCTGCTGTCCCTGGTGTTCAACGCCGCGATCCTCTCCAACGGCGAGCAGCGCTCTTCGGAGGTGCTGTCCGATTACTTCCGCTGGGCGTCGTTCTTCACCGTCGTGGTCGGGTTGCTCCTCTCCATGCGGCTGCTGGCCGAAGAGCAGCAGAGCGGGACGGTGGCGCTGCTCTACTCGTCGCCGGTCCGGGAGGTGGAGGTGGTGATGGGCAAGTACCTCTCCGCCCTCGCCTTCCTGGGACTCTTCCTCGCCACCACGCTCTTCATGCCGGGGCTGATCATGGTGCACGGGAAGATCTCCTTCGGGCACCTCTTCGCCGGCTACCTGGGCCTGCTCCTCATCGGGTCCGCGTCGGTGGCCATCGGCACCTTGGGGTCCGCGCTGGCCAAGAGCCAGGTGGTGGCCATCATCGTCAGCGGGGTGATGGCCGTCGCCCTCACCATGACCTGGATGCTGGCCAGCAAGACGGAGCGGCCGTTCTCGGACGTGCTGAGCGCCATGGCCCTCTGGAACCAGCACTACACGCCCTTCATGGCGGGGATCATCCACGTGCGCGACATCGTCTATTACCTGGTGGTCACCTACCTGGGTCTGTTCGCGTCGACCCGGGTCCTGGAAGCGAGGCGGTGGCGATGAGCGCGCAGCCCCGGAGCGGGATGGCGAAGGCGGACACCGGCCGCCCCCTGACCTCGTTCAGCTGGATCTGGTCCGCGGCGCTGGCCGCCGGGATGGTGCTGGTCTACGCGGGCGAGCGGGCCCTGGGGTCGGGGACGGAGCGGCTCATCCTCAGCATCGCCGGCGTGGCGGTGGCGGCGATCGCCACGGCCATCCGGGGGTTCCGGATGCGGGTGGTGGACCAGAAGGCGCACGCCAGGGGCGCGGGCGGCGCGGAGCGGGTCCTCTTCTGGCTGAGCGTGCTGGGCCTGGGCTCGCTGGCGCTCTACTTCCTCCAGTCGGACGCGATGAAGGCGCTTTTGGACCAGCCGCTGGACAAGTCGTGGCCGAAGCTGGCCACGTCGCTGGCCGCGCTCTGGCCGGCGGCGATGGCGTGCTCGCTCCTGCCCCTCCTGATGGTGGAGGTCTCCTACCTGGGGATGGCGCGCGCGGCGGTGATCGAGGCCGCCCGCGTCCGCGCCGCGCTCTACGCCGGGTTGGGGCTCTCCTTCGCCCTGGTGTTCGCCTTCGCCGCCGTCTACGTCTTCTCCAACCGCGATCCGAAGTGGGACCTCTCCTACTTCCGCACCGCCAAGCCGGGCGAGGCCACCCACAACATCGTCCGGGCGCTGCAGGAGCCGATGGAGGTCTCCCTCTTCTTCCCGCCGGCGAACGAGGTGAAGGAGCAGGCGCAGGACTACCTCGACCTGCTCAAGCCCGACTCGCCGTTCCTCCAGGTGAAGTCCTACGACCAGGCGGTGGACGTGGCGAAGGCCAAGGAGCTGGGGGTGAGCGGCAACGGCTTCCTGGTCTTCTCGCGCGGGGCGCGCCACGAGCTGCTGTCGCTGGGGACGGTGCTGGAGAGCGCCCGGTCCCAGCTGCGCAACCTGGACCAGGAGGCGCAGAAGCGGATCCTCCTGGTGGCGCGGTCCAAGCGGCAGATCTACTTCGTGGGCGGCCACGGCGAGCGCGCGGACGACAACGCCAAGCCGGAGGACAAGCGCGGCACCATCCGCGAGCTGCGCAGCTTCCTCCGCGCGCAGAACTACGAGCTGACGGACCTGAGCGCCTCCACCGGCCTCGCGGCCGGGGTGCCCAAGGCCGCCGGCGCGGTGCTGATCGTCGGCCCCACCGGGAAGTTCCTCCCCGAGGAGGCGGCCGCGCTGGTGGACTACGTGCACGGGGGCGGGCGGCTGATGCTGGCGCTCGACCCGGAGGGGGGACAGGACTACGCCGAGCTGCTCAAGCCGTTCGGGCTGAAGTTCACGCCCACCCCGCTCGCCTCGGACACCATCTACGCCACCGTCAAGCACCAGCCGAGCGACAAGTACAACATCGTCACCAGCAGCTACTCCTCGCACCCGTCGGTCACCTCGGTGGCCAAGCTGGGCAAGCGCGCGCCGATCGTGCTGCTGGGCGCGGGCCCGATCCAGGACGCCCAGGAGATCAAGGACCGGCCCCGGGAGCTGTCCATCGACTACACGGTGCACGCGGAGCCCACGACCTGGCTGGACCTCAACGGCAACTTCGACTTCGACGCGGCCGCCGGCGAACAGCGCAAGGCCTGGGAGGTGGCCGCCGCCGTCACCTACCGGAGGTCGAGGGACGTGAAGGCGGAGGAGGAGGGCCGGGTGCTGGTGCTGGGCGACTCCGACGTGCTCACGGACCCCATCATCCGCTACGAGGGCCCGGCCTACTTCGCCTTCGACGCCGTGAAGTGGCTGGTGGGTGACGAGGCCATCCAGGGCACCGTCAACTCCGAGGTGGACGTGCCCGTCCAGCACACCAAGAAGGACGAGGCCTGGTGGTTCTACTCCACCATCTTCCTGGTCCCCGGCCTGGTGATGGCGGCGGGGCTGATCATCACCCGGCGGCGCGGAGGGCGGCGATGAAGGCGAGATCGGCGGCGGTCCAGGGCGGGCTGGCGGCGGTGGCGCTGGTGGCGGCGTACGCCACCTGGCAGCGCGAGCCGGACACCTCCACGCCCGACTCGGTGGTGGCGCTGGACCTGGGCAAGTCGGACCTCCAGTCGGTGCGCATCCAGAGCCCGGAGCTCACGTTCGAGGTGTCGCGGCGCGGCGACGAGGTCTGGGTCCGCTCCATCCCGGTGCCCAAGCCGGCGCCCGTACCGCCGGTGACGCCCACTTCCCCGGACGGAGGGGCCCCGGTGTCGCGCGTCCCCGGCGCGGAGGATGCGGGCGTGCTGCCCAAGTCGATCACTCCCACGGTGCGGCCCGGCTTGGCGGACGGGGGCGCCGTGACGGCCCCGCCGATGCCGCCGCCCATCCCGCCGCGGGAGACCAAGGGCAACGAGGCGGCGGACCGGCTGCTGGAGAAGTTCACCCCGCTGCGCGCCACGCGTTCGCTGGGGAAGCAGCCGCCGGAGAAGCTGAAGGAGCTGGGGCTGAACGAGCCGAGGCGCACCCTGACCGTCACCCGGCGCGACGGGAAGGAGACCGCGTTCAAGGTGAGCAACCCGGTGGTGGGCGCCGGTTCGCCGTACCTGATGGCCCCGGACGGGACCATCTACCTGGTGCCCCAGAACCTCGTCTCCCAGCTGGAGAACGGCCAGAACCAGCTGATGGACAAACGGCTCCACACCTTCAAGCCGACCGAGTTCGACGGGTTCGTGGTGAAGGCGGGCGACAAGCAACGCGACTTCCAGCAGACCGTCGAGGACAACGGCGTCACCGTCCACGTCACCGCCAAGGGCAAGCCGGACGACTTCGCCCGCAACTGGGCGGACAAGGTATGGCGCATGATGGGGATGGAGGTGCTGGGCAAGGGCGAGACGCCCGCCTCCGGCGAGCCCAAGGTGGAGGGGCACATCGACTACCTCCGCAAGGGCAAGGCCGTGGGGTGGGTGGACGTCGCGCGCGGCGCGGGCGGCGAGCTCTACCTCCGGAGCGAGTACGCCGCCGGCTGGATGAAGGCGCCCGGCAAGGCGGACGACGTGCTGGGGGAGATCAAGAAGGTGGTGGAGGGGAGCTGAGCGGCTTCGGATGAAGCTGCGCGCTTCGCACCTCGTCGGCTTCCGGCAGGTCCGCCACCGGCTCCACGCGCGCGCGCCCGCTCGCGCCGCGCTGGGCGTCGCCTCCGAGCTGTGCGGCCTGCAGGCGCAGGTGCTCTCCTGCGCGGAGCTGATGCTCTGGGCGCGGGTGGAGTCGCTGCCGCCGGGCTTCGTGGGGAAGGCGCTCTGGGAGGAGCGGAGCCTGCTCAAGACGTGGGCGATGCGGGGGACGCTGCACCTGCTCCCCTCGCGCGAGTACGGGCTGTGGCAGGCCGCGCTCTCCACCTACCGCCACTACCTGCGGCCGGCGTGGCTCCGGTACTGCCAGGTCACCGCCGGGGAGATGGAGCGGCTGCTGGAGGCGGTGGGGACGGCGCTGGACGCGCGGCCGCACACCCGCGAGGAGCTGGCGGCGGCGGTGGAGAAGGCGACGTCGAAGCGGGTGGCGCGGCCGGTGCGCAACAGCTGGGGCATGGCGCTGAAGCCGGCCTCGTACCACGGCAAGCTCTGCTTCGGCCCCAGCCGCGGGCAGAACGTGAGCTTCGTCAACCCGCGCGACTGGCTGGCGGCGGTGAAGCCGGGCGGCACGCCCCTGGGGCCGGACGCGGCGCTCCTGGAGGTGCTGCGGCGCTTCTTCGCCGCGCACGGGCCGGCGTCGGTGGCGGAGCTGTCGCGCTGGTGGGGCTTCGCGGGCGCGGCCGGCAAGCGAGCGCTGGAGCCCCTGCGGGACGAGCTGTGCGAGGTGGAGGTGGACGGGCAGCGGGCGTTCGCGCTGGCGAAGGACCGGGACGAGCTCCGGAACGCCGCGCCAGTCGCGGGCGTCCGCCTCCTCCCCGGATTCGACCAGTACGTGCTGGTGGCGTCCGCCGGGGCGGACCGCTTCCTCCCGCATGCGCGGCACCGGCCGCAGGTGTTCCGCAACCAGGGGTGGATCTCCGCGGTGGTGCTGGTGGACGGGAGGATGGCCGGGGTGTGGCGGCACGAGCGGAAGGGGAAGGCGCTGAAGGTCGAGGTGGAGCCGTTCGCCACGCTCCCCGCCCGGGTCCGGCGCGGCGTGGGCGAGGAGGCGGAGCGGCTGGCCCGGTTCCTCGGGGCGGAGAAGCTGGAACTGCGCTAGGAGGCGCGCCATGGACCCGTTCCAGATCTTCGGCCTGCAGATCGCGATGAGCTTCCTGACCTGGGGCCTGCTGGCGCGCTGGTACGTGGCCCCTCGCCTGGCGGCGCAGCCGTGGCCGGACGCGCTGGCGCCGCTCCTGTTCGTGCACGCCTTCCGCTACGTGGGGCTGGTCTTCCTGGTTCCCACGGTGGTGAAGAGCCCGCTCCCGCCCGCCTTCGCCAACCCCACGGCCTACGGGGACCTGATCGCCTCCGCGCTCGCCTTCGCCGCGCTCTTCGCGGTGAGGGCGCGCTCGCGGGCCGCCATCCCGCTGGCCTGGATCGCCAACGTGGTGGGCGCGGCGGACCTCATCAACGCGTACTACCGGGGTATCACCCTCCGGCCCGACGTGGGCGCCGCGTACTACATCCCCGCGTTCATCGTCCCGGCGCTGTTCGTCACCCACGCCATGATGTTCATCATGCTGGTCACTCGCCGGCCCACGCCCGCATGACGATCTCCTCGATCCGCCACTCGCGCGCCTGCTCCGGGTAATCCTTGATGATCCGGTTGCCGATCTCCCGCGCCTTGGCGTTCTTCCCCAGCGTCGAGTAGGCGCGCGCCTCGGTCAGCAGCGCGACGGGGACCTGGAACGCGAAGGTGGTGTCGCTGTTGTCCCCCGCCCACTTCTTCGCGAAGGCGTCGCACTCCTTGATCGCCTGCTCCGGGAGCTCCAGCGACATCGCCTCCGTGCAGCGCTCCAGGTCGTGCCCGCGCTGCTTGCGCTTCATCGCCTCCGGCTTGAGGCCCTTCTCGGCCTCGTCCTCCGCCCGCGACTTCTCGATCTGCTTCAGCCGCTCGGCGTACTTCGCCTCGTTCCGCGGGCGGTCCTCGCGGTTGCGGATCATCTCCCTCACGATGCCGTCCACCGAGGAGAAGAACGGGCTCCTGGGGAACCGGCGGAGGAACTCCTCGCCGTGGTGGAAGGCGGCGTCCGTCTCCGCCGTCTGGCGTTCGGCCTCGAAGAGGCGGAACAGGAACTGCTCGTGCTGGTCGGCGTACTCGGGCCTCGCCAGGACATCCTTGCACAGCGCCTTGAGCTGGGTGTGCTGCTGCCGGGTGAGGTAGAGCACCATCAGGGCGTTGACGTTGATCATCCGCTGCTGGGCCGTCTGGTCCGGGGCCTCGAACGCCTGGCGCAGCTTCACCTCCTCCTGGTCCCCGGCCTGCACCGCGTTCTTCCGGTACCCCTCCATCCGCTTCTTCAGCGCGTCCAGCTCCTCCAGCGCGTAGCTGAACTCCGGGTCCTCCTCGATGGCCTGGTTGAGGTACCCCACCCGGTCCGCGTCCGACGCGGTGCTCAGCGCCATGGCGTAGAACTGGTACGCCTTCAACCGCCTGGGCGACGCGCGGCGGGTGCCGGCCTTGGCGGCGGTGGGCTTCACCCACTTCTCCCCCATCAGCCGGGCGACGATCTCGTCCTGGAGCAGGAACACGTCCGAGACGGGCCCGGTGGTCTTGGCGGTGTCCACCACCTCGCCCGTCTCCGCGGTGATGAAGCGGGCGGTGATGCGGAGCTGGTTGCCCGCCTTCTGGAACGCGCCGAGGACGATGGTCTTCGCGCCCACCAGCTTCCCCACCTTCGCCGCGGTGGACTCGTCCCCGCCCTGCTTCCCCTGGAGCATCACCTCCGAGAGCGCCTTGTCCACCTGGTCCCGCTCCACCACCCGCAGCGAGGACCGCTTCTTCAGGTCCGACACCAGCGTCTCGGCCACCCCCACCCGCATCCACTCCAGCGACGGGTCCGCGTTGAGGTTCTTGAACGACATGACGGCCACCGGGCCCTCGACGGCGGAGGCCGCGGTCGCGATGCACCACAGAAGAAGCCACCGCTTCACTTGCCACCTCCCGGCCGGAGCTGGCCGTGGACGCCGGGCGCCAGGCGCCGCGCCTCCGCGCCCAGCTTGTCCTCCAGCGCGAGGATCTCCGGCGCCTCCACCTTGATCGACTGGAGGATCTCCCCCGTCTCCGAGTCCACGAAGCGCGCGTTGGCGCGGAGCACCAGCCCGGAGCGCTGGTAGCTCCCCATCACCACCACCTCCGCGCCCTTGATCTTCCCCAGCTGGGCCTTGGTGGCCGGGTCCACGTACTTGGTCTGGGTGAACTCGATGTACTCGATCTCCTCCCCCACCAGCCCGTGCTCGATCACCTTGAAGCCGGCGTGGGACTCGAAGTCCGTCACCACCGCCTCCGCCAGCCCCTCCTTCAGCGGGTCCAGCTCCTTGTCCGCGCTCACGTTCTTGAACGGGAGCACCGTGAGGCGGATGTCGCCCGTCCTCGGCTTCGGCGGCGTGGCGGTCGTCCCGGTCGCGGTCGTCCCGGTGGCGCCGACCGCCCCGGTGCCCGGCTGCACCGGATCCACCGAGATGCGATGCGTGGCGAACCACGCCCCGCTCGACCCGCCCACGATGATGGCGAACGCGCCCACCATCAGGCCCACGGGCGGGCGCTTCCGGGGCGGCGGCGCGCTCGGAGCGCGCGGCGGCGGCCCATCCACCGCCTGGGTATGCGACATCACCGGCCCACCCATCGCCGAAGGCGCGGCCCGCGGGTGGGACGGTGGCTGGCCGGGGGATGGGAGCGTGGGGGCGAAGGCCGCGCTCGGCGTCTCCAGCGGCGGAGCGGCGCCCGGCGCCGGCGGCGGCTCGAACACGTTGGGCGGGGTGGGGCTGGGCGGCTCGAACGACGGGGTGCGCGGGACGGACGGAGGGCGGTGCCGCTGCGCGCGGGTGGGCGTCGCGTCCGGGCCCGCCGGCAGACCGGACCATGGCTGGGGGGTGTTGTAGTCCGGCGCCGGCGTGGCGTACTCGGGGCCCGGGGCCGTGGGCGTGTGCGGCCCCGGCCCGCGCGTCTGGGGGCGCTGGAGTCGGACCCGGCCGGGGAACGGCCGGCGCGGGTCGCCGTAGAGCAGGTACCCGGCGAAGGCCAGCGGGTGGGTGGCGCGCTGGACCAGCGAGCGGCGCGCCTCCGTGGCGGCCTCGCCCAGCGCGGCGCCGCCCAGCGCCGCCTCGTAGAAGCGCAGGGCGAACCCCAGCGCGTCCGCGTCCCCCACCGCGCACATGGGGCCGAGGTAATGCTGCGTCCCCTGCCGGAGCAGCGCGGAGGCGACGTCGGTGACGCCGCGGGCGGCGGAGGTGAAGCCCGCGCCCTCGGACGCGGAGCAGCCGTTGGCGAACACCAGCACCGGCGCGGAGGCGCCCACCGCCTGCACCAGCTCCTGCGGGGAGAAGTGCCCGTCCGCGAGCACGAAGCCCACCGCCCCCACCTCGCTGTGCCCGGCGAAGTGCAACAGCGAGCACCCCTTCACCGCGGCCGCGAACGCCTGCCGCGTCACCGGCCCGCGCAGGTGCTTCACCTCGCCGTCGAAGCCGTCGCGCAGCAGGCCAGCCACCGCCTCGCCCTCGGCGTTGGCGGCGGGGAGGTCGCCGGAGGGGTTGGAGACCACCAGCGCGTGCCCGGCCACGGCGCGCGGCGCGCCCCGGCCCGAGGAGGACGCGTCGTCGCGCGCGGCCACCATCCGCCCCACCGCGAAGCGCAGGCAGAGGAACTCCTGCCCGTCGTGCATCAGCTCCCAGGGGACGCCCACCAGCTCGTCGTCCAGCTCCAGCCGGAGGTAGGCCAGCTTGCTCCCCTGGAGCTTCTGGCGGGCGCGGTCGGAGAGCGCGGCGTCGAACAGCGCCCGGCCCTGCTCGCGGATCCGGTCCTTGTAGGAACCCGCCGCGCCGCCGCCGATGAACGCCGAGAAGCGGTTCGAGACCTCCTGGAGCTGGGCGGGGGAGAGCGCGCTCTCCGCGTACAGCTTCACCGTGCCCTTGTCGGCGTCGCCGTCCAGCGCCGCCACCTTGAGGCCCGCCGGGCCGCGCTGCAGCTCCAGCGAGAACATCTCCGGCAGCTCGCGCCGGGGGGCGAGCGGGCTGGCGGGCGCCTCGGGCGCCCCGGCGTCGCGCCAGGAGACGAGGAACAGCGGCAGCGGCTCCGCCTTGCCCTTGAGCGACACCGACCCGCGCGGCTGCATCCGGAAACCGCCCAAGGCCGCCAGCGCCTCCGCCGTCTGCTGGCTGACCACGATCTCGTCCCCGCCGGCTTCGTGCGCGACGCGGGCCGCGGTGTTCACCGTGTCGCCGAAGACGTCCTTCTCGGTGACGAAGGCGCGGCCGTGGTGGGAGCCGATGCGGATGCGGATCCGCTCCTGGTGGGCGTCGCGCTTCTCCGCCTCCAGCGCGCGCTGCATCCGCTGGGCGCAGCGGACGGCGTCCTGGGGGCGGTCGAACACCGCCATGATGGCGTCGCCGATGGTCTTGATGATCCGCCCGGAGCACTCCTGCACCACCGGGAAGAGCATCCCGTTGTGGCGGCGCAGGAGCGCCATCCCGGCGATGTCGCCCTTCTGCTCGAAGTACTGGGTGGAGCCGACGATGTCCGTGAACATCACCGACAGCTCGCGCTGGTGCTGCTGGAGGCTGCGGTCGATCTCCTCGCGGCGGGCGAACAGCGCCTCCAGGTCGTCATTGGCCATGGCGCGCGAAAGCGTAGCCGGGCCGGACGCCGGATCGTCAATCAGCTCAGCTTGCCCAGCGGCCCCAGGTCCAGGTTCAGCTCGTCCGGGCGGAGCCCGAACTGCTTCGCCATCCGGTGGACCGTCTCCTCCAGCTTCATCAGGGCCTGCCCCACCGCCTCGATCTCCTCGGAGGTCAGGGTCCTGGCCTCCATCCGCCGGATGGCCTGCCGCTCCATCAGCTTGCGCAGGAACTCCACCAGCGCCAGCACCAGCTTCGCCACGGAGCGCTGCACGTCGTCCGGGTCGGCGTTCCATCGCCCGGGGCGGGTGGACTCCGGCGCGCGCGCCAGCTCGCGGCGCAGCGCGCGCTCCTCGACCTGGGAGATGGTGCGCACGGCCCGCGTCCCCGGGGCGCGGCGCCGCCGTTGCCTGGCGGCCATCCAGGACACCCTACGACGGTCCCATGCGCTCGGCGAAACGGCGGCTGTCAGATCTCCGACACGAACGCGTAGGGCGGATGGGGCCCGGTGATGACCACCTCGTAGCCGGCGCGGGCGGCGGCCCGGCGGAAGGCGGAGCGGTAGGCCCGGAGCAGCCGCCGGTCCACGAGGTGGTACGCGGTCCAGGCCAGAGGCGGCGTCTCGCTCCGCTCCAGCACCTCGCGGTGCACGAAGCGGCCGTAGTCGTCCCGCACCGCCACCAGCTCCGGCACGGAGAGGCGCCGGGCGAGCTTCGCCAGGTGGCGCGCGCCGGGAGACCTCGGCAGCGGCGGGAGCGCCGGGCCGGTTCCGGTGGAGACGCCGCGCGCGGTCATCTGCACCTTGCCGGCCAGCTCCACGAGCGCGCGCGCCAGGGCCGCCTCGCGCCCGGCGGTGGCGTCGCGGAGCGCCTCCGGACCGTCCACCGCGCCGCCGAAGCGCGCCGGCACCAGCGCGCCCAGCCGGGTCGTCAGCCGCCGCACCACCCGGTCGTGGGCACGCAGCGCCGCCACCGACCGCGCCAGCGGGCGCGCCACCTCGCCGGCGACGGCCACCAGGCCGGGGCGCAGCCGGACGGCGCGCAGCGGCTCCTCCGCCGCCCCGCGACCCAGCTCCCGCGCCGAGCCCTTCGCCCACCCGTACACCCAGAGGGTCATCGAGGGCTGCCTCGCGGGAGGTTCGCGTCGCCGGCTCGCGGCCTGTGGCGCCATGGAGCGGGGCGCATCAGGTCTCCGCCCCGCGCGCGGGTCCGCATTGCCCGTCCCCGGCACGTGGCGCAACGGGGCCGGGAACGGTCATGGAGACCCGCGCCGCGCGCGGTCCGCCGGGAAGATCTTGTCGGCGGCCGCCAGGAGCGCGGTGAGCCGGAGGTAGATCAAGTCCACCTGCGCCACGCCCAGCACCGCCTCGCCGGTGACCAGCACGCCGCGGTTGAGCAGGTTGTCCACCAGGTCCAGCAAGGTCCCCTGCGAGCCCAGCACCGCCTGCGTCACGGTGGAGTCGGGGACGCGGGACTTCGGGCGGGGGATGGCCTGGGCGGGCCGGCGCTGCCGGGAGCCGGAGGTGACGCTCTGGACCCGCGCCGGGGGCAGCGTGGAGAGCAGCGGCACCCGCGACGACCGGGTGGTGGTGTGCGCGCTCCTGGTCTTCTGCGCCGGAGCGAGCCCCGAGGGCGCGGCCAGGCCGGGGCGGCGGCGCTGCGGGGGCGGCGGCGGCGGCCTGGACGACCTGGGCGGCGCCTTCCTCACGCGGCCTCCCCGACGAAGCTGTAGGGCGGCCAGGGACCGGTGAGCGTCACCTCGTCGCAGTCCGGCAGCGGCTTCACCGCCCGCCTCACCGCCGTCCGGAAGGCCGACACCTTGCCCGCCGGCACCAGGAAGGCGGCGTCCAGCACCAGGCGGCCCGCGGTGGGGTCGCCCACCTCCGGCGCGCGGCGGGTGGCGTCCGAGGCGAGGCGGGAGAGCTGCTCGAAGACGTCCTCGGCGCGGGCGCGGGCCTCGGCCGCCGCCACCGCGCCGGCGTTGCGCAGCGCCTGCTTGCGCACCAGGAAGCTGGTCCCGCCCGTCCTGCCGCGCGCCTTCGCGTCCCGGGTGGCGTCGCGGTCCGCCGCCTTCGCCGCCGCCGCCTCGTCGAAGAGGATCCGCACGCCCATCTCGCAGTGGCCGGAGACGCGGTCCGCCAGCCGGCGCAGGCGCGCGCGCTGGGCCCGGAAGTGCGCCGCCGCCCGCTCGTCCGAGCGGAACAGCGTGAACAGCGTCAGCGGGATGACGGCCTTGGACCTGGAGAAGCGGCCGATGACCGACTGGTGGCCGACCGCGCAGGCGGAGACCCAGTCCAGGTCCTTCAGCCCCCGGTCGATCGCCTCTTCTCCGTACCGGTCGTGCGGCGCGTCGGACACCACCAGCCAAAGGTGGTCACCGCCGGAGATGACGCGCGAGGGCCCGGCGCCCGGCAGGCCGCGCGGCGGACGCCCGAGCGCCGGAGCGCGGTCGTTCCAGACCAGGCAGTAGACGTAGGTGAGGGGGGTGCTGGTGCTCATGGGCGCCACCAGGCGCGGGCGAAACCGCGAAGCGACTCCGCGCCCCCTGGAGGCGGCGCCACGGCGGGGGCGAAGATGGCAGGGCACGGCGAACGGCGCAACCGCGCGCAGTCGGCGCGGAGCTCGCCGACCTCCCGCCGTTCCAAGGCCGCCTGCCGCCGGCAGCGCCCGCACCCGTCCGGGGTGAGGGCGTTGACCAGCAGCTCCCCGGTGGGGATGGACAGCTCCCGGAGGCGCTTCAGCAGTCGGAGCGTCTCCCGGCGGCCCAGCTCCCCCGGGCGCGTCACCACCACGAAGCGCGAGCGGGCCGGATCGGTCAAGGTGGCGTGGAGCGCGCGGAGCTGGCGGGAGAGCGTGAGGAGGTCCTCCGCCAGCGCGCCCAGGCCCACCAGGTCCTGGTACTTGAGCACCAGCCGCATCAGGGCCTGCACCCACTCCAGCGCCACCGCCGGCATCTCCAGCAGCTTGAGCGCGTGGCCGGTGGGCGCGGTGTCCACCACCACCAGTGCCCGGGCCCGGGGCACGCTGACGCGGCCGGCTTCCTCCGGGCTCGGCGCGCCGGCCTCCGGGCCTGGAGGGCCGGCCAGGGCGTCGATCACCGCCAGGGTGGCGAACACCTCGTCGATGCCCGGCGGCGCCAGGTCGATGAGGTCGCGCACGATGGCCCGGTCGTAGCTGGCGTCCAGGCTGGAGCGGCCGCGGAGCCCGTCGAACAGCTCGTCCACCGCGCGGGCGTAGCGGTCGCGCTCGCGGGCGAAGGCGGCGTCCGCGTCGATCTGCTGGGCGGTGAGGGTGCGCGGGCCGCCGGGAACCGGGCGCGGTTGGTCATCTACCGGAGCCTGCAGGACGTCTCCCATCCGCCGCGCCGGGTCCGTGGAGAGCAAGCGCACCGGCCGCTCCGGGTGCAGGTCCGCCAGCGCCAGCGCCGCCGCCGCCGAGCAGGTGCTCTTCCCCACCCCGCCCTTGCCGCCGAAGATCAGCAGCCGGAGCGAGGCCCACTCCGGCGGCAGCGCGGTGGACGCGGGCGCCTTCCCCGGCGGCGCGCGCCGCGGCGGCCGCTTCCCCGCGCGCGCCAGCAGCTTCGTCCCCGGGTCGCGCGACTGGAGGCGGGCGCCCAGCGGGCGGAGGGCGGCGACGCCGCGGGGCTCCCGTTCGAGCGCGGGGAGGAGGCGGATGGGGCGGTGGCCGGCGACGGGCTTCAACGACCGGACCGCGGCGGCCTCCAGCGCGCGGCGCCCCGAGCAGAGGGCGCAGGGTCCGCCGGGCGGCGGGGTCAGCCGGTTCACCACCAGCTCGTGCACCGGGATGCGGTGGCGCTCCAGCGCGGCCAGCCCGTCCTTCGTCTCCGCGACCGAGAGCGCCTCCGGGAGGAGGACCCAGTGGAAGCGGGCGGTGTCCGGGTCGCGCAGCATGGCCTCCAGCGCGCCGCCGTCCTGTTCCAGCTCCTCCACCAGCGCGTCCGCGAGGTCGCGGGCGGAGCCGCCCACCAGCGACTCCGCCACCACGCGGTGCTTCTCCTGCATCTCGTCGAGCACGGCGGCGAGGCGGCGGAGGGTCCTGGGGGTCTGGAGGAGGCGGAGGAGGTGGCCGGTGGGCGCGGTGTCGAGGACCACCTCGTCGTAGCGGCCGGAGGCGGCGAGGCGGCGGACCTCCAGGAGCGCGACCAGCTCGTCCACGCCGGGGAGGGAGAGGTCGAGGAAGTGGTCGATGTCGTCGCGGTCGAGGTAGGTGCCGCGTTCGGCGATGAGGCGGATGGTGGCGCGGCGCGAGCGGAGCCAGCGGGTGAGGGCGGAAGGGGCGTCGAGCTCCGCGGCGCGGAGGGTGCCGCGGCGGACCTTCAGCGGCTTGGGGGTGGAGGTGAGGCGGAGGTCGAGGGCGTCGCCGAGGGAGTGGGCGGGGTCCGCGGAGATGGCGAGGACGCGGAGGCCCTGCTCGGCGCGGGCGATCGCGTGCGCGGCGGCGCAGGTGGTCTTGCCCACGCCGCCCTTGCCGCCGAAGAGGGAGAGGGTGGCGGGGGCCCGCTTAATTGATCCTCGAGGCAATGAAGGCTTCGATGCGCTCGAGGCGGCGCCCATGGTCGGCCAATGTCTCGGACATGGTCACGAGTCGGTCTGCCGTGGTCTGTACCACGACCGCGACGTCAGACAGGGTCTTCCTCATGAAGGTCATGTCTCTCTCGAGCCTGTCGAATCGTTCGTCCATCTTGACGAACCGCTCGTCCATCTTGGCGAATCGTTCGTCCATCCTGGCGAATCGCTCGTCAAACCTGACGGCGAGAGCCTTGAGGTCGCTCACGTCATCCACCAACGCATAGAGCACGTCACTTCGACCGTTTCCATTCCCCATCACTCTACCCCGCCCTTCCGACACTCAACGGCCGCAATACCCTCCGGACCTCCACCCACGGCTCCAGCGCCAGCGGCCCGTGCCGCATCCTCCGCACGACCTTCCTCGCGCGCGAGACGAGGATCATGGACCGCCGCGACGACCCGTCGATCTCCGCGCCGGTGGCGAGGAACACCTGACCACCCGCGTGCGCCGCCACGAACGCCAGCCGCCCGCACGGCGACACGCACAGGTCGAACGCGACCTTCTGCGCCACCTCCTCCACCTGCTCCGCGTACCGGTCCACCGCGACCGCGAGCTCCTCGGCGAGCGCAGGATCCGCCGCCGACAGCCACGCGAACCACCGCTCGAACTCCTCCCACACGCCCAGCTCCACCGCCATGGCGGCGGGACTGAGCAGCACGCGTGCCAGCGCGCGCCCGAGCGCCGGGCGCCTCGAGCCCATCCACGCGGTGCGGATCCATCCGCGCGCCGGGACGGGCGCGGGCGCTCCAGGCGAATCTCAGAGGACGAGGGGCGCTACTTCTCCTGGTCCGTCGGCTCCAGCGCCTGGAGCCCCTCCGAGTCGCCGCCGAAGGTCGCCTCCACCCCGGTGATCTTCATCTCCTCCTCGCCCTCGGCGCGGGCGCCCATCTCGATCGGCGCGCCGCCGCCCTGCCGCTCGGAGATCTCCCGCAGGCGGTCCACGATCTCCGCCTCCACCCGCGCCAGCTCCTCCTCGGAGATCTCCCCCAGCTCCCGCCGCATCTGCGCCTGCAGCAGCTGCTCCCGCAGCGCGGACGCGTCGTTGAGCTCCTGGTCCGCCGCCTGGATCACCTTGTCCAGCACGAACCGGATCCCCTTCACCAGGAGCTTGTCGATGACCAGCATTACTTCGTGTTCGCCCGCTCCAGCTTCAGGCGGATGTTGACGAAGTTGTACGGCGGCCACGGCCCCGTGTACCGGAACGTCAGCTTGTCGTACCGGCTGCCGATGTCCTTCACCCGCGCGTCGAACGCGGTCTCCTTGTCGCGCGACACCAGGAACGCGGCGTTCAGGATCATCCTGTCGCCGATGGGCTTGTTGGTCCGCGACGCCACCGCCACGTCGCGCAGCGCCTCGAACAGCTCGGCCACGTAGCGCTCCGACCGCTGCTGCAGCGCCGAATCCACCGCGCGCCCGTACTGCACCCGCGCGAAGTAGGTGGAGCCGCGCGCCGAGGCGATCTCGCCCTTCAGCCGCCGCAGGCCCTCGTCCTCGGCCTCGATCTCCTTGATGACCAGGTCCCGGTCCCAGAGCACCTTGAGGCCCAGCTCGAACTTGTTCTGCATCTTGTGGAGCACGTCGCCGAACGCGTCGAACGTGCTGCGCAGCAGCTCCACGATGTCGTCCGCGGTCTTGAACACCGTGCCGAAGGACATGGGCAGCACGGTGTGCGCCTTCATCACCGTCTCGTTCACGCGCTGGTGCGCGAGCACGTTCTCGCGCGTCGGGTCCAGCACGCCCATGGGCACGTCCGACACCACCGCCGCCACGTCCTTGAAGTTGATGGTGGTGACGTCGGAGGGCTCCACGCCGATGCCGATGGCCCCGAACTTGAGCTGATCCGACGTGCGCATGATGCAGTAGACGTACTTGCCGCGGGTGGCGGCCCGGTTCGTCTTCTGATCCGCGGTCCGCTGGTCCGCCTCCTGGAGGATGGGCACCAGCGCCACCGCCTCGTCCTTCGGGCGCTCGCGCGGGAGCGGATCCGGCACCGCGCGCAGGCCGTTGGCCCCGCGCCTGGACTTCGCGGCCGCCCTCGGCGCGGCGACCTTGCCGGCCTTCTTCGCCTTGGTCTTCGTCTTCGGCTTCCGTTGGCTCTTGCTCAGCATCGCCAAATCTCCGGGGATTCTCTCGTCAGCTCCGCGCCTTCGCCTTGCCGCGCGACTGCTCCAGCACCCGCCTCACCTCCAGCACCAGCGCGTCCGGCAGGCACGGCTTGGTGACGAAGGCGTCGCAGCCGGCCTTCTGGGCGACCTCCGAGTGGCCGGCCAGCGCGTGCCCGGTCAGCGCCACCACCGGGATGGTCTTGGTGCGCCCGTCCGCCTTCAGCCGCCGCGTCGCCTCCCACCCGTCCATCACCGGCAGCGAGAGGTCCATCAGGATGAGGTCCGGCAACAGCTCGAACGCCTTCTCCAGCGCCTCCACCCCGGTCCGGGCCTCGGCCACGCGGAAGCCGGAGTACAGGAGGTATTCGGCGTACATCTCCCGGGCGTCCTCGTAGTCGTCCACCACCAGCACCATGGGCCCCCCGGCGCGGGCGCCGCCCCGGGCCACCGGCGCGGCGGTCGCGCGCGAGCGGGCCTTGGCCTTCGCCTTGGGGGCGGGCTTCCTGGCGGCGGCCGCGGCGCGGCCCTTTCCTCGGGTGGGCACCGTGGCCTCCTCAGCGCGCCTTCGCCCGCCTGGGCAGGTGCAGGGTGAAGGTGGAGCCCTGGCCCAGCGCGCTGACCAGGGTGATGCGCCCGCCCAGCATGTTCGCCAGGCGGCGGCAGATGGAGAGGCCCAGGCCGGTGCCACCGTACGGGCGGGTCGGCGAGCTGTCCACCTGCTGGAAGTCCTCGAACACCCGCTCGTGGTTGTCCGGCGAGATCCCGATGCCGGTGTCCTGCACGGCGATCAGGAACTCCTTGGCGTGGGTGTCGTACCGGGTG
>DASRBA010000008.1:0-8812 GCA_035637895.1 Myxococcaceae bacterium
CCGGACAACGTCATCATCCGGATGCGGGACGAGGACAACTCGCGCGCCAAGCAGATGCTGGGGTACCCCTGGTTCCAGCGCAAGGAGTGGCAGCGCGAGATCACCCAGATGATCAAGACCGGGGTGAAGCTGGAGCTGGAGGCGCTCTCGCGCCGCGGCATCTCCTTCATCACCGAGGAGTACCTCCCCAGGAAGCTCCGCGACCGCGACTGGCTGGCGTAGCCCCGCCGCCGCCCGCCCGCATTGCCAGAAACCCGCAACACCTCGCCCCCGCCCCGTGGGTTCTCCGAGTAGGCGTGTCAGCCCCGCGTGCGATGTGTTGCGTGTTTCGGGCGCGGGGGGTTGGGCGGCGGCGTTCGGGGGAGGGGCGATGGGGATGGCGTTCACCGCGGCCGAGGCGATCGACGCGGGGCAGACGTACTGGCAGCTCTCCCGGGCGGTCCGGCGGCGGCAGCTCGGCCGGCCGTGGCGGGGGATCTATCTCACCAACCTCTCCGCCGACTGGATGGAGCAGCTCGGCGCGGCGGTGCACGCCTCGGGTGGTGTGGTTTCACACCGGGCCGCGGCGCGCCTCCACGGCCTGTGGGGCTTCGACGAGGCCCCGGTGGAGCTCACGCTCCCGCCAGGGAGGCGCTTCTCCCGGCCGGGCGTCCGCGCGCACCAGGCGGTCGTGGAGGACCTCGCGCCGCACGCCCTGCCGGTGACCTCCCTGGCGAGGACGATCATCGACCTGGCCGGGGTGGTCGACGAGCTGGCGCTGGCAAGTGCGCTCGAGAGCGCCTGGTGCCGGGATCGCCACTTGATGGAGGACCTGGACGAGCGCCTTTCCACCAACCTGCAGGGACGCCGCGGGATGCGGCGCCTCCGCGCGCTGGTGGCCGACGCTCGCCGCCGGGGCCGGCCGCTGGAGAGCCCGCTGGAGGTGCGGTTCTGGCGGCTGCTCCACCAGTGGAAGGTCCCGCTGCCCGAGGCGGGCGTGCAGGTGAATGACGGGGATCCGAAGTGCTTCCGGTTCGACTTCCTCTACCCTGAGCACTCCCTGGCGATCGAGACCGACGGCTTCCGCTTCCACCGCACCTGGGAGGTCTTCCTCTCCGACTGTCGGCGCCAGAGCCGTGCCGCCGCACTTGGCTACCGGGTGATGCGCCTCACCTGGGCCGACCTCGACCATCCCGACCCCATCCGCGAGCGCCTGCTCGTCGCGCTTGGCGTCACCCCCATCCGCCACACCACCCGCTGGGGGGCCTCGGTTCCCTGGCCGAAGGGCGAGGTACGCTGGCGGCCTTCCGGATGAAGCGCTCCCTCGCCGCCGCGCTGCTCTCCGCCGCCATGCTGGCCCAGGAGGTGGTGGCCGGCCGCCTGCTGTCGGTGATCACCTGGTACTCGCTGGGCTACCTGGCGCTGTCGCTGGGGCTCCTGGGGATGACCGCCGGGGCCCTGCTGGTGCACCTCCGGTTGGCGCCGCGCGCGGCGCTGGGCGCGGCCGGCGCCGCGGTGGCGGTGACGGCGAGCGCGCTCTGGCTGACGCGGACGCACCTGGAGCTGGACCCCGGTCACCCGGTGCGCGCGGTGGTCCAGCTCTCCCTGGTGGCCGTCGCCATCGCCTTGCCGTTCGCGGGTGCCGGTGCCGCGCTCACGGCCTTGCTGGCCGCGGCGGAGAAGCCGGGATCGCTCTACGCGGCCGATCTGGCCGGCGCCGCCGCGGGGGCGGTGCTGGCCGGTCCGCTCATCGCCGGGCTGGGGGCTCCGCGAGCGCTGGTGGCGACCGCGGTGGCGCTGTCGCTGGCGGCCGTCGCGCTGGGTGGACGCACGCTGGCGGCGTCGGTGGTTCCGGCGGCGCTGGCGCTCGCGTGGCCGGGAGCGCTGGACCTCCACTGGGCCAAGGACCGCGCGCTCGATACCCGCCCGCTGCTCGAGGGCTGGACCTCGTTCGCCTACGTCCGCGCGGAGGAGCACCGCGACCTGCCGCCGTTCTACTGGGCCGCCCTCGCCTCGGCGCCGGAATCGCCGGTGCACCAGGCGTTCATCCGGATCGACGGCGAAGCCGGCACCGCCGCCTACGCCTTCACCAAACCTCGAGATGTGGACTTCCTGGCCCAGGACGTGACCTTCGAGCCGTTTCGCCTCAGACGGCCGAAGCGGGTGCTGGTCCTCGGCTCCGGCGCCGGCCGCGACCTCGTCGCCGCGCACCTCGCCGGGGCGGAGCTCGTCCAGGGCGTGGAGATCAACGGCCTATTGACCCGATGGTTGCGCGGGCCCCTGGGCGAGCTCTCGCCGGTGCTCCGCCTTCCCGGCGTCTCGGTGGCGACCGACGACGGCCGGGCCTTCGCCGCCCGGAGCCCCGAGACCTACGACCTCGTCCTCGCGTCCCTGGTGGACACCTGGGCCTCCACCGGCGCGGGCGCGCTCAGCCTGACGGAGAACGCGCTCTACACCGAGGAGGCATGGATCCTCTTCCTCCACCATCTGACCGACGACGGGGTGCTCGCCTTCTCGCGCTGGTTCGAACCCTCCCAGCCGCTGGAGATCGCCCGGCTCCTGGCGCTGGCCTCCGGCGCGCTCCGCCGGATAGGCGTGGACCCTCGCGGCCGCGTGGCGGTGGTCGTCCGGGACCGCGTGGCGGTGGTGCTGCTGTCCAGGACCGCCTTCACCGCCGACGAACGGGAGCGCCTCCGCGCCGGCGGCGCGCGCCTGGCGGACGAGCCGCTCCTGACGGAGGTGCTCGCCGCGGACGGAAACGCGCTCGACGCGATCTCCCTCCGCGAGGGCGTGGACCTCCGCGTGCCCACCGACGACCGCCCGTTCTTCTTCCTCCAGGTCCCGCCGTCGGCGCTCCTCTCCCGGCGCGACCGCTTCCTCTCCGGCGCCGGGCTGCTGCACGGCAACGTGCTGGCCCTCTTCGCGGTGGGCGTGGCCTTCGGGGTCTCCATGGCGCTGGCCCTGGTCGCCCTCGCCCTCCCGCTGCTGGCGAAGGTCTCCACCCTCGATGCGATCCCCGCCGGCCGTCGCGCCTCGCTCCTCGCCTACTTCGCGCTCCTGGGGGCGGGCTTCATGCTCTTCGAGATCGCCTCCGCCGAACGCCTGCACGCCATGCTCGGCACGCCCACCTGGGCGGTGGCGCTGGCGCTGGCGCCGCTCACCTTGGGGGCGGGCCTGGGGTCGGCGCTCTCCGAATCCCGCCGCATCCAGCCCTGGCACGCGGCGCTGGCCGGCGCCCTCCTGCTCGCGGTGGGGGCGGCGTCCGCCGGGGCGGTCGAATCGGTGCTCGCGCTCCCATTCCCCGCCCGGGTGGCCCTCACCACCTCCGCGCTGCTGCTGATCAGCGTCCCCCTGGGGATGCTCCTGCCCGCCGGGCTCCGGGCGGCGGGCGCCGCCATTCCCTGGTGCTGGGGCGTGAGCGGCCTGACCTCCGTCTGCGCGTCCGGTGGCGCGGTGCTGATCTCCGTCACCTGGGGGATCTCCCGAGCCTTCCTGGCCGCCGCCGCGGCCTACGCCCTGGCGGCCGTGCTGGCCCCCCGCCGTTGACGGCAAGCCACCCGCAGGGGATTCACGCCTCCATGGCGCTCTACGTGCGGCAGCTCCGGCTGGGACCCATGAAGAACTTCGTCTACCTCGTTGGACAAACGGGCGCCGCCGAGGTGGCCGCGGTCGACCCTGCATGGGACGTGGAGGCCATCACCCGCGCCGCCGCCGACGATGGGAAGCGGATCGCCTGCGCGGTGGTCACGCACTGCCACCACGACCACGTCAATGGCCTTCCGGAGCTTCTCCGCCGGATGGACGTCCCCGTCTACGCCCAGAAGAGGGAGCTGGAGTTCGACGCCGACCTCCGCGCGGTGGGCGACGCGATGAAGGGAGTGGACCCGGGCGACGCCATCCAGATCGGCCCCCTGCCAGCGAAGCTGCTCCACACGCCGGGGCACACGCCGGGTTCGCACTGCCTCCTCACTGGGGATGCGCTCCTCTCCGGCGACACCCTCTTCGCCAACCACTGCGGCCGATGCGACCTCCCCGGCGGCAACCCCGAGGACATGTTCCGCACCATCGACCAGGTGCTGAGGCGGCTCCCCCCCGAGACGCGCCTCTTCCCCGGCCACGACTACGGCGACGTGCCGGTCTCCTCCATCGCCCGCGAGCAGGAGAAGAACCCGTACTTCCAGTACCGCGACCCGGCCTCGTTCGTGGCCTACCGGATGCGGCCTCGCGACGACTAGTTGCGCGCGCGCGCCACCGCCAGCGGCGGCCGTGCCCGCAGCTGCGGGGACTGGAGGGCGCGCCAGAGGAAGGTGCCCAGGATGGCCAGCGAGGCCAGCGTCCACAGCGCGGCCCACACGATGGCGGGGACGTAGGTGATCCCCGCCAGCAGCGCCGCGTCGCTGTGGGCGCGGGTGGTACTGTCCCACAGGTCCGACCGCAGGTCGAACACCGCGTACAGCGCGCAGAAGGCGGCGAGGAAGAGGTTCACCACGTCCACCAGGTCCGACGGCAACCACCGGGCCCCCGCCGCGAGTGCCCCCGCCGTCCCCAGGCAGAAGAACACGGTGAACGGGTCCCGCCCGTACAGCAGCGCCATCACCACCAGCCACCCCGCCGTCACGCCCAGCATCCAGCGCCCCGCCCGGTAGCGGTAGGTCGCCAGCAGGAGCACCCCGCCCACCAGCGCGCTCCCCACGTACCCGGCGGAGTACACGACGATCGCTCCCAGCGCGCTGTCGGGGATCCTGGACAAGCACTGCCCGGCCTCGTTCCCGGAGATGGAGATGTGCTCCACCTTCCCCCCCACGAGCAGGCTGGCGACCGCGTGGCCGCTCTCGTGGATCATCACCACCAGCACCTTGAGCGGCCAGAGCACCGGCGTGTCCCACAGGAAGAGGCCGACCGCCAGGCACACCACCAGGATCGCCAGGCGCTTCAGGTTCAAGGTGCCCATCGCTCCCCCTTTCTAACGTCATTCCAGGCCCGCGCTTGCATGGGAGGCCCCGGCGCACGAAAGTGGGCCGGTCGATGGATGCCCAGAGCCCGCCGCCCCTGCCGACCTTCGGGCTGGACGAGAAGGTGTGCGGAAACTGCAAGCTGTGGTCCCCGTACGAGGTCGATCACCGGGGATGGGTGGGCCCCTGTCGGGTCCAGCCACAGCGAGGGCTCTTCCCCGGCACGGCGCCCATCTGCGACGCCTTCGCGCGCCGAGGTGTCCCCACCCCGGAGAAGCGGGGAGAAGCCCAGGCGCGGCCACGCGCGGTGCGAAACGTGGCGCCGGTGGTGGTGCGGCAGGGCGAGGAGCGGCCCCAGCCCAGACCGGTCCAGGTCCCGGCCCGCTCCCGGCCAACACGAGATCCGGACGAGGTGGTGGACCTCGGAGGAGAGCTGACGATGACGCGCGACGAGCTGATGGAGCTGTTCCGCGAGGCCTCGGGCGAGACGGCCGACCCGCCGCCCATGGCGTCCAAGTGGCAGGGCGGGGTGGTGCAGATCCTCCCCGGCAACAAGGAGCTGCAGGGCAAGGAGGTGTCCGTCGACTCCCTCTTCCACAAGGTGGTGATGATCCGCGACCGGCTCCGCACCCTGGAGCAGAAGATCAACGCCAACCCCAAGCTCACCGACGCCGAGAAGGTGGAGATCCAGCATTACGTCACCCGCTGCTACGGCTCGCTCACCAGCTTCAACCTCCTCTTCCGCGACAAGGACGACCAGTTCATCGGGCAGAAGGGCGACGACTAGAGCTGTCCCCGCCGCCGCAGCACCTCCATCACCCGCTGCCGCCCCCGGTTGAGGGCGCTCTTCACCGTGCCCTCGGGGATGGCCAGGAGCCGGGCGATCTCCGGGTAGGAGAGGCCGCGGACCTCGCGGAGCCAGAGCACCTGCTGGTGGCGCTCGCCCACCGTCTGCAGCGCCTCCTGGAAGCGCCGCTTGAGCTCCCGGCCCCCGGCGAGCTGCTCGGGGTTGAGCGGGGCCTCGCCCTCGCTGCGGAGCCGGGCCCGCCGCCGGTTGGCCCGGAGCGAGTTGATGCTGGAGTTCACCATCACCCGGAACAGCCAGGTGGAGTAGGCGGCCTTCCCGTCGAACCGGGCGGGCGCCACGTAGAGGCGGAGGAAGACCTCCTGGACCACGTCCTCCGCCTCGTCCGCGTCGCGCAGGATGCGCCGCGCGATGGCCAGCGCTCGCGCGCGGTGGCGCTGATAGAGATGGGACACCTGGGTGGCAGGTAGGACAGCGGAGTCCATCGGTCGTTTCCCTCGGTCAGAGGGTGAACGGCCGAGGCGCTAGGACGATCTACTGCGGCTGGGTAGCCACGCCCCCACCGGCGCCCAGGACGCCACCCACGAGGGGGCTCTCCGTGAGCAGGAGCACCCCCGGCTCCCAGTGGCCGCAGGTCAGCGACTGCGCGGGATGGCAGAGCAGCCCCGCCACGATGTTGCGGTTGAGGGCGAACGTGCACTTCGCGCCGCCCGGCATCCACTCGCCCTCGGGGATCCAACCCTCGGTGTCGGCCTGGACGCCGAGCGTGTCGTAGATGTCGATGACGCGCCCGGTGGTGGTGTAGGAGGCGCCGTTGCCGCAGTAGTCGGCGCGGATGGCGCGGGTGCACGCCTGGTGATGGTTCCCCAGCGACACCCCGGAGACGGACTGCCAGGGCTTGTACCCAAGGTACACGCACTTGGCGATCGCCGACCCGATGCAGCCGAAGGTGAAGGACGCCGGGTCGTCGATCTTGTCGCCGCCGGTGGCCGTCCCAAACGAGTAGTCCCAGCGGCCCATCACCGGCACCGCGGCGACCCCGCCGGCGCAGACCGGCCACCAGGCCTCGGACGCGCCGTCGTAATACGAGATCCCGTACGCCCAGACGTTCGCGTCGTTCCCCGTCCCCGCCGCCGCGCTGTCGATCCGGACGGGCACGGTGCTCCCGTCGTCCTTCTGGCCGGAGAAGGTGGCGCCGACGAAGCTGGCCACCGGGGCGCCGCCGGCCGTGCCGGTGAAGGCCGTCCCCGCGAGCGCCGCGGCCCCATCCAGGGCCTGCCCGTTCGCCAGCGTCACCCCCGCGAGCGCCACCGACACCAGCTGGCCGGCGAGGAGCGGGCCGTTGTGGCACGGGGAGTACGGCGTGGGTGATCCGGCGAGGCCGGTGCTCTGGCACTCGTCCCCCCGGAACGGTCCACCCGCCCCGGGCATCATCGTCCCGTTCAGAGAGACGCCGGTGGTGGTGGGGATGGGGGCCGGCGCCGGAGCGGCGAGCTCCGGCCCGCAACCGGCGAGCAGGACGGCGAGGGCGAGGGGCAGGCGGTTCATGGGTGACTCCCGGGGGAAGGAGGGATGGAGGCGCAGAGGCGGACGCCGATGGTCGGGTCGTGGAGGGTGGGCTCGGGGCGGAAGCGGTTCTCGGTGCTGGCGACGAAGGCCGCGTCATAGTACCCGCCGCCGCGGATGACCGGTCCTGGCTGGCCGATCGAGCTCTCCGTCCACTCGTAGATGTTGCCGGCGAGGTCGTCCACGCCGAACGGGCTCCGCGACGCGGGGTGTGACCCGACCATGTCGGGCCCGAAGGCGTCCGGCTTCTTGCCGTACGTCTCGTCGAAGTTCTCGTCGTCCGGGAGGAGCCGGTCGCCGTGCGGGTACTTCCGGTCGTCGGCGCCGCGCGCGGCGCGCTCCCACTCGTACTCGGTGCACAGCCGCGCGCCCGGGAGGCCGTGCTCGCTCCGCCAGCGCGCGTAGGCGCGGGCGTCCTCGAACGAGACGCCCGCCACCGGGAACCGGCGCCAGTCCTGGCTCACCCGGCGGTCGCGGCCGGACAGGACGATGTCCTCGCCCTCGCGCGCGCGCTGGGAGCGCCCGGAGCCGTCCTGGAACGCCAGCGTCCACCGCTCCCCGGGCGCCGCCGGCGGGACCAGCTTCACCGCCCCGAACATGGTGGAGCCGGTCAGGTGCGGCAGGCGCTCCGGCAGCTCCGCGGGAGACAGGTGCCCGAGGTACTCGATCCACTCCGCGTAGGTCGTCTCCCGCTTCGCGATCAGGTACGGCCCGGTCTGGACGGCGTGGATGGGCACGGTGGTCAGGAACGAGCGCACCGCGTCCTCGTCCCCGTTCCCGAACAGGAACGTCCCGCCGGGGACGAGCACGAAGCTCTCCGGCACCTGGACCTGCGGGACCTCCACCGGCCGCACCTCGCCGCGCGCGAGCAGGATGGGGTAGGCGGTCTGGCCCACCGTCAGCAGGTACGACCCCGGCGGCAGCACCAGCGTCGCCGGCGCCACCTCCGAGCGCGGCAGCGGCACCGCGGCGAAGCTGCCGTCCGGGTGGCGCTCGTAGCGGGCGGTGTGGATGGGCGCGCCGCGGGGCTCCTTGACCTCCACGGTGGCGGGGCGGTTCCAGGCGCGCTCCAGCGCTCCGTCCGGGTCGTTGAGCCGCACCTGGTCCACGAAGAAGTCGCGGAACTCCAGGTGGTGCGCCTGCTCCGCCAGCAGCGCGCGCTCCAGGAACACCTGCCCCAGCTCGCGGCGCAGCGGGTCCCGCCCCCCGCCCAGCGCGATGGCCGACTCCATGGCGACCGCCGCCCGGCCGTAGAGCGCGTCGGCTTCGTGCTCGGCGGCGCGCACCGCCTTCCAGGCCGGCTCGGCGGCGTCGCTGCCCCGGTCGAACAGGCGGTAGGCCTCCGCGCGGGCGGTCCCCAGCTGCTCCACCTTCTTCCGCGCCTGCTCCAGCGGGGCGCGGCTGGTGGCCTGCTGGTCGTCGATGGCGCGCTCTCGCTGGCGGACCGTCACCGCCCGCACCGCCGCCCCCGTCCCCAGGAGCAGGACCACCGCCGCCGCCGCCGCCGCGC
>DASRBA010000009.1:0-12294 GCA_035637895.1 Myxococcaceae bacterium
CCCCCACCGCCGGCAAATACGTGCTGGATGGCGCGGAGGTCTCCGCCATGGACGACGACTCGCTGTCGCACGTGCGCAACGAGAAGATCGGCTTCGTCTTCCAGACCTTCAACCTGCTGCCGCGCGCCACCGCGCTGGACAACGTGGCCCTCCCGCTGGTGTACGCGGACACGTCGCGGAAGGAGCGACGGGTGGCGGCGCGGCGGGCGCTGGAGCGGGTGGAGCTGGCGGACCGGGTGGACCACCGCCCGGACCAGCTCTCCGGCGGCCAGCGCCAGCGCGTGGCCATCGCCCGGGCGCTGGTGAACGAGCCCAAGCTGCTGCTGGCGGACGAGCCCACGGGCGCGCTCGACCAGCGCACCGGCGCGGAGATCATCAAGCTGTTCGAGCAGCTCAACCGCGAAGGGGTGACCATCGTCATCGTCACCCACGACCCGACGATCGCCGCCCGCACCCGCCGGCAGATCCGCATCGTCGACGGGCAGATCGTCTCCGACGAGGTGACGCGATGAGCCTCCTGGAGCTGTTCCTCACCGCGGTGGACACCATCCGGGCCTCCAAGCTCCGCGCCTTCCTCACCACGCTGGGCGTCATCATCGGCGTGCTGGCGGTGATCCTCCTGGTCGCCCTGGGCGAAGGCGTGCGCCAGTACATCGGCGACACCTTCGCCTCGCTCGGCTCCAACGTCATCCAGATCATGCCGGGCAAGCGGGACACCAAGGGCGGCCCCACCCCGCCGATGAGCGGCGTGGCGCACAAGCTCACCACGGAGGACGAGCAGGCGGTGTCCCGCCGCTCCTTCTCCACGGACGGCGTCAGCGGCATCGTGCAGGGCGCGGCCACGCTGCGCTACCAGGAGCGGCGGCGCGACTCCATGTCCCTGGGCGTGGGCGTGAGGATGTCGGAGATCCGGAACATGACGGTGGACCAGGGCCGCTGGTTCACCGACGACGACGTCACCGGCCGCCGCCGCTACGTGGTGATCGGCCGCACCGTCCAGCAGGAGCTGTTCGGGACCGACAACCCGCTGGGGAAGACCATGAAGGTCAACGACGCCGAGTTCCGGGTGATCGGCCTCCTGGAGCACAAGGGCCAGTCGCTGGGGATGGACATGGACGACGTGGCGCTGATCCCCAGCACCACCGCACTGGAGCTGTACTCGCTGGAGGGCTACACCGCGCTCCTGGCGCGCGCCAAGGACAAGGCGAGCACGGACGCGGCGATCGCGGAGATCAGCGACGTCCTCAAGCACCGCCACAACAACCAGGAGGACTTCACCGTCATCTCCCAGGACGAGATGCTGGCCACCGTCAACACCATCATGGGCACCATGACCGCGGTGCTGGCGGCCATCGCCTCCATCGCGCTGCTGGTGGGCGGCATCGGCATCGCCAACATCATGCTGGTGTCGGTGCGCGAGCGGACGCGGGAGATCGGCGTGAGGCGCGCGGTGGGCGCGACGAGGGCCACCATCCTGCTGCAGTTCCTGGTGGAGGCCGTCGTCATCTCCACCCTGGGCGGGGCGATCGGCCTGCTGCTGGGGGCGGGGATCATCGGCCTGGCGCGGGCGGCCATCCCCGGGCTGCCGGTGCAGCTGTCGCTGTGGGTGGTGCTCACCGCGCTGGGGTTCGCCGCGGCGGTGGGCGTCGCCTCCGGGGTGATGCCGGCCATCAGCGCCGCCAAGCTGGATCCGGTGGAAGCGCTCCGGTTCGAGTGATCTGAGGCGAGCTGAGACCGGAATTGCACGATCCGGCGGGAACCCCTGTCTGGTCGGGCTTACCCCGAACCGCGGGGGGTCACTCCCCCGCCCTGGAGTCGTCTCATGCTCAGCTCAGTCCAGTCATCCCCACTGCCCACCACTGCGTTCGCAGGTCCCACCACCGGGGCCGGCGCCACCGCCGGTCTCGACGCGGTGGGCTCCGCCAGGCTCCCGGTCGTCCCGTCCGGCATCCAGACCGCCGCCACCGTCGAGGCCAACCTCGGCTCGACGCCCGTCACGCAGCGCGCCATGGCCGCCATGGACTTCGGCGAGAAGTCGGCCAACGCCGTGAGCCGCCTCGCCGACTTCCTCGATGTCAACATCGGCAGCGCCCTCAACTTCGCGCACGCCGACGTGCGCCGCCTGTCCCACGACCTCACCCACAACGCGCCGGACACGCGGACCGGCCAGGACACCCAGCGCCTCCTCGGCGACTGGGCCACCAAGGGCGGGCAGGCGTTCCAGGCCATCCGCCACGGCCTCTTCCGCAACGCGGAGCAGGACATCGGACAGGCGGCTCACGCGCTCTCCAGCGCCGGGGTGACCAACCCGGAGATCCAGAGCTCGATGCGCGAGGTCGCCAGCGTCCTCCGCATGGTCGACGCGTTCATGGCCCACCCGGGCATGCCGGGCCCCATCGGCGGAATCGGGGGCGGCATCGGTCGCCCCGGCGGCCCCGTCCTCGACGGCCCCAATCTTGGCGGTGGCATCGGCGGCGGTGCCATCGGCGGCGGTGGCATCGGTGGCGGTCCCATCGGCGGCGGTCCTCTCGGGCCGTTCGACGCTCTGTTCAACCGGGCCATGGCCAAGCTGAATCAGGCCTTTGGGAATGAGGTGCAGGCCCACCCCGAGCACCTGCAGGCGATCCGGGACGCGAGCGCCTCGGTCGGCAACGCGGTGCGGCAGCTGAACCAGGGGATGACCGCGGTCTACGTGACGCAGGCCGGGGTGATGCGGGACCTCCAGCAGCTGGGCTGGACGCCGTCGCCGCAGCCGCGCCCCACGCCCCTGCCTCTGCCCGGCCCCCAGCCGACGTCGCAGGCGCAGCCGCCCGCCGAGCCCCAGGCCCAGGCCGCCTGAAGCACCGCACCCGATCCGCCGGGGCGAGGTGGGTGCCCGCACGCGCCCACCGCTCCGGCGGGTCATTCTCATTCGGAGAGGTCGATCCGTTCGAACACGCCGCCCAGGCCGCGGACCACCAGCAGCGACTCGGCCAGCAGCACGGCGGCGGCGAGCACCGAACCCACCAGCAGCCCCCAGGGGCCGATGACGAACCGGGCGGCGAACGCGGCCAGGCCGCCCACCAGCGCCGCGGGGATCAGCCCCACGGTCAGCACCAGCACCGTGCCCACCAGGGTGAGCAGCCGCTGGCCGGTGGCCTCGAAGCCGCGTGCGGTGCGCGCCTCGCCGGTGGTCCACGCCGGGAAGAAGATCGCCCCCGCGTTCTGCACGCACAGGCCGGCGAAGCTGAGCACCGGGCCCAGCACCATGCCGCTCAGCACCAGCACCGCGCGCCGGCCGTCGAAGGACTCCGGTAGCGATTGGCTCCAGGTGACGGCCACCGCCACCACCCACAGCACCCACTGCGACGCCCCCAGCACCAGCGCAGGGGCCAGCACCTCGCCCAGCAGCAGCTGCGGCCCGTTCAAGGGGAGCGTCCGCAGGACGTCGAACATGGGCATGTCCTGCCGCAGGTCGGGGGCCATGGCGACGGGCCCCATCACGCACAGGAAGCCGATAACGGACACCAGCGCGGCCGCGTAGAAGAGCGGGAGGACGGCCTCGTCGCCGTTCCGGGCGCGATCCGCGCGGACGATGATCGTCATCGTCACCAGCATCAGGGTCACCATCACCCCCAGGACCGGCCCGGACCCGCGCCGGATGGCGATCAGGTTCTTCCAGGTGACGGCCACCCAGGTGGGCCCGCGGGCCGGCAGGGGCAGCTTGGTGCTCTTCACCTTTCTCGGGAAGGCGGTCACGCCGCGCGACTTCCGCGCGAGCTCCAGGACGGCCGCCCACCGGCTGGACGCCTCCACCGCCGCGTCCTCGAACGCCACCCCGCTGGTGACCACCCACGCGTAGAGCACGCCCACCACCGCCAGCCCGGCCGGCAGGCGCCGGAGCAGCTCGCCCCAGGTCTCCGCCAGCGACACCCGGACCGCCGCGCGCATGGGCCACAGCACGAAGGACAGCGGCCGCGAGTCCAGCAGCTCCCGCGTCCAGTCCGCCCACGCGGGCACGGTGTGCTCGGAGAGCAGCAGCGGCGGCGGCGGGCGGTGCGGCTGCAGCGCCCACGTCACCACCGCCAGCGCCGCCAGCGCGGCCACCAGCAGCGCCGGCCAGGCGCGGCGCCAGGCGGCCCGGCCGTGCTGGATCAGCCCCTCCCGCACCATCTCCGCCCCGTAGCCCCAGAGGGAGAGCACGGAGAAGGACAGCCACGCCCCCAGCGCCATGGCCACCGGGTTGGCGCCCCAGGCACGGCGGAACAGCAGGGTGGCGATGGTGGCGGACAGCCCGGTGCGCAGCAGCGACTTGAGGACGCGGATCTGGAGGATGGTCCGCCGGGTGAACGGCGCGGGGAACAGGTACTGGATCTCCGCCTCGGTGAAGCGGGGGACGCCCGCGCCGCGCGAGATGAAGATCAGCGACATCAGCGCGCTCACCACGGCGAACAGCGTGAGGCCGGCCTCCAGCAGCGCCATCACCTCCGGGCTGGGCGGCCCGCCCGAGTCCGGGCCGCCCCGGAAGCGCCGGAGAAAGAACGTGTAGAAGTAGAACAGGCCCACCGCCGCGGCGACCACGTAGCGCGGGTTCTTCAGCCGCCGGAGCTGGACGCGGCCCCAGTTGCGCAGGCTGCTCGTCCAGAGGAAGAGGATCGCCCCGGCGGCGTTCACGCCGCGGGATCCTGGGGCCGGCCGGCCTGGCTGGTGATGGCCATGAACAGGTCCTCCAGCGAGCCCTGCCCGGCGCCCTGGGCCGCCTCCAGCTGGGCGCGGATCTCCGCGATGGTGCCGAACGCCACCCGCTTCCCGCCGGCGATCACCAGCACCCGGTCGCACAGCTCCTCGATGATGGGGAGCATGTGGCTGGAGAGCAGCAGCGCCGCGCCCGCCTCCGCGCGCGCCCGCAGGGACCGCTTCACGTTGCGGATGCCGAACGGGTCCAGCCCGGTGAGCGGCTCGTCCAGGAGGATGACCCTGGGGTCGTGGAGGAACGCGCAGGCGATGGTCAGCTTCTGCTTCATCCCGCGCGACAGCTCGGAGGGGAGCGAGTCCTCCTTCCCCTTCAGCTCCAGCTCCTCCAGCAGCGCCGCCGCCTTCGGCTCCCAGCCGGCCACCCCGTAGAGGCGGGCGATGAACGCCAGGTGCTCGCGGACGGTGAGGTACTCGAACAGGCGCGGCTCGTCCGGGAGGAAGGCCAGCTCGCGCTTGGCGGCCACCGGGTCGTCGCGCAGCGAGCGCCCGGCGATCCGGATCTGCCCCTCGTTGGGCGGGATGATCCCGCTCACGCAGCGCAGGGTGGTGGTCTTGCCGGCGCCGTTGGGCCCCACCAGGCCGACGATCTCCCCGGGACGGACGTCGAAGCTGAAGTCGGCGACCGCGCGGACGGCGCCGTACACCTTGCCCAGCCCTTCGACCTCGAGCGCGGTCATTTCTCCCCGCCCATACCACGCCGCCGCGCCTCGGCCACCAGCGCCGTCCCCAGCTCCTCCAACCCCAGCACCCGCGCCACCGCGCCGGTGGCGATGGCCTCCTTGGGCATCCCGAAGATCACCGCCGACCGCTCGGACTCCGCCCACACCTGCCCGCCCGCCCGGTGGATGGCGACCGCGCCCGCCGCGCCGTCCGCCCCCATCCCGGTGAGCACCACCCCCAGGGCGCGCGCGCCGCCCACCTCCGCCAGGCTGTGGAAGAGGACGTCCGCGGAGGGCGCGTGCTTCTCCGCGGTCACCGGCGGCCGCACCCGCGCCTCCAGCTTCCCTTTGCGCTTCTGGACCCAGAGCTGCCGCCCGCCGGGCGCCACGTAGGCGTGGCCGGGGAGGAGCGCCTCGCCGTCGCGCGCCTCGGCGACGGTGAAGGCGCCGATGCGGTCCAGGCGCTCGGCGAAGGCGCGGGTGAACATGGCCGGCATGTGCTGGGCGATCAGCACCACCGGGGACGGTTCCGCGGAGAGGGACTCCAGGAGGCGCTGCACCGCGGGCGGCCCGCCGGTGGAGGCGCCGATGCCGATCAGCAGCGGGTTGGCGACCGCGCGGCCGTCTCGACGCCGGGCGGCGGGCCGCAGCAGGCGCACCGCGCGGACCTTCTCCACCAGCTCCTCGCGCAGCGCGACCGCCTCCTCCGCGCCGCGCCGCCGGGGCCTGGCCACGAAGTCCAGCGCCCCCAGCTCCAGCGCCTTGAAGACGTCGCTGCGGTGCGTGTACGAGGAGATGACGATCACCGCGGTGGGCGAGGACGCCATCAACAGCCGCAGGAACGCGTAGCCGTCCAGCCGCGGCATCTCCAGGTCCAGCGTGATCACGTCCGGCTGGAGCTGGCTGGCCTTCTTCAGCCCCTCCTCGCCGTCCGAGGCGGTGCCGACGATCTGGATGTCCGGGGCCTGGGACAACAGCTCGCCGATCTCCCGGCGGTTGTGCGCGGAGTCGTCCACCACCAGGACGCGGATGGGCTCGCGCTTCACGGCCGCCCTCCCCCGGCGAGGGGCTTGCGGTACACCAGGTCCGACTGCAGGTGCACCAGCTCGAAGGCGGAGGTGAGGTTGATCAAGCTCTCCGAGTGTCCCAGCAGCAGGAACCCGCCGTCGTGGAGGCGCGCGTGGAACAGGTCCAGCACCCGGCGGCGCGCCGGGAGGTCGAAGTAGATCAGCACGTTGCGGCAGAAGACGGCGTCCTGGCGGGGCACCAGCGGTCCGGCGCCGGGCTCCACCAGGTTGAGGTACCCGAAGGTGACGAGCGAGCGCACGTCCTCGCGCAGCCGGTGGCGCGCGCCGGCGGGCGTGAAGTAGCGCTCCAGGTACCCCTCCGGCATGGCGCGCATGGAGGAGGGGCCGTACTCGGCGCGGCGGGCGGAGGCGAGCACCCTGCGCGAGATGTCCGTCCCCAGCACCTGCACGTCCCAGCCCTGGAAGCGGCCGGACTCCTCGATCAGGATGGCCAGCGTGTACGGCTCCTCGCCGGTGGAGCATCCCGCGGACCAGACGCGCAGCCGCCGGGTGGCGCGGTTCTGCGCCTCCAGGATGGGGAGGATCTCCCTGGAGAACGCCTGCAGCTGCAGCGGCTCCCGGAAGAAGTAGGTCTCGTTGGTGGCCAGCGCCTCGATGGCGAAGTCCAGCTCGCCGGCGCCGCGCGGGTCCAGGCGGAGGAAGCGGTGGTAGGCGGCGAAGTCGCGCAGCCCGAGCGCCTCCAGCCGCGGCCACAGCCGCCGCTCCATCACGAACTTGAGGTCCTCCTGGATGGAGATCCCGCTGCGCTCGTAGACCAGGTCCCGCAGGAGGCGGAACTCCTCGGCGGACATCTCCGGGCGGTGGTCGTCGATCCGGGCCACTCGTGCTCCGACGTTTACCGGCTGGCCAGCTGCGCCGCCGCCTCGGCCAGCGCGGCGCGCACCATGGAGTCGGCCTCCGCCTCCAGCGCCGCGCGCACCGCGGGCAGCTCCGCCGAGGTGCCGCAGGTCCGGATCGCGCGCGCCGCCGCCACCCGCACGTCCCAGCGCTCGTGGCCCAGGAGCCCGGCCGACAGCGGCGCCGCCCCCGCCAGCGCCGCCCCGCACGCCAGCGCCTCCTTGATCACCTCCGGGTCCCGGTGGGCCAGCGCCACCCGCAGGTGCTCCTCCGACAGCCCGCCCACCCGCGCCAGCGCCCGCACCGCGCGGCTGGCGCGCAGCCCGTCCTCGGCGCCCACCATCAGCCCCAGCGCCGGCGCCACCGACCGCACCCGCGCCTCGCCCGCGGACTCCACGGCGGCGAGCTGGACCTGCGCGTCCGGGTCCTTCAGCGCCAGCTGGATCAGCTCCTCGCCGCCCTCGGGCAGGCTCCCCAGCCCGCGCGCAGCCGCCGCGCGCACCGCGGCCGCCTCGTCCGCCAGCGCCTGGCGGAGCAGCTCCAGGCCCAGCGGCGCCGGCGCGTCCCCGGCCGCCTCCGCCGCGGCGGCGCGCACCGCGGCGTCCGGGGCGGAGAGCGCCTTGCGCAGCGCCGCGCGGGCGGACTCGCCGCCCAGCTTGGCCAGCACCCAGACGGCGGCCGGGGCGGGGTGGGCGTCCACCACCGCGCGCAGCTCCGCCGTCACCCGCTCCGGGTGCACCGCGCCCAGCAGGGCCAGCGAGGCGGCCGCCGTCTTCCCCAGCGACACGTCGGAGAGCGCGGAGAGCAGCGGCCAGAGCGCGTCCTCGGAGCCGGTGCGCCCCAGCGCGCGCGCGGCGAAGCGCTGCAGGTCCGGCTCGCCCGACCCCAGCAGGTCCACCAGCGGCGGGACCCACGACGGGTCCGCCATCCCCACCAGCGCCTCGCAGGCCACCGCGCGCGCGGGCGCGGAGAGCGTCCCCAGCTTCGGCAGCAGCGCCCGCCCGGCCGCGGCCCCCAGGCGGGACAGCGCGTGGATGGCGGCCGGCACCGCGCGGTCGTCGCGGGCCGCCTCCGCCACCGCCTCCGCGGGCTGGGCGCCCTCCAGCGCCCCGGCGAGCACCAGCGCGCCCACCTTCAGCTCCGGGTCGTCCCCCTCCAGCGCGGAGGCGATCACCTCCGGCGCCGCCTCCACCTTGCGCGCGGAGACGAGGACGGCCTTCTCCAGCTCCGCCCGCTGATCGTCCCGGCCGTGGCGCCAGGCCACGCCCAGCGCGGCGAGCGCCGCCTCTCGGGTGGCGCGGAAGCGGGAGGAGAGCCCGCGCGCCAGAAGCTCGAAGGCCGCCGGCTGCTTCACCAGCCCCAGCGCGCGGTACGCCGCCCGCCGCAGCCCGGGGTCGTCCAGGAGCGGGACCAGGGACGGGAGCGGCGGCGGCGCGCCCAGGCGGATGAGCGCCTCCAGCGCGCAGGCGCGGAGCAGCTCCTTGCCGGAGGCGAACGCCGCCTCCAGCCCGCGCACCGCGTCCTCGCCGCCGATGCCGCCCAGGGCCTCCGCCGCCGCCGCGCGCACGTTCACGTCCGCGTCCCCGGACGCGGCGGCCAGCAGCGGGCCCACCGCCTCGCGGGCGCCGATCTGCCCCAGCACGTCGGCGGCGAACTTCCGCTGGTCCGGGTCCTCGTGCCCGGAGAGCACCGCCAGCAGCGGCTCCACCGCGCGCCCGCCCAGGTGCACCAGCGCCTCGGCGGCGGCGTTGCGCGCGCCGGTCTGCTCCCTCTGGCCCATCACGCGGATCAGCGCGGAGGTCACCCCGGTCCCGCCGGGGATCTGGGCGAAGCGGTCCGCGGCGACCTTGCGCACCCGCCAGCTCTGGTCGGAGAGCGCCTCCTCCAGCCGCTGCAGGGCGCCCTCCGCGCGCAGGTCCAGCGCGAGCAGGCGCCGGTACCGCTCCTCCTCGAGCCCCGAGGCGTCCATCACGCGCTCACGACCGCCCGCAGGTCGAGCAACATGAGCAGGCGCGAGCCGCGCGGGCAGACGCCGATGACGTGCGGGTGGGGCGTCCCCCCGGCGCTCAGCGGCGGCACCGGCTTCAGCTCGTCGCGCCGGGCGCGGATCACCTGCGTCACCTTGTCCACCCGGAAGACGATCTTCCGCCGGCCCACCATGCAGACCAACAGGCCCTGCCGCCGCGCATCCGGGGGGGTGGCGGTCCCGAACACCCGGCGGAGGTCCACCAGCGGGAGGATCTCCCCGCGGAGGTTGAGCACCCCGTCGAAGCCGGGCGCGCGGGAGAACTGCGCGGGCGCGGGAAGGTGGAGGATCTCCAGCACCCGGTGGATGTCGATGGCGTACTCCTCCGGGCCGACCATGAAGCCGCAGAGCTGGACCTGGAGCGCCTCCTCCGCCCCCTGGAGCTCGGGCCTCATGTCAGCGCGCGCTCCATGTCGAGCAGGATGCACAGCTGGTCGTCCCTCCGCCCCAGCCCGACGATGCAGTCGCGCTCGGTGGTGCCGGCCGGGGCGGGCTCCAGCTCCCGGTCCGGGAAGCGCACCACCTCGCTCACCCCATCCACCAGCACCCCCACGTCGCCCTGGTCACCCCCCCGGAGGACGAGCACCCGCGCGCCCCGCGGCAGGGACTCCGGCACCGCCTCCGGCCCGGCCACCTTCGCGGGTGTCGCCTGCAGCCGCAGCCGCAGCTTCAGGTCGTAGACGGGGAGCACCTCGCCGCGGAGGTTGATCACCCCCAGCAGGTCCGGCCCGCTGCGGGGCACCTCGGTGAACAGCGGCACCCGGACGATCTCCCGCACGTCGCGGATGGGCACCCCGTAGCACTCCTGGTCGAGGAAGAAGGCGAGGTACTCGTGGATGGGCTCCGGGGCGGCCGGCGGCGCCTCCCCCACCGGGGACCCGGGCAACTCCACGCCCGCGAGGGGCGGCTCGTCCGGGCGGTAGAAGAACTCCTGGAGCAGGTCGGCGAACGCGGGGGCGGGTCCGGCCATCGCCCTCACTCTACCCACATCCGCGCGTGGGCGGATCCCCCTCGTCAGGCTATGCTCTCGCGCCCGGGCCAACCTCCTCCCACCTCCCCGCTCACGCGTACCCTATGACCACGCCACGCCTGACCCTCGCGCTCGTGGTGGGGCTCACCGTCTCCGGCTGCTCCTGGAACCTGGGGGGCAGCGAGGAGACGGCGCCTCCAACCATCGCCGCCGTCGATCCGCCGCTGGGCAACAACGCCACGGACGTCCGCGTCACCGTCATCGGCACCGGGTTCTTCCGGCTGCTGGTGCGGGACCTCAACAGCGAGACCGGCTTCCGGATGGACGACACGTACCAGGTGAAGGTGGGAGGGGTGGACTGCCGCAACGTGGTGCGCGTGGACGACGACCACCTGCTGGCCACCATCCCCGCCGGGCTCGCCGAGGGCCCGCACGACGTGGAGGTGACGTCGCCGGCCCTGCTCAAGGCGCTCAAGGAACAGGCGTATTACGCCACCTCCACCGAGGCGCCGGTGCTCACCGGCGTGTCGCCGCGCGCCGCGGTCAACGACGCGCCGCAGACGGTGACGGTGTCCGGGACCGGGCTGCGGACCGGCGCGCTGATGTTCGCCGCCGCGGGGACCGTGGACGTGGTGGACATCCTCACCGCCACCCCGCTGCCCGACAGCGGCGGCCCGCAGACCTCGACCTCCAAGGAGGTGATCATCCCCTCCGCCCTCGCCGCGGGGCCGTACACCCTGGCGGTGAAGAACCCGGACGGGCAGCGGGCGCAGCTGTCCGGCGCCTTCTCGGTGGTGGACCCGGCGCAGCTGGCGCTGACGCTCACCGCGCCCGCCCAGGTCAGCGTGGGCCAGACCTTCAGCATCGACGGCGCGCTCACCAACGCCGGCGGCAGCGACGTCGAGAACGTGGTGCTGGCCCCGGTCACCATCACCGGCCCCGGCAACGCCACCGTGGGCGCCACCAGCACGCCACCGAGCACCACCGTCGCCGCGATGGGCGCGGGCGCGCTGGCGCTCACCGCCACGGCCACCCAGGCGGGCACGATGAGCGTCTCCACCCGCGCCACCGGGACCAACCAGTTCTCCGCGCGCCCGCTGCAGTCCGCCACCGCCACCACCGGCCAGGTGCTGGTGCAGCGGGCGGCCGCGCTCACCGCCACGGTGTCCGTCTCCCCGGCCAGCACCGCGTCGGTGGGCCAGTCGCTCACCGTCACCATGCAGGTGCAGAACACCGGCCAGGCCACCGCCACCAACGTGACGCCGTCCGCGCTGGTGCTCACCGGCGCCGGCATGGCCACGCTCGTCTCCGGGCCCACGCCGCCCAGCGCCGCCACCCTCGCCGGCGGCACCTCCGCCAGCTTCAGCTGGACGTACACCGCCTCGGCGGCGGGCGCGGTGACGTTCTCCGGGTCGGCCTCCGGGTCGGACGTCAACTCGGCGCTGACGGTGACCTCGGCCAGCGCCTCGGCGCCGGCGCTGGCGGTGGAGACGGCGGCCCAGCTCTCCATCGTCTCCTTCGCGGTGCCCGGCATCATCGCGCGGGGACAGACCTTCACCGCCAGCATGGTGGTCACCAACATCGGCCAGGCGGACGCGAACGTGGTCCTCCCGGTCCCCAGCCCGCCCGCGGCCACCTTCACCGGCGGCGCGGCGGCCTCCACCTCGACCTCGGTCAACCCGGCGACGATCCCCGGCGGCGGGACCGCCACCTTCACCTGGTCGTACGTCGAGAACGGCACCGACACCGGGACCATCGCCCTGGTGGCGGCGGCGGCCGGGACCGACGCCAACTCCGGCGTGCGGGTGACGTCGGCCTCCGCCACCAGCAACACCGCCTCGGTGCAGGCGGGGTCGGACCTGCGCATCACCAGCTTCGACATCCCGTCCGCGCTCACCACCGGCCAGACCTTCACCGCCACGGTGACGGTCCAGAACTTCGGCGGCACCACGGCCATCGGCGTCCTCCCTTCGCCCAACC
>DASRBA010000010.1:0-15490 GCA_035637895.1 Myxococcaceae bacterium
TTCGAGGACTGTCGGGTGGGCCTGCCGCCAGGGAAGGCGTCGGGCCTGCCCCTCCGGTTGGTCAAGGGTCCGCGACCATCCTCTGGCTCCAGCCGCACTGCCGGTTGGGCGCCGCGCACGATGGTGCCAGTGCCAGCAGCGCAAGGGTGGCGGCCGTTACTCGAATGTGCGCTCTCACCCAATAGCTCCGTCGGCTATAGCCCGGACGGGACCGGGGAGATTCCGGACGGGTATCTCAGCTTCGAGGACGCGAAGAAGCCGCCGCACCGGTCCTTGACCCCGCAGGTGTGGCAGACCGGGAGATAGTCGTTCTTCCAGTCGGAGATGCTCCGGCGCGCAAACGGCCAGAGGCGCCGGTCGAGCACGCACAGCGGATGGTTGTAGATGGAGACGTTCATTCGGGCATAGCGGAGCTCGTTCACCGCGGCCCGCAGCTCGGCCTGGTAGCTCACCGGCTCCACCCAGAGGGCTTCGAGGTTGGGTCTCGCGAACCCCATCAACTCCAGGCCCATCAGGGCCACGTGCTCCACGAACGGCAGGTTTCGAGCGATGAACCGCGCCAGGTCCGGCAACCGGCCCACGGTCTCGCGGTGGATAACCACGCGTACCTCGACGCGCACGCCGCAGCGTTCGAGGTTCACGATTCCACGTACGGTCTGATCGAAGGCCCCCTCCGCCTGGACCACGAAGTCGTGGCGCCACGCCAGATCGCTGTAGAGGGGGATGCCGAAGGTCAGGGCGGGATGCTCGACCGCCGCGACCGCCCGCGTCTGGGAGAGGGAATGGAAGCTCCGTCCATTCGAGAGGACGTGGAGCGCGGTCGCCGGGAGGTGCATCCGGCACGCGCAGAGGAGCTCCAGGAAGCGGTCCCCCAGGAGCGTGGGCTCACCACCGGTGATCCCCAGAACCTGCGTCGACGGAGCCATCAGCGGGATGGCCCTCAGCCAGACGTCCACCAGGTGTCCGTCGTCCGCCTCCTTCGGGGGTTGGCTGCACATCACACAGCGGCTGTTGCAGCGCTCGGTCAGCAACATCGCGTTGTGAGGTGAGGCGCGTCGGTAGAGCACCGCGATCTCCCCCGCCTGTGGCACCACGCGCACGACGTCGCCGTCCGCCAGGTACGAGAGCGCCTCCGGAAGCACGGGGAGCGACGCCGCTGGGTCGCCCTTGCGAAGCACCGCGGGCTCGCCGCTCCAGGGAGGGAGGCGCGCGTGGAGAGCGGTCACGCCCAACTCCTCAGGACAGCGGCGGCTTCGGGTTCGTCCTCCAGCAGTCGGATGAGGTGCCGGACGACGCCCATGTTGCGCTGGCAGAACGCGCTCTCCGGCTTGAAGCCCACCGGATCTCCCCGGGTGGCATGGTGCCCGACCGGATCACTACCGCAGTAGGGGAGGATGCCGCAGTCGGAGCACATGGGGACGCCCTCGGCCATGGACTCGAGCAGGGGTCCGAGGAGGAGGTCGCTCGACATGATGGACTCGAAGTCGTCCTGCCCGAGCGTGCCCAGCCGGAAACCCTGATCGCCCATCTCCGCGAGCATGCGCGACTCGTCCGACGCGTAGATTCCACGGTCGTAGTTGAAGGCCAGGGCGCCGATGCCGATGCCTGCCGGGGACTGGAGGTCCACGTACCCCGTCGCCCAGGGGGTGAGGATCTTCCGACACAGGAGCGCGGAATACTCCTCCCGGATCGGAGTGCCGCGCTGGTTGAGGTCGATGATGTGGCCCAGCGCCGTCCGGAAGAACTCGAGCCACCGTTGCGTCTGGTAACGGTTTGCTTGCCCAGAGCGCCGCGCGAACCCGTACGGGCTGATGGCGCGCAAGAAGATCGAGCCCAGCCCCTGGGCTACGTACTCGTCGACGATTTCCCGTGGGAAGGACAGGCTCTCCTCGGTCGTGGTCATTAGCGCCGACACGCGGTCGGGACCCAGCGCCTCGCGCACCCGGCGGATACCTTCGATGGCACGGCGATGGCTGTCTCCTCCAGGTCGCGGACGGTTGCGGTTGTGCAGCGCCTCCGGGCCGTCCAGAGAGGTGGAGATCAGGACGCCGTGGTCGGCGCAGAACTGGAGGTGCTCGTCGGTCAGTGGCGCCAGGTTGGTGGCGATGACGAACTGGATGTCCCGTTGCCGATCCGCGTTCCGGGCCTCCACCCGCTCGACGATGTGCTGGACGAGAGGAAAATTCAGCAGCGGCTCGCCGCCCTGGAATTCGACTTTCAGCTGCCGCGACGGGCTCTGGAACATCAACTCCACCGCGTGGTCCGCCGCCAGCGCGCTCATGTCGAACGCGGTCGCGTCCTCGGACCGGCGCGAGACCTGGCAATACCGGCAGCTGTGCTCGCAGCGCAGGGTCACCACGAACATGAAGAGGCTGGTGAGCTGGGCCAGGAACGCCTGCTTGGTGCGGTACTTCGTCGACAGGAGGTCCAGCGCCACCGAGGAGTCGCCGTCGAGCACGAAATGGCGCGACTTCAGCGCGTCGTACGCCCCGGAGTGCATCGGGAGCTGGTGGCGGATGAACGCGCGGACAGTCTCCTTGGGCAGCACCAGGTGCTCCCCGGTAATGTTCGTCAGGATGAACCGGTTCGCATCCAGCTCCAGGAACCGGAAGGGGAGCAAGCTGTATGCGTGGCCCGACTTCGCGGCGTAGTGGGCAGGTGGCTTGAACGCGAGGTGCCAGTCCATCCGGGTCGCTATGGATCGTCGAGGATGGACGTCTTGGAGAAGGCCTGGGCGAGGATGAGGTTCCGGACGGCCTCCGTCTCCTGGGCCACGACCTCCCGAAGCTCCTGGTCGAGCACCTCGTTCCGGAGCTCGCCAGCGAGTTGCTCCAGGTCCCCGACCAGAGGCTCCTTGGGCCTCAACGTGACCCGCGCCCTGCCTTCGGCGACGGTGCCGATCTCGACATGGCAGCGGTCGCCGAATCGATATGCCGCCTTCTTGATCGCGTTCAGGCGGTAGACCGCCGTATCGAGCTCGATGCTCGTTTCCTTCTGCTCGCGTGTCTCAGCCATGGGTCACCGGAACCTACCAGACGATGTCGACCACGTTGGCGGTGCCCCGCTGCAGCGTGACCGTGCGGCGAGTCGTTCCGTGCACCCGGTGCTCAAGCCGGACTTCGACGGTGTCCTTCTCGATCGTCAAGACCGCAGTCGGCGTGGTGCCGACCGGTTGGCCGTCGATGAAGACGCGGGCCTGAGGAGTGGCCTTGACCTGGAGCGTCGTCGGCTTCGGCGCCTCCCGCGGCGTGTCCGGCTCAGGTGGCGGTGTGTACGTTCCGCCCCCGGAATAGTGAGACGAGTGCGAGCTGTGCGAGGAGTGGGAGGAATGCGACCGGTGCGAGGAGTGGCCGGCGATCGGGTTGAAATGTCCTTCGGCCGGCTGCATCACGAGCGGCTCGACCGCGGGCTCCACGCCGCCGATGCTGGATTCGAGCCGTCGCTGCCGCGCGCGGTCGATGATCGCCTCCACGACGGAGCCGCTGGGCGCTACTCCCTGGAGCAGGAGCGTGATCGCCCCGGCGGTGGCCCCGCGCAGGCTCCGGGCGATCAGCCCCTTTTTCCCCGGTTGCTTGGGATCGCTCATGCGCACCTTTCCAGGGCAGTCACGGCTGGAAGTCTCCCACGGTGAGGTTGATCAGGCGCTGGTCGAACCAGCCAGCGCGAATGGTGGCGCCGCCGGCGGCCACCTTAGTGGTCTGGCTCCCCTTCTTGGTGGGCGCGGCCAGTTGCGTTCCGGCCGCCGCCGCACCGAGGGCGATGTCGAGGAAGCGGGACACGGCCTCGGTAGAGAGACTCGCGTCCGCAGTGCGGGCGCCGAGGTACAGGCCGGTGCACGTGCCTTCAGGGACCTGGGCGAACGCCTCCGCCTCACCAACACCGCCGATGGGACGGAGGCCGTCCGCCCTCCCTTCGCCGAGATTTTGTCCCAGCTTTGCCCCCAGGACCTCCAGCGGCTGATTGAGCGCCGGGAGCTGGTGGGCCGCCTCCGTCACGCTCTTCTCGATGTCGGACCGCAGCGTGGCGGTCGCGTCCGAGGTCGTGTGGAGTTTCCGGAGGGCATCGCGGCTCTTCGCCAGCGCCAGGAGGCGCGGAAGGCTTCCTGGTCGCATCGCCATGGCCTGCATGGCGCCGTCGACCGCCTGCCGCTCTTCCGCCGCGCGCAACGCGGCCTCGCCCTGGCTCAGGCGCTCCAGGCCGGACTGGACGTCGGGGCGCGACGCGAGCTCCGAGCCCTTCAGCGGCCCGTAATGCGCCTCCAGTGCCTGGAGGCGTCGCTGCGCGTCCGGGAGTTGGCCGGCATCAACGGCCTGCTCCACCGCGTTCACCACGGCAATCAGGTCCGGCATCCGGCTCGCGAGCCCCGCGAGGGTCTCCAACCGCTGGCGCTCCTTGGCGGCAAGAGCTTCCTGGGTCGCGTGCCAGTTGCAATTGCCCACGGCTGCGAAGAACACTGCGAAGGCCGCGAGGAGTGACGGGAATGCGTCCAGCCCCTCCCATCCGGTGAGGCGACGGCGCATCGCGGGCAGGCCCCTCCGGAACGCCGACATGCCCGCGCATGCCAAGCCGAGCATCAGGAGGATCCCACCGGTAACCGCCCCGTTCCCGGACACGGCGATCCAGATGCCGGCGACCACGACGACGAACGTGATCAGTGCGCGGGTCTGCTTCACGCGGAAGCCCTCGACCAGATGGCTGACGCCGCGTCGCGGACGGCATCTTGGTGCTGGAAGTGCTTCAGCGCGGCGTGGGGATCGATGTCCGCCATCTGCAACGGCGCGAGCGTCTGGAAGACGTAGGTGACGGTCAGGAGCAGTTGGAGGTGGTCCCGGCCGGTGGACTCGTCCTTGCGAGGCCACCCGCACCGCACCTCCACTTCCTGGATGGTCGGGAGCAGGAGCATCAGCTCGGAGGCGTGGCGCAGGGCAATTCCGGCCACGACCCGCTCGCACTCCTCCCGGAAGCGCTTCTGCGTCTTCTTCTTGTACGAGGGCTTGCCGGACTTGAGGAGGGTGCCGGCACTGATCTGCATCACCTGCTCCAGCGGGACGGCGATCTCGACGGTGGCGGCGCTTCGACTCCGGATGGTCGCGGTCGCGGCCCATGCAGCGGCGTCGTCCAGCGGGAACATCTGCTTCGCCTCACGCTCCATCGCGCGCAGCTCTCCAGCACGGAGCGCGTCCAGGTGCGCGCGCCGCTCCTGCTGGTCGCGTTCGTGGTTGTCTCGTTCCATCTGGACCCGGCGCTCGTGCTCGGCGCGGGCGCTGGCGTCGAGCGCTAGTCTCCGCGTCTCCAACTCGCCGGAGATGGCTGCATCCACCTCCGCCCGGATGCTCGAGGAGGCCGTGACGAATGACTTCTCCCAGTGGGCGCGACGCCTGGACTCGAGGAGGAGCCAGAGCCCGATGCAGCCCGCGCCGAGCCAGGCAGGCATGGCGGTCACCCGCGGCGACATGGCGGCGACCGCGAGGATGGTGCCCGCCAATCCCGCTCCGAGCTGCACGGTGTCGGTGGTTCGCGCCGGCAGCGCGAAGTCGGCCAACCGCGCTTCGAATCGCGCGGCGTGGGCTTCCCGGATGGCGACCGCCTCGGTGTCCGGAACGGCGGGCGGCTCGTAGTCGGGCGGCTGGTAGGGGCGCTCCCGCCGCAGTTCCTCGTAGAGCTGTTCGCGGTCCTCCACCTCGGGCGACTCGTTTCCGAGCCGGAGGAGGTCCTCGTCCCGCTGGTTGTGGGCGTCGACCTCGAGCCGCCACTGGCGGAGCTGGGCCTCCTTCGCTTCCTGCCGGCCGCGGCGAACGGAATCCTGGCGAGATTGGACGGCCGCTCGCTCGTCTCGGATGCGCTGCCGCTCCAGGACGCGCTCCTCGCGGACGAGCTCGCGCTCCAGCGCCCGGCTGCGGATCCCCTCCACTCGTCGCTGCGCTTGCCGCTGTGCAGAGGCGGCACGTTGAGCGGAGCGCTCGAGCTCATTCAACAAAGCCCCCAGGAGGCTCCTGCGTCGACCCATCGTGTCTTCCAGAGCAGGAAAAACGGACGCAAACGCTAGAACAGGAATCGTTGAGCCCACAACCCACGCTATGTGCGCCTCCACAGGCGCGGGTCGAGCGCAAAGGGTTCGGGATCGTTCCAGGACACGGTCTTGAACGCCGGGTGGTTCGGGTCGAGCAGGTAGTTCGACTCCTCTGGGATGATGGCGGAGGGTACCTCCAGGATCGCTGATGTCGCTGCCTTCACCCAGGCATCCCCGATGGCCTGAAGCGCAGTGGGCACTGGATAATGACGCCAGGTCGGCGGCAACTCGCCGACTGTTCGCCTGGCGCGACGCTCGAAAAGCGTTCCCGGGACATCGACGCTGATCGCGCTGAGCGATTCCGGCAGGTCTTCGGGGTCGAGATGAACGAAGACCTCGAGTGCCGCGAGCGATTTGGTCGCGGCGAAGTAGAGCACCGCCACACCCCTGGAGCTCCACCGTCCACCCGCGAGCTTGGCGCCGGTGCCGATGCGATCATCGGCGTATTTCGCCTTGCAGATGCGCCAGAGCCGCATCAGGACACGACACCTTCTTCGATCCGTGTGAGGACATCCTCGACGGCGGTGGTCCCCACGTCTGTATCGAGCAGCCCTAGGGGCTTGGCTCCTCCCAGGGCGCGATTCTCCTTGCCGAGCCAGCGGAATGCCTTGGTGAGATCCCCGAAGACCTCTTCGGCCCGGGCCACGATGCGAGCGAGGCGGTAGACGCGCTCCGACTCCTTGTCGTTCAACCGTGCGTCGGGAGCGCTGAGTCGGCGCTCCAGCGTTCGTTTCGGGAGGTTGAGGGTCTCCGCCAGGTCATCCAGGCTCGTGCCGAGCTTGGTCTTCAAGCTCTCGAGCGTCCGTGGCGGCAGCCCCCTTCGCACCAACTCCACGGCGGCGAGCGGATCCTGCGGAATGGTCCCGAGGACTTTCGAACCACCCAACAGGGCCGCAGTCTTCTCGAAGAGCTCCATGGCTTGCCCCCTGGTTTCTCGATGCCGTCAATTGGTGGTATGGTAACCGCCAAATGGCGGAGCCGCAACACCCTGGACGAACTCGCGCGGTCGTGCGAGGCCATCCGCATGCGTTGGTTTCTCCTCATCGCCCTGACCCTCGTCGCCTGCGCGACACCGCAGCCCAAGACCGTCACCCCACCTCCTGAGACGCCGACGCCCGCGACGCAGCTGCGCGACGCCGTCCTCAAGGGCTCCCACGCGCACGAGTTCACCCGCGAGCTGGCGGACCGGATCGGGCCGCGGCTGGCGGGCAGTCCAGGTGACGCGCGCGCGGTGGCGTGGGCGAAGGCGGCGATGGAGAACCTGGGCCTGCGCGACGTCCGGACGGAGCCGGTGAAGGTGCCGCACTGGGTGCGCGGCGTGGAGACCGCGCAGATCCTCACCCCCGCCCCGCAGCCGCTCACCGTCACCGCCATCGGCGGGAGCATCAGCACCCCCGAGGACGGCATCGAGGCCGAGCTCGTCGAGGCGGCCTCCTTCGACGACCTCGCCAAGCTCCCGGACGCCGCCGTGAAGGGGAAGATCGTCTTCTTCAGCGCGGTCATGGCCCGCACCGCCACCGGGGAAGGCTACGGCGCCAACCACCGCTACCGCACCGACTCCGCGTCCATCGCCGCCAAGCGCGGCGCGGTGGCCGTGCTGGTCCGCTCCCTCTCCACCGACGACGCCCGCCTCCCGCACACCGGCGCGATGATGTACGCCGACGGGGCGCCGAAGATCCCCGCCGCCGCGCTCTCCACGCCCGACGCGGACCTCCTCCACCGCCTCGGCGGGCGGATCCGCGTCCGCCTCGTCCTCACCTGCCAGACCCTCCCCGACGCCACCTCCGCCAACGTCATCGGCGAGATCCGCGGCCGCGAGAAGCCCGAGGAGATCGTCGTCCTCGGCGCCCACCTCGACTCGTGGGACCTGGGCTCCGGCGCGCAGGACGACGGCGCGGGCGTGGGCATCGTGCTGGAGACCGCGCGCCAGGTCCTCGCCGCCAACGCGCCCCCGCGGCGCACCATCCGCTTCGTCCTCTTCGCCAACGAGGAGAACGGCCTGCGCGGCGGCACCGCCTACGCCCAGGCGCACAAGGCGGAGCTCCTCAAGCACGTCGCCGCCATCGAGGCGGACGGCGGCGACGGCGCGCCCACCGGCCTGAGCTACCTGGGCGGCCCCGAGCAGCTCGCCGCGGTGGCGCCCATCGCCAAGCTCCTCGCGCCGCTCGGCGTGGGCGCCCCGGAGCAGGCCGAGCACCACGGCGCGGACCTCACCCCGCTGCGCGCCGCCGGCGTGCCCATGCTCAGCGTCCACCAGGACGCCAGCCGCTACTTCGACTGGCACCACTCCGCGGACGACACCTACGACAAGATCCGCCCCGACCAGCTCGCCCGCGCCGCCGCCGCCTTCGCCGCCGTCACCTACGCCGCGGCCGACTCGCCTTCTTCCTTCGGCCGCCTCCCCGAGCCGCCGCCTTCCGGGACGAAGCCGTAGCCTTCCGTTTCTTCGGGGCCGCCTTCTTCTTCGCGGGCGCCTTCTTGCCGAAGTACTTCTCCATCGGCTCGAAGTAGTGCTCCACCCACCCCTCCTCGTACGACGCTCCCTGGCCCTCCGGGATCTCCGAGTGCCGCAGCACCAGCCGCGTCCCTGCAGGCGCCGCGCGCAGCAGCACCTCCAGCCTCGAATCCGGCGCGCCCTCCGGGAACTCCGTGGTCCGCCACGACTGGACGATCCTCACCCCCGGCTCCAGCTCCAGGTTCCTCCCCCGGATGTACCCGTCCCACGCGCCGTGCTCCGCCCCCACCACCGGCTCACCCCTCGCCGGGCCGCCCGTCATCCGGCCGTGCTCCTTCCCATCCAGCCACGCGCGGTACACGTCCTCCGGGGCCGCCGGGATCACCGTCTGGATCTCGAACCAATCGCTCGCCATCGGACACCCTCCTCGCTCGCCCCGCGCGAGAGGTGCCAGGCAGGCGACCTCCGGGGTGAGCCGCGGGGGCACCATACCTACCTTCGCGAACGAGGGGGGACCATGCCGCGCACGTACTCGTTCGATCACTTCACCGTTCCCAAGCACGACACGCCCGTGCAGCCGGGGGGCGCCAAGGCGCGCTTGTCCGGAAAGAAGAGCGTGCGCGGCGACGGGCGGCCCCGCTACGGCCGCCGCTTCGCCGAGACCGAGGAGATGGGCCACGTCCGCCAGATGAACGCCCAGCTCGAGGAGCTCGCCGGCGTCGCCGAGCCCAAGCTGTCCATCCCCCGGGAGCCCGAGCCACCCCGCGTCCGCCCCCGGCCTCCGATGCCGGCCGCCCGGCCGCACCAGGGTGCACCCATCGGCGCGCTCCCGCCTGCCCGGCCCGAGCCGGAGGACCTCCGCGACCTCCTCGACGCCGGCGCGCGCCAGCTCCGCCTCATCCGCCACTGCGTGGTGGACGGCGTGGGCGCCGGCTTCCGCCTCGCCGCCCTTCCGTTCCAGGCGGCGATGCTCACCGCGCACAGGCTCGGCCGCTACCAACCCGACCTGCGGCGGTGGCTCGCGGGCTACGCCTTGCACCCTCGCCCGGTATGATGGAGTTCACCCTCGTCTCCTACAACGTGCACAGCGGCATCGGCACCGACGGCCGCTTCGATCTCCGCCGCGTCGGCGAGGTGCTCCAGGAGATCGGCCCGGACATCGCCGCGCTCCAGGAGGTGGGCGACTACCTGGGCAAGACCACCGAGCACCAGCACCCGGAGGTCCTCGCCCAGATGCTGGGCCTGCAGCTCGCCTACGGCCCCAACGTCGTCCGCGACGGCCGCCGCTACGGCAACGCCATCCTCTCCCGCCTCCCCATCGCCCGCTCCCACAACTACGACCTCTCCGTGAAGGGCCACGAGCCGCGCGGCGCCCTCCGCTGCGACCTGGAGCTCCCCGGCGGCAAGCGCCTGCACGTCTTCTGCCTCCACCTCGGCCTGCGCCCGCGCGAGCGCCGCGAACAGGAGTCGCTCCTGCTCACCGCCGACATCATCCGCGACGCCGTCCGGCCCGACCCGCTGGTGGTGTGCGGCGACTTCAACACCTGGGGCAACGGCCCGCTCCCCGCGCTCACCCGGCGCGCGATCCGCGACGCCGCGCACCTCCTCCAAGCCCACCACCTCCGCACCTACCACTCCCGGCTCCCCTTCATGCGCCTGGACCGCGTGATGGTGGACGACCAGGTCCGCCCGCTCCACCTCGCCACCCACCGCTCGCCGCGCGCGCGGCTGGCCTCGGACCACCTCCCGCTCGTCCTCCGCTTCGACGCCTGACGCGCGGGAGACGAAGACGGCTAGGATGACGACGCCTGCCGGACAGATGTCGCACGCGAGGGTTGTCGCTCGGACGCTCGGTGCCTAGCTTGGGCGGGCCTTGAGTGTGGCGAGCGCGACGGTTGGGGGCTTGATGGCCGGCAAGGCGGCGGAGCAGGGCATCGCGGCGCAGGTGGCGCGCATCGCGGACGGCCTGTCCCGGCTCGTCTCCGAGCACATCGCCTTGCTCCGCCTGGAGCTCGCCGAGGACGCCAGGGCGGTCGGCATCTCCATCGGCACCATCGCCGCGCTCGCCCCCTTCGTGCTGGTGGGCTACGCGCTCCTGTGCGCCTCGCTCGCCTGGGCGGTCTCACCCTGGGTGGGCGTGGCCGGCGGCCTGGCCATCGTGGGCGGCGTCAACGTCGCCGGCGGCGTGGGCGGCATCCTCGTGGCGGTGAACAAGCTCCGCACCCGCCGGATGCTGGGCACCTCCCGCCGGGAGCTGGGCCAGAGCACGCGCGTCTTCTCGAACCAGAACGGGGCGGACCCCGGCCAGCAGCTGATGCCCGGCGCCGCGCTGGAGAGGAGGACCGATGGCCGCTGACGCGAAGGTGGAGAGCGCGCCCCGCAGCGCGGACGAGGTGCGCGCGGAGATCGAGCGCGCCCGCGAGCAGATCCAGTCCTCCGTCCTCGCCCTGCGCGAGGAGGTCAGCCGCGCGGCGGACCTCCGCGCGTACATCCGCCGCCGCCCCGGGCTGTGGCTGGGCGCGGCCTTCGCCCTCGGCTTCTACCTGGGGTCACGGGAGTGGTGATTCCGCAGCGAACCACGCAGCAGACAGAGGAGCACATGGAGACCTCCCAGCAGCTCACCGACAAGGCCCGCGAGCTTCAGGCCCGCATCGCGCCGCAGATTGAAGAGGCGCGGAAGAACCTCTCGGACCTCAACACGCGGATCACCACGTACATCCGCCAGAACCCGGGCACCAGCCTGCTGGCGGCGCTCGCGGCGGGCTTCCTGATCGGGAAGATCGCCACGCGCCGCTGGTAGTCACCCACCGCGCACCACGGAGCCGGCCATGCCAGAGACCACGCACAACAGTCAGAGCAAGGGCACCGGGAACGGCGCCGACCACCGCGGCATCGGCGAGCGGGTGGAGCACATCAACCAGAGCGCGCAGGAGCTGTGGACCGAGGCCCAGGGCGCCGTCACCCAGATCAAGGAGACGCTGGACATCCAGGGCCGGGTGGAGCGCCACCCCTACGGGATGATCCTCGCCGCGGTCGGGGTGGGCTACGTCCTGGGCGGCGGGCTCTTCTCCAGCCTCACCGGCGGCCTGCTGCGGCTGGGCTTCCGGGTGGCGGCGCTCCCCTTCGTGAAGCAGGAGCTGCTCAGCCTCGCCAAGGGCGCGCTGCAGAACGCGCGCGGCGGGACGGATGCGGGCCAGGCCCCCGCCGCCGCTGCCGCTGCCCCGGCCGAGCCGCCCAAGGCCGTGTGACGTTCCACCCAACCAACCCGTAGAGGGGACCCCCGATCATGAACAGCTACCTGAAGACGCTGCGGAACCTGGACAAGGACGACCTGCTCAACCTGGTGGGCCTGGAGAGCAAGCGGAGCATGGCGGACGCCATCGTCCCCACGCTGACCGCGTTCTCCGTCGGCGTGCTGGTGGGCGTGGGCGTCGGCCTGCTGCTGGCGCCCAAGCCCGGCGCCGAGCTGCGCGAGGACCTGCGCAGCCGGCTCGGCCGCGGGGAGTCGAACAGCCCCACGACCGGCGCGTTCTCCCCAAGCCAGGTGCCGGCGCCTCCGCGCGCGCTGTAGCGCTCCTGCCGGAGACTAGCCGTTGCCGCGCCCGCCACCCGGAGGCGGCGGCCACTCCGCGCACATCATGGCCATGGTGTTCTGGTAGCTCTGGACGGCCTGCCTCTGCAGGTCGTTCAGGCTGCCCAGGAACACCGGGTTGGAGAAGATCCGCGAGATGCGCTTCGCCTGCATCAGGTCGTGGAACGAGATCTGGCTCTTGAGCGACGGGTCCGCGGTGAGGACCTTCCCCAGCTGGTCCGACCGCGACTGCAGCCGCGCGGTCGGGTCGTCGATGGGCTGAACCGGCTGACCCAGGCTGCCCAGGATGTGCTCGAAGGTCGAGCTGCCCTTGTTGAAGATCGCGTCGATCTTGCTGCCCGAGAGCGAGCCGATCGCCGAGGCCCCGCCCGTCGCCTGAGGCGCGCCGGTCTGCGGCAGGGAGAGCTTCGGGAGGGAAGTCTTCGGGCCGCTCGCGCGGGCGCCCGCGTCGAAGCCGCTCGCGCCGGTCGTGGCCTGGAGCGCCGGGTTCGAGGGCCGGGTCGCCGAGCCGCTCTTGTGGAAGCCGAACGCCTGCGGCGCCGACTGGGTTGCCGTCGACTGCTGCGGCGGCGTGCTGATCTTGCGGGGCGCGTCCTGGACTGGGGAGGCAGGCGGCCGGAGTGGGGAGATCGACATAACTCTCCAGTTATCTCGAACATCGAGACCCGGGTTTCGCCAGGTTCCTTTGCTTTGTAAGCTTGTTTTTCTCACCAGCTGGGAAGAAAAGGGTCGGAGAATGTGGTGAAATGCCGCGTTCCATGACGACCGGGGCCTCCGCCGAGTCCGATCCGGACGATGAGCCGACGAACCGGATGACGGAGCGCTCCGGCCAGGGCGCCCTCTACACCCCGGACCCGCCGTCGGACGCGCAGGCCCCGGAGCTGGCGGCGCCCCTGGAGCGGGGGGCCCAGGTCGGCCGGTACCTCGTCCTCGGGCGGATCGGCGAGGGCGGGATGGGGGTGGTCTACGCCGGGTACGACCCGGAGCTGGACCGGAAGGTGGCGATCAAGCTCCTGCGGGCGGCGCCCAAGCGCGGGTCCAACGACTCCAAGGACACCCAGGCGCGGCTGCTGCGGGAGGCGCAGGCCCTGGCCCGCATCTCCCATCCCAACGTGGTCCCCGTCTACGACGTGGGCACGTACCAGGAGCGGGTCTTCATCGCGATGGAGTTCGTGGAGGGCACCACCGCGAAGAAGTGGATCAAGGAGAAGAAGCCGTCCTGGCGCGAGGTGCTGGAGGTGTTCACCGCGGCCGGGCGCGGGCTGGCGGCGGCGCACGCGGCGGGCCTGGTGCACCGGGACTTCAAGCCCGAGAACGTGCTGGTGGGCCGCGACGGCCGGGTGCGGGTGATGGACTTCGGCCTGGCGCGGGTGGAGGACACCGGCGCGGAGGCCACGGTGCTGCCGCAGATGGTCCGCGCGCTCACCGAGGAGAGCGTCCCCAAGGTGGCCCTGGACCAGCTCACCCAGGAGGGCCGCATCCTGGGGACGCCGAACTACATGTCCCCGGAGCAGTACACCGGCCGGGCGCTGGACGCGCGCACGGACCAGTTCTCCTTCTGCGCCGCGCTCTACTACGGGCTGTACCGCAAGCGGCCGTTCGAGCCGCAGCAGATGTCCGAGGCGGCGGACGCCATCTTCCGCGACGGCGACCCCACCCAACAGGCCACCGCGGCCGTGGCCAACCCCCGGCTGCTCCTGCGCGGCCCCATCCTCGAACCGCCGCGCGACATCAAGGTCCCCGCCTGGGTGCGGCGGGTGATGAACAAGGGGCTCTCGCTCAACCCCGACCAGCGCTACGAGTCGATGGAGGCGCTGCTGGCCGACCTGGGGAAGGACCCCTGGATCCCGGTGCGCCGCTGGAGCTTCGCCGCCGCCGCGCTGGTGGTCGCGTTCGGCGCCGCGGCGGTCTACCAGCGCCAGTCGCGCCACGAGCTGCTCTGCACCGGCGCCGACCAGAAGCTGGAGGGCGTCTGGGACCCCGGCGTCGCCGCCGAGGTGCAGCAGGCCTTCCACAAGTCGCCCAAGCCGTACGCGGCCAACGCGCTCGCCGCCGCCACCGCCGGGCTGGACGCGTACTCCAGGGCGTGGGCGGGGATGCACCGCGAGGCGTGCGAGGCCACCCGGCTCCGCGGCGAGCAGACGGAGCAGGTCTTGAGCTCGCGGATGCTCTGCCTGGAGCGGCGGCTGAAGGACCTGCGCGCGGTGACGCACCTTCTGGCCTCCGCCAGCGCCGAGACCATCGACCGCGCCGGCGACGCGGTGCACGCACTGCCTGGCCTGAGGACCTGCGCCGACGTGGAGATGCTGCAGGGACAGACGGCGCCGCCCCAGGACCCGGCCTCCCGCGACAAGTTCGACAAGCTCTCCTCGCTGCTGGCGGAGGCGAAGGCGCTGGACGACGGCGGCCAGTACCGCGTCGCCCTCGAGGTGGCGAACAGCGCGCGCGCCGCCGCGGACGAGCTGGGGTACGAACCGCTCCGCGCCGAGGCGCTCTCCCGGCTGGGCTGGGTGCAAATCCACGGCGGCGACGTCCCCGGCGGCGAGGCCACCATGACCGACGGGGTGTGGTCCGCCATCGCCGCGCGCCACGACGAGGAGCTGCTCCGGCTGGCCGTCCACCTGGTCTGGGTGGCCGGGCGGATGGAGCGCAACCTGGAGCAGGGCCGGAAGTGGGAGAAGCTGGCCCGCGCGGCGCTGGTGCGCCTGGGCGGCGAGCACGAGATGGAGATGGACCTGCAGAGCACCGTGGGCTCCATGTACGCGTCCATCGGCCGGCTGGACCTGGCCGAGCCGCCGGTGGTCCGCGCCGCCCAGCTCGCCGAGAAGCTGCCGGCGCACAGCCCGCGCCGCGCGTACGTGCTGTCCACACTGGGCGCGCTCTACGCCGATCGGCACGAGCCAGAGAAGGCCATCCCTGCGCTGCTGCGCTCGCTCGATGCGCTGGAGCGCGTCCGCGGTCCGCTCCACCCCGAGCTGGCCTACGCCCACAACACCCTCGCCCACGCGCTGCGGATGAAGGGTGACTACGGGAGCGCGCTGGAGCACGCCGGCAAGGCGCTCGCCATCTGGCAGGCGGCGCTGGGCCCGGAGCACGCGCTGGTGGCGGTCGCCCACGAGTCCCTGGCCGCCATCCTGGTGGAGCAGGGCAAGCCGAAGGACGCGATGGCCCACCTGGAGACGGCGGAGCAGATTCGCTCCAGGCCGGGGTCGGACCCGGCCGGGCTGCGCTTCCCCTGCCGCTGGATGGGGGTGGCCTGGTTCGGGATGGGCGACGGCAAGAAGGCCCACTCCTACCTGGAGCGCGCGCTCAAGCTGGCGGCTGGCGACCCGGCGTTCGACGCGGACGTGCGCTTCGACCTGGCGCAGGTGAT
>DASRBA010000011.1:0-11638 GCA_035637895.1 Myxococcaceae bacterium
GTTCATCACGGTCTCGTACGTGACGGTGAAGGGCTTCGGCATCACGGGCATGGCGCCCAACGGCTCCGAGCCCTACGGCAGCGGCGTCCGCATCGTGGGCCCGTACGATGGGCCGGACGGAGGAGGAGGAGGGTTCCCCGATGCCGGACCCAAGGGGTTCGTGGTCACGGGGATGGAGATCTACGGGCTGAACGGTCGGGCCGCCTCGCCGGTGGACATCGACACCTGGGCCCCCAGCTGCGACGGGTGCGAGGTGAGCTGGAACCGGCTGCACGGCTGCGGCTCGTGCAGCGCCGCGGTGTGGATCCAGGGGGTGCCGGGCGCGCGGGTGGTGGGCAACGAGATCTACGGCAACTCCTTGTTCGCCTCCGGCACCCCGGCGCAGATCTACCTGGCGGCCGCCCCGGGCGCGGTGGTCCGCAACAACCTCGTGTTCGCCAACGGGGGCAACGCGTTGTCGCTGCTGGGGTGCGGGATCGTGACGCTGTGCGGTTCGCAGGTGTCGGACTCGGCGCAGGTGGTCAACAACACCTTCTGGCGCAACGTGCTGCTGAGCCGGGGCTCCAACAACGGGGAGATCGCCGTCGAGGACACCTCCGGCGGCACCTTCGAGAACAACCTCGTCGGCTACGACAAGGCGCCGGTGTTCTTCACGGACGGGACCGCGTCTTTGGACAGCGACTACAACGGCTTCCACAACCTGGGGGACGGCGGCTTCGCGCTGCTCGGCGGGGTGGCGGTGGGGAGCTTCCAGGAGTGGCAGTCCACGGGGCCCGATTCGCACAGCATGGAGGCGGACCCGCTGTTCAGCGCCGCCACCTCGGACTTCCACCTCAGCTCCACCGCGGGCTTCTTCGACCCGGCCGGGGTGCTCCACGGCGATCCGATCACCAGCCCTTTCATCGAGCGGGGTGACCCGGCCGCGCCCATCGGCAGGCAGCGGGCGCCAACCGCCGGGCGGGTCAACGCGGGCGCCTACGGCGGCACCGAGGAGGCGTCGCTCACGCCGGTGGGGCTCTCCCCGATGGGCGGAGGCGGGCAGCACGGGCCCGCCGGGTCGGTGCTCCCGATCCAGCTCGGGGTGGCGGTGACGTTCCGGCCCGAGGGCTTCGTCGCCGCGAAGGGCGTGGAGGTGGCGTTCGACGTGATCTCCGGCGACGGGCAGGTGTCTCCGGCGCGGACGCTCACCGACGAGGTGGGGTTGGCGTGGACGCAGCTGAAGCTGGGCACGGCGGCGTCGACCACCGTCCGGGCCTCGCTGCCGAACGTGCTGGATGGCGGGGAGGTGACGTTCACCGCGTTCACCGACACCGTGCTCACCGACGCCGGGGCTCCGGACGCGGGGAAGCCGGACGCCGGGCCTCCCGGCAACTTCGGCGTATGCGGCTGTACCTCCACCTCCACCGGCGCGGGCCCGGTCGCCCTGGCGCTGGCGCTCATCGTCGCCGGGCTACGCCGGGCGCGCGTGCGTCCTTGACTCGCCAGTAGAACCGGCTTCACTGCCCCGCCATGCGACGCGCGCTCCTCCTCACCGCGCTGGTCCTCGCCGCGCACGGGTGCAGCCGGTGCGGCCGGATCTCCACCGGGCCGGGGCCGGAGCTGGCGCGCGTGCTCCCGAGGGACGCGGACCTGCTGGTGCTGGTGCCCGACCTGGGCGCGCTGGGCGACGGCCTCACCCACCTGCAGCAGCTCAAGCTCGCCAGCTTCGCCGCGCAGCTGCAGGGCGCCGCCGGCGCCTCGGAGCTGGTGGGTTCGGTGATGTTCCAGCTGGGCGCCGACCTCCGCTCCCGCGAGTCGATGCAGGCCGCCGGGCTGGACCCGTCCCGGGGAGCGGCGGTGGTGTGGCTGAAGGGCGGTGACACCTACGCGGTCGCGGCGGTGAAGAGCGAGAAAGCCTTCAAGGACCTCGCGCGGCGGCTGGCGCGCGACCGCCTGGGCGCGAGCGTCGCCTCGGAATCGAACGGCGTGCTCACGTTCAGCCGGACCCAGGGCGGCCCGCCCGCGCTGTCCGTGCTCCTCCGCGACGGCTGGGGGTTCGTGGCGCAGGGGCCGTTGGGCGCCCGCTTGCCGGAGCTGGCCTCCGTCGGCGAGAGCGCCGCGCTCTCCACCGAGGCCGAGTACCAGTCCGCGCTGAAGCAGCTTCCGAAGGAGCGGCACCTGCTGCTCCGCCTCCCGCCGACGTCGGCCTACTCCCGGCGCGGCGCCATGCACGGGGCGCTGGCGTCGCTCGCGCTGGGGGCGGACGCCCTCACGGTGTCCACCGTCCAGCCCTGGCCGAACACCGAGACCTCGGTGGAGCTGCTGAAGCCGCAACAGGGCGCGCCGGACCTGTTCGGGATGGCGGCGCCGGACGCATTCCTCCTCGCGCGGTCGACGGGAGATCCCCTCGGGCTGGCGCCCCTGTGGCCCGTCCTCGCCGGGCGGTGGGTGGAGAACGCGGTCAAGGAGTCCGGCTTCGACCTGAACGGGGAGATCCTCGGGAACCTGAAGCCGGGGTCGGTGCTCTCGCTCTCGCTGGCGCCCACGGTGAACCTGGCCACCGGCGTCCCCCAGCTCGACGTGCGGCGCACCAACCCCTTCGGCTACGTCCACCTGGTGGTGGCGGGCGAGGTGAAGGACCCGGCGAAGGCGGCGCGCACGCTGGAGGCCATCCCCAAGGTGGCGCAGCGCTTCGGCGCCACCCTCACGCCCGCCACCCGCGAGGGCCAGCGCGTGTACCTCACCCACTACGCGCAGGGCGAAGGCGCGCACCTGGCGCTGGTGGGCGACGAGGCGTTGATGGCCGCCCCCGTCTCCCGGCTCGACGACTCCATCGCGCGGGCCCGCGAGCACCGGGCGGCCGAGGGGCTGGCGGCGGACGCCGCGTTCAAGCCGGTGTTCGACCGGCCGCTGGCGGTGGCGATCGACCTGCGGCGGCTGGCGGAGTCCGTGCGCGCGCTGCCCTCGTCCGCCTGGGGCATCGGCGGGTTCGCGATGAAGGCCACCGCGCTGCGCTGGCTGGACGCCACCGGCGACCTGAAGGCGATCACCTTCCGGGCCGGGTTCGCCGACGGGATGGTGGAGTCCGAGCTGCAGCTCCGCTTCCAGTCCCCCGCGCAGGCGCCGAAGTGATCGAGGCGAAGGCGATCGTCAAGTCGTACCGGGACGGCGACGCGGAGGTGCGCGTCCTGGACGGGCTGGACCTGCAGGTCGCGGAGAAGGAGCTGGTGGCGGTGGTGGGGCCGTCCGGGAGCGGGAAGTCCACGCTGCTGCACCTGCTGGGCGGGCTGGACGTGCACTACCGGGGGGAGATCTCGGTGAACGGGTCGCGGCTCACCGGGCTGTCGGACCGGGCGCTGGCCGGGCTCCGGGGCGCGCACCTGGGGTTCGTGTTCCAGTCGTTCCACCTGGTGCCGGCGCTGAGCGCGCTGGAGAACGTGCTGCTGCCGTCGTTCTTCGCGCCCCGGCCCCTGGCGCCGGCGGAGGCGAGGAAGCGCGCGGAGGAGGTGCTGGCGAGGGTGGGGCTGGAGTCGAAGCGCGAGCGCGCCCCGGCGCAGCTCTCCGGCGGCGAACGGCAGCGGGTGGCCATCGCGCGGGCGCTGTTCGGGAGGCCGCGGGTGCTGCTGTGCGACGAGCCCACCGGCAACCTCGACGCGCGGACCGGCGGGGAGATCATCCAGCTGTTCCAGGCGCTCAACCGGGACGGGCTGACGGTGCTGGTCGTGACGCACGAGGACCGCATGTCCTCCGCCGCCACGCGCGTGCTCCGGCTCCGCGAGGGGAAGCTCTTCCCGGAGGGCCCCCCCCCATGACCCCCGGCTCCCTCGCCCGCCTCGCCGCCCTCTCGCTCAAGCGCGACCGCCGCGGCGCGGCCTTCTCCGCGTTCGGGGTGGGCATCGGCGTGGGCGCCCTCGTCTTCTTCGTGGCCCTGGGCGCGGGCGTGGGCCGGGTGGTCCGCGACAAGGTCTTCCCCTCCGACGCCAGCCTGATCGACGTCGTCCCGCCCACGCTCTCCCTCGGCTCCATCCTCGGCGGCGGCAAGCTGGACCAGTCCACCGTGGACCGCCTGTCCGGGCTCCCGGAGGTCGCCGCCGTCTACCGCCGCATGCAGGTCCGCGTCCCCGCGGTCAGCCACTACGAGGGCGACTTCTTCGGCTCCCACCTGCGGATGGGCGTGGAGGTCCTCGCCGTGGGCGTGGACCCCGGCCTCGTCCAGGGCGACGTCCAGTTGGGCGACTTCACCGACCCGGGTCCCGGCAAGCCCGTCCCGGCGGTGATGGCCTCCCGCCTCCTCGAGATCTACAACAAGTCCTTCGCCCCGGCCCGGCGCCTCCCCCAGCTCTCCCGCTCCATGCTGGTGGGCTTCGTCTTCCCCGTGGACTTCAACCGCTCCTACGTCGCCCAGGCCGCGCCCGGCCCCAGCACCTCCACCCAGGCGCAGGTGGTGGGCGTGTCCGACCGCGGGCTGCTCGCCGGCCTCACCATCCCGCTGGAGACCGCCCGCCGGATCAACCGCACCTCCGGCGCCGACGCGGAGACCTACACCGGCGTCACGCTCCAGGCGAAGGACCCGTCCCAGGTCCCCGGGCTCATCGACACCGTGAAGCAGATGGGCCTGCAGATCGACGACCAGGAGCGCCGCCTCTCCGAGAGCACCGGCGCCGCGGTGGCGGTCACCACCTCCGCCCTGGCGCTCCTCTCCATCCTCATCTGCGCGCTGGCGGCGGTGAACATCGCCCACGCCCTCTTCGCCTCCGTCCGCGCCCGCTCCAGGGAGATCGGCATCATGCGGGCGGTGGGCGCCTCCCGCGCGGACGTCCAGCGCCTGGTGCTGGCCGAGGCGGCGGCGGTGGGCGCGCTCGGAGGGCTGGCCGGCACCCTGGGCGCCTTCGGCCTGGCCGCCGCGGTGGACGCGCTGGCGGTCGCCTACCTCCCGCCCTTCCCCTTCAAGCCGGACACCTTCTTCCACTTCTCTCCGGCGCTGTTGGCGGGCGGGGTGCTCCTGGGGCTCCTGGCCGCGCTGGCGGGCGCCTTCCTGCCCTCCCGGCACGCGGCGGGGATGGATCCCGCGCGGGCGCTCGCCGGGTAGGCGCAAAGGCCGGATTTCACCTGGCTGCGAGATTGATCGCGCCCGCCGCGGTCTATACGCTCGGCGCCGCCGTCCCTGGAACCCGCCCGCCCCCTACGATCCTGACGTGAGCACCACCGCCAAGAGGCAGCCAGTCCCATTCGGGAAGTACCTGCTGCTGGACCGGATCAACATCGGCGGCATGGCGGAGGTGTGGCGCGGGAAGACGTTCGGCGCCGGCGGCTTCGAGCGCCTGGTCGCCATCAAGCGGATCCTCCCGAACATCGCCGAGGACGAAGAGTTCATCACGATGTTCATCGACGAGGCGAAGATCAGCGTCCAGCTGACCCACGCCAACATCGCGCAGATCTACGAGCTGGGGCACATCAACAACTCGTACTTCATCGCCATGGAGTACATCCCCGGCAAGGATATGCGCGCGATCTTCGAGCGCTGCCGGAAGAAGGGGGAGCCGGCGCCGATCCCGCTGTCCTGCTACGTGGTCGCCAAGCTGTGCGAAGGCCTGGACTACGCCCACCGCAAGAAGGACGGGATGGGGCGGGACATGAACATCGTCCACCGCGACGTGTCCCCCCAGAACGTCCTCACCAGCTACGAGGGCGAGGTCAAGGTCATCGACTTCGGCATCGCCAAGGCGGCCGGCAAGGCCACCAAGACGCAGGCCGGCATCCTCAAGGGCAAGTTCGGGTACATGAGCCCGGAGCAGATCCGCGGCCTGCCGCTGGACCGCCGGAGCGACGTGTTCGCCATCGGCGTCTGCCTCTACGAGATGCTCACCGGCGAGCGCCTCTTCGTGGGCGACTCCGACTTCTCCGTGCTGGAGAAGGTGCGCAAGGCGGAGGTGACCCCGCCCTCCACCTACAACCGCCGCATCCCCGAGGCGCTGGAGAAGATCGTCCTCCGGGCGCTCGCCCGCGACGTGGACACCCGCTACCAGTACGCCAACGAGCTGGCGGACGACCTGCAGCGGTTCCTCATCACCTCCGACTCCATCTTCAGCCGCAAGGACCTGATGCAGTACATGAAGTCCACCTTCGCCGAGGAGGTGGAGCGGGAGAAGATGCGGCTGCAGGAGTACGCGGAGATCAAGCCGCCCGAGGGGATGGCCGCCGCCGCGGACATGGGCTTCGGCGCCACCCCGGCCCTGGGCTCCGCGCCCGCCCGCGCCTCCAACCCCGGCGCCGGCCGGTCGCCCACCCCGCTCGCCGCGATCTCCGCGGCGCCGGCCTCCTCCAAGGCGGTCACCGAGCAGGCGGTGCCCGTGGTCCGCCCCGCCGAGACGCTGCCGCCCATCCGGCGCACCTCGATGCCGGGCATCCCCAAGCTCACCGCGGCCGCCCCGGTCAGCATCGAGGAGCCGGACACCGGGTCGTCCAACGCCACCCAGATCGCCGAGGGGCCCGAGCACGAGGGCAAGCTGCCCAAGGACAAGGGCAAGGAGCGCGACCGCCGCGAGCGCCTGCTGAAGACGCAGGAAGACTCCGGGCCGGGCTCGTTCGCCCTGGAGCCGGAGCCGGCCACCGTGCCCGGGTCGCACCGCAAGGGCGGAGCGCACGTCGTGGGCGCTTCCGAGAATGGCGCCGCCAAGTGGGAGCCGCCCAACATGGCGCGGTCGCGGCTGCGCGGGGACCCGACCGGGGACGACGATCTGGACATGCCCACCGGCCCCGGGATCTTCCTCGGCTCCGGGCGGGCGCGCCTGGTGGCGCTGGTGGGCGGCGGGCTGGCGCTGGTGGCGATCGTCCTGGTGGCGCTGGTGGTGCTGTGGCCCACGCCGGAGGGCTACGTGCTGCTGGAGGCCACGCCCACGCCGCCGAAGGCGCGGGTGCAGATCGGCGAGATCGACCGCGGGGTGTTGGAGGCGAAGGACTGGCCGGTCCTCCAGAAGGCGAAGGCCGAGAAGACGGTGGTGCTGGTCAACGCGGACGGGTACCAGACCTACGTCCAGACCATCGAGATCCAGAAGGGGGCCACCCCCACCAAGGTCCCGGTGACGCTCAAGCGCACCGTGGCGGCGGCGCAGCTGTTCGTCACCACCGACCCCAAGGACGCGCAGGTGCTGCTCAACGGCGAGGTGAAGCGGCCGGAGGGTGACGGCGCCCTGCTCACGCTGGAGGTGCCGCTGGGCGTGGAGGCCACCGTGGAGGCGCGCAAGAAGGGCTTCCGCGCGGCGGTGGAGAAGGTGATGGCGCAGGACGGCCAGGAGACCATCCGCAAGACGCTCAAGCTGCAGCCGGTGGAGATCGTGCTGGACGTGCGGTCCGACCCGGGGGGAGCGGACGTGTTCGTCAACGGCAAGTCGATGGGGATGACCACCCCGGCCAACGTCAAGCTCCCCCCTGACGCGCAGAAGGTGGAGCTGAAGAAGAAGTGCTACGACGTGGCGGAGATCGCCATCGACGGTCAGATCGACCCGTCGAAGCCGATCATCAAGAAACTGGTCAAGCTGCCGTCGTGCGGCAAGTAGCCCAGGCGGCGCGGAGAGGGAAACGATGGCCCGATCGAGGAAGGGCAAGGCGGACCCGCTGGCGGGCCTGCCTGCCTGGGCACAGAAGCTGGCCCAGCGCTACTACACGCGGACGGTCTCCACCTTCATCGTCTACGGGGCGGTGCGCGACCTGCAGCCGGTCACCGCCGAGGACGGCTCGCGCGCCTTCGGGCCGCTGAGGAGCTTCCTGGCCGACGAGCTGTTCGGCGGGCGCGACCACGTCGTCTTCTACGACCGCTCCTCCGGGATGCGCGCCGCGGCGCCGGAGACGCAGACCGACCTGCAGCGCTGGCTGGCGGGGTACGACACGCTCCACGGGACGGACTTCGCCAAGACGATGCCGCGGCTCCCGGGCCCCGCGCTGCAGATCCTGGAGAACTACCTGCGGATGCGGCTGTCGGACGGGAAGTCGCTGGCGCTGGTGATCGACTTCGCGGAGACGCTGGCGCCGGGCGGGGACCTCTCCCACCTGTCCGCCGAGGACCGCTTCGTGCTGGCCACCTTGACCAAGTGGTCGAACGACCCGCAGTTCCTCGCCGGGGACCTCTCCATCATCCTCATCGTGGAGAACCTGGCGGAGATGTCGCCGCGGATGACGCGCAACCCGTACGTGGCGAACATCGAGGTGCCGCTCCCCACCGAGGAGGAGCGCCTGGAGTACGTGAAGTACAAGCTGGAGGGGCGGAAGCTGTCCTCGGTGTCGGAGGTGCCGCTCCAGGGCCTGGCGAAGATGACCGCCGGCCTGTCGCGCATCAACCTCGACCGCCTCCTCACCGAGGCGGTGGAGCGGGGCGTCACCGTCACCTCGCAGCTGCTCAAGGAGAAGAAGAGCGAGATCATCCAGGCGGAGTGCCACGGGCTGCTGGAGTTCATCGAGCCGTCGCACGCGCTGGACGCGGTGGCGGGGCACCACAAGGCCAAGCAGATGCTGCGGAACGCCTCCGGCGCCCTGAAGAAGGGGCGCATCGAGGTGATGCCCATGGGCTACCTGATCTCGGGGCCGGTGGGGACGGGGAAGACGTTCCTGGTGACCTGCTTCGCCGGGGAGATCGGCGTGCCGTGCGTGAAGTTCCTCAACTTCCGCTCGCAGTGGCAGGGGGTGACGGAGGCGAACCTGGAGAAGATCTTCAACCTGCTCAAGGCGCTGTGGCCGGTGGCGGTGATGATCGACGAGGCGGACGCGTTCCTGGGGAACCGGGACGCGTCGGGCGACTCGGGGACGTCGAGCCGGGTGTTCGCGTCCATCGCCTCGTTCATGGGGAACACGGAGTACCGCGGGAAGATCATCTGGTTCCTGCTCACCTGCCGGCCGGACCTGTTGCCCATCGACCTCAAGCGGCAGGGGCGGGCGGAGGAGCACGTGGCGCTCTTCTATCCGCAGACGGACCAGGAGCGGGACGAGCTGTTCAAGGTGATCTGCAAGAAGACGAAGGTGGAGGTGGATCTGCCGTCCTTCTCGGCGCTGCTGCCGGACCACTCGCGCTCCTTCTCCGGCGCGGACATCGAGGCGGCGATGGTGCGCTCCAAGTTCCGGGCGCTTGCGGAGGGGAGGGACCAGGTGACGCCCCAGGACGTGACGGAGGTCCTCAAGGACTTCGTCCCGCCCTCCTACCCACTGGAGATCGAGCTGCAGAACCTGGCCGCGGTCCAGGAGTGCACCTCTCGGGACCTGCTGCCGGAGCAGTTCCGCACCCTGGAGCGCGACTACGTGACCCGGCGCATCCGGGAATTGAAGATCCTGCTGGGCGAGGCGAAGTATGTCTAGAGCGGTGAAACCTTTCCCCGGGCCAGGTGTTGGACACCGCATGCGGCGCGCCCTCGCGGTTTCGGTCTTCCTGGCCTCATCCTCCGCCCTCGCCGGCGCCGGCACTGTCTCCGAGTTGGAGGGTGGCGCGACGCGCCAGCCGAAGGGCGCCGCGCCGGTGGCGTTGAAGGTGGGAGATGCGGTGGAGGTGGGTGACGTGCTGGAGGTGGCCGCCGGCGGGAACCTGGCGGTCACCCTCACCGACGAGAGCGTGATCGCCCTCGGTGAAGGCTCCCGCCTCCAGCTGGACGAGGCCCGCTTCGGCGAGCAGGGCTCCACCGCCTTCTCCGCCAAGCTCCTCATCGGTTCGCTCTGGGCCAAGGTGACCAAGCTGGCCGCCGGCTCCGACTCCAAGTTCGAGGTCTCCACCGAGCGCGCCGTGGCCGGCGTCCGCGGCACCATCTTCACCGTGGACCTCGCCGCCGCGGACGCGGACGTGGAGGTCGGCGTCGAGGAGGGCGAGGTGGACGTCGCCCACGCGGTCGCGGAAGAGAGGCCCCAGCAGCTCGCCCAGGCCATGGCCCCCCGCCCGCCCGGGCGCCCGGACTCGTTCGACAAGCCCAGCGGCGCCGGCGCCACCCTGCCGCCCCGCTTCCCGAAGATGGAGCGCATCGCCGCCGGCAGCGCGGTGACCTTCGGCGCCCACGGCCTGTCCCGCCACCGCTACGAGATGCGCCGCGCCCGCATGGCCACCTTCATCGGCAAGCACCGCGAGCGCTGGCTCAAGCGCGCCCTGGAGCGCGAGCGCCTCCGGATGGAGAAGCGCGAGGAGCGCCGGGAGCTCCGCAAAGAAGACCGCCGCCGCCGCTGACGTGGCCGCGCGCTACTGCGACCGCGGCTTGATGCCCAGGTCGCGGGCGAAGATCGCCAGCTCCGCCCGGTTCTCGTGCCCCAGCTTCCGGTACAGGCTGGACACGTGCGCCCGCACCGTGCGCTCGGTGATGGCGAGGATGGCGGCGATCTTCAGGTTGTCCGCCCCGGACGCCACGCACGCCAGCACGTCGCGCTCGCGGTCGGTGAGCACGCCCAGCGGGTCCGCGGTGTCCCCGCGCGTGGGCGGCCGCCGCAGCGCGTCCTCGAACGCCCGCCCGTCCGCCATCCGCTCCCCGCGCGACGCCGCCCGCAGCGCGGAGACGATGCTGGCGCAGTCCGCGTCCAGCTTGTGCAGGTACGCGCACGCCCCCAGTTGGTAGGCCCGCTCCACCACCGCCGGGTCGTGCGAGGCGGAGAGCACCACCGCCCGCATCGCCGGCGCCACCCCGGGGAGCGCCTGGAGCGCGGACAGCCCGTCCCCGGTGGGCCCCTCCAGCAGGATGTCCACCAGCGCCACGTCTCCCTCGCCGTGCCGCGCTCTGGCCAGGAACGAGGGCGCGTCCCCGAAGGCGCCGATCACCTGCACGCCGTTCGCCTCCAGGGCCGAGGCCAGACTCTCCCGGACGATCCGGTGGTCCTCCAGCAGCAACACCTTCAGGCGCTGCTCGGGCCTGACCTGCTCCACGACGTCGGTGCTCACGATGGGACCTCCTGGCGGCGCTCGGCCGCGACCTGCAGCGCGGTGGCCGCAGGGGATTCGATGGCGGGAAGCACGAACCAGAACGCCGCCCCCGCGAGCGGTTGGCTCTCCACCCAGGCGCGCCCGCCGTGCGCCTCCACGATGGCCTTGACGATGGACAACCCCAGCCCCACCCCGGCGTGCCTGGCCCTTCGCGCCTGCCAGAAGCGGTCGAACACGTGGGGGACGTCCTCCGGCGCGACCCCCGGCCCCCGGTCCTTGACGAAGAACTGCACCTCCCCGTCGACCCGCCTGGCGCCCAGCTCCACCTCGCTCCCCTCGGGCGCGTGCTTGATGGCGTTGACCACCAGGTTCGAGAAGACCTGGTGGAGCCGTTCCCCGTCCGCCCGCACCCAGGTGTCGCGCTCGGGCGACAGCCGCAACTCGACCCGGCGCTCCGCCGCCAGCGGCGCCAGCGCGTCCCGCGCCTCCTCCAGCACCGCGGTCGCCGGCAGCGGCGCCAGGTCCAGCGGCAGCACCCCGCTCTCCAGCGCGGCCACGTCCAGCAGCTTGCGCACCACGGACATGATCCACTCGGCGGAGCTGCGGATCCGCGACACGTGGCGGCGCTGCTGCGGCTCGGCCGTCGTCACCTCCATCGTCTGGGCGGTGAGCTTGATGCTGGCCGCGGCATTGACCAGGTCGTGGGAGACGATGGCCAGGAAGTCCTCCCGCACCCGCAGCTCGCGGAGCGCCTTCCGGTACAGCCGGAGCCATTGGATGCGC
>DASRBA010000012.1:0-11689 GCA_035637895.1 Myxococcaceae bacterium
CACGAAGACCAGGAACGGCATCACCAGCGAGAAGCCCAGCGTGTCGACGAAATTCACCAGCAGCACAGCGGTGAACGCGCGGCGCGGCGCGGAGGGCGGAGGCGGTCCGGGCATGGGAGCTGGGCGGCGGCGCGGCCTGCACCCTCCGTTCTAGAGCGCCTGCGCCGGCCGCGCTACCGTCGGTGGAATGAACACCGCCGACCACCCGCTGATGCAGGCCTTCGACGAGCTGGCGCGGCGGCGGAAGCGCGTCGAGACGAGGGTCGCCCTGCCGCTGATCACGGCGGGCGCCGTGTTCGGCTGGGTGCTCTACGCGGTGGCCCGCGAGATCCAGTTGGAGACGCTGGGCGTCCACATCCCGTGGGTCACCGCGTCCGTGACGTTCCTCCCGTCCGTCGCGGTCGGGATCTTCCTGACCCGAAAGCTGGTCCCGAAGGTGGTGCTGCGGCGGCGCGCGGAGTGGATCGAGGAGGTCGCGCGCGCACACGGTGTCGCCTCACAGACGCTGAGCGAGAACTTCGCGGAGTGAGCAGCCGGAGGGATTGGTGGTCCGGATCCCGCCAGCGCGTGGCGCGCGGTGCGCTACGGTCCGCGGCCCTATGGCGAAGCGGACGTACCGATACGTGCTGGGTGATTCGCGGGTGGAGGCGGCGCGGCTGCGCGCCCAGGCGAGGCTGTGGGATCCGGTGGCGCACGCGCTGTTCGACCGGATCGGCGTGCGGCGCGGGTGGAAGGTGCTGGAGGTGGGGCCGGGGCAAGGGTCGCTGCACCTGGAGCTGCGGCGGCGCATCCGGGGGCCTGCGGACGCGGTGGAGCGCTCCGGGCGGTTCGCGGCGGACCTGCGCCGGGCCTGCGCGCGCGACGGGTTCGGCGAGGGGACGCTGTGGCAGTGCGACCTGGCGGACGCGCCGCTCCCCGCCTCCCGCTACCACCTGATCTTCGCGCGCTGGGTGTTCCTCTTCCTGCCCGACCCGGAGGCGCACCTGCGGCAGCTGGCGCGCGCGCTCCGGCCGGGCGGCGTGCTGGCGATCCAGGACTACCACCGCGAGACGCTGGGGATGGTCCCCACGCCGCCGGAGTGGGGGGACCTCCTGGTCGCGGACCGCGCGCTGTTCGCGTCGCAGGGAGGGAACGCCAGCATCGGCGCGCGCCTGCCGGCGCTCTTCCGCCGCGCCGGGCTGGAGGTCACCGGCGTGGAGCCGGAGATCAAGACCGGCCATCCCGGCTCACCCGCCTGGGCGTGGATCTCGAATTACTTCCTGAGCGTGATGGGGCAGATGGAGAAGCTTCGACCCTTCACCCCCGCGAAGGCGGCGCGCCTGCGCAAGGCGTGGTTCGCCGCCGGCGAGGATCCGGCGTCGCTGCTGATCGCGCCGGCGGTGCTGAGCATCACCGGCCGCAAGCCGCGATCGAGCTAGAGCAGCGTCGCCGCCAACCCGCCCAGCGCGGCGACCGCGAACACGCCGGCGGCGAGGCTGGCCGCCACGCGCACCTTGCTCTCGCGCGCCAGCACGAACAGCGACGGCAGGTTGACGATGGGGCCGGCGATCAGCAGCGCCGCGGCGGCTCCCGGCGGCGCGCCCAGCTGGATCAGGAGGAGCGCGATGGGGATCTCGAAGAAGGTGGGCAGCGCCACCGCCGTCGACACCAGCGCCACGCCCACCACCGCGAGCGCGGCGCCGTAGGACGGGAGCGAGAGCACGCTCGGCAGGAGCCAGGCGGAGATCAGCACGCCGGCGAAGACGAGGGGGACGGTGACCGCCACCATGTACCCCAGGCTCTTCACCAGCCGGACGCCGATGGCCTGCCAGGTCATCGGGAAGTCCTCGGGGGTGGGGACGGCGGTCCGGCGGAGGTCGCCGCCGAACGCCTTGCCGATCGCCGGCGCCAGGACGAGGACGATGAGCGCGGCCCCCGCCAGGCGGATCACCCCCAGCTGGAGCGGCATCAGGATGAAGGTGAGCGCCAGCGCCGCGATGTTGAAGCCCGGCGACGCCAGCATGAGCGACAGCGCGGGCCCCAGGGCGGCGCCGCGCTCGCACGCGCCGGTGAACACCGGGGTGACGCAGCAGGAGCAGAGCATCAGCGGCGATCCGGCCACCGCGCCCACCAGCGTCGGCCGCGCGCCCTTCCCCGCCAGCAGCGAGGCGATCCAGGCCGGCGACACCAGCGCCCGGACCACGCCGCCGATCACCACGCCGTAGACGAGGGCGATCCAGACGCGCTGGAAGTAGTGCCAGGTGGAGGTGAGGACGCCGCCCTGGAGGATCAGGTCGGGCGAGACGGTCAGCTTGCCGCTCGCCTGCGCGCCGTTGACGGCCCGGAGCGCCCCACCCCACTTGTAATAGAAGAGGCCGGAGAGGGCGGCGGCGAGCAGCGCCAGGCCGATCACCGCGATGCGGGCCCGCGGGACGGCGGGTGCTGGTGCGGGTGCGCCAACGGTTGGGGTCAGGCCGGCTTCGTTCATATCGCGCTGTTTCGCTGATCCGTGGAGCGGAGGCAACCGCCGTTTCACCGCGTGATCTGCGGGGCCAGCCGGCGGGCGCGCTGGCGGACGCTCTCGTACTGGTGCGAGCCCGCGGCCTCGGTGAGGTACGGCAGCGCCGGGGCGCCGATGTCCTTGCGCAGGAAGTCCTCGCAGGCGCGGTGGTAGCCGTCGCTGCCGAGGCAGTCGATGGCGTGGCGGATGACGGCGGGGTCCGACCGGAGGGCGGGTTGGAGCGCGATCGCCGCGCGGTACGCCGCGATGCCGTCCACCCAGCGGAGGTTGTCGAAGTCCACCTGGGCTTGCAGGGAGGGGATCTCCGCGTTGCCCGGATACTGCTTGCGGAGCCGGGCGAGCGCCGCCAGCGCCCGGTCGCGGCGCTTGGCCAGGACCAGCTTCCGCGCGTCCGCCAGGCCGGGGACCTGCTCGGGCGGCGGCGATGGGGCCGGCGACGGAACCGATACCGGGGGAGCAGGCGCGGGCGCCGGCGGCTCCACGGCCGCGGTCGCGGCGGGGAGAGCAGCAGCGGCGGGCGCGGATGGTGGCTGCGGGTCGGCGACCCTGGTCGCCACGGGGAGGGCCGCCGGCGGGGACGGAGTCCGGGTCGCCGTCAGCACCGCCGCGCCGAGGATCAGCGCCAGGGCGGGGACGCTGATCGCGGCCACCACCTTCAGCGGCGGCCCGCGGCGCGGCGAGCGACCCGCGAAGTCCGCCTCGTTCGCGCGATGGATGGCCCGCGCCAGCTCCGCGGCGGTCGCGTACCGCTCCTCGCGCTTCTTCGCCATCGCCCGGCGCACCACGGCGGCGATCGGGATCCCGTCCAGCGGCGACGGCAGCGCGGGTGGATCCGCGTTGATCACCTGCATCATCACCGACGAACCCTCTCCGGTGTACGGCGGCCGCCCGGCCAGCGCGAAGTAGAGCGTCGCGCCGGCGGAGTACACGTCGGAGCGCGGGTCCAGCTCCAGGGCCAGGGCCTGCTCCGGCGACATGTACAGCGGGGATCCGATGAAGCTCCCCGTCTGGGTGAGCTTGGGCTCCGAGCCGTCGGTGACGCGCGCGATGCCGAAGTCGACCAGCTTGGCGACCTCCCGGCCGTCGGGCGCCAGGTGGACCATCACGTTGTCCGGCTTCACGTCGCGGTGGATCACGCCCGCGGCGTTGGCGGCGAAGAGGCCGTCGCAGACCTGGGCCATGAGCTCCGAGGCGCGCGCGGGGGACAGCCCGCCCTCCTCGGCGACGATGCCGGCCAGGGACCTTCCCTCGACCCACTCCAGCACTAGGTAGCTGCCGTGCACCTCGGTCCCGAAGTCGTGCACCGCGATGCAGTTGGGGTGGTTGATCCGGCTGGCGGCGCGGGCCTCGCGCTCGAACCGCTGCGCGAAGCCGGCGGACTTCTCCAGCATCAGCTTCACCGCCACCTTCCGCCCCAGGCGCTGGTCCTTCGCCTCGTACACCGCGCCCATCCCGCCCTGCCCCACCTTCCGCTCCAGCAGATAGCGGCCGCCGGCCAGCGACACGCCCGCCAGCGGCACCACGGTCGGATCGTTGTCCGTCTCAGCCACGCCCGGCGAACTCTACCGCCTCACGCCCGCGCGGCAGTGGAGGTATGAAGGGGGCCATGAAGCTCTACTACATGCCCGGCGCCTGCTCGCTCGCGCCGCACGTCGCCATGCGCGAGGCGGGGATGACGTTCGACCTGGTCCGCTACGACAACGAGAAGCACGCCCTGCAGGGAGGCGCGCCCCTGGAGTCGGTGAACGACAAGGGCTACGTCCCGGTGCTGGAGCTGGACGACGGCCAGCGGCTCACCGAGGTGAGCGCGGTCCTCCAGTACGTGGCCGACCAGGCGCCCGCCGCGAAGCTCGCCCCGCCGAACGGCACCATGGCGCGCTACCGCCTCCAGGAGTGGCTGAACTTCATCGCCACCGAGGTGCACAAGTCCTTCTGGCCCTTCTTCCACGCCGGCTGCGACGCCGAGAAGCCCAACCAGCAGGAGCGCCTCCACGGGCGCCTGGGCTGGGTGGAGCGGCACCTGGCCGACCGCCCCTTCCTCATGGGCGGGGACTTCACCGTCGCCGACTGCTACCTCCTCACGGTGGTGAACTGGATCCGCCCCGCGGGGTTCGACCTCGCGAAGTGGCCGGGCCTGCAGGCCTACCGCAACCGCCTCAAGGACCGGCCGTCGGTGAAGGCCGCCCTGGAGGCGGAGGGCCTGCTCCGCCGCGGCTGAGCCACGCTGACTCGCCGTGAACCTGGTACCCTGCGGCCCCTTCCGGCGAGGGCTGGCGTGCCTCTGAGCAGCAAGGAACTGGTCGCGAGCTTCCGGACCGCGGACCTGAGCGCTCCGCGGGACCTGGAGGCGTTCCTGCGAGAAGCCGGCGACCCCGCCCCGGAGGTGATGCTCAAGCTCCTGGAGGCCGTCTCCGCCCGCGGCGCCGAGAAGGACTTCCCCCGCCACCGCGCGCGCTGCGCCGCCTTCGAGAGGCTGGTGGGCCGCGTGCCGGACAAGGCCCTCTTCGTCCCCATGGTGAACGCGCTCAAGGGGGGCGACGCCACCCTGCGCACCACCCTGATGGCGCTGATCCCCGCCGTCAACCACGTGGGCAAGCACGAGGAGCTCTGCCAGCTCCTGCGCTCCGGCGACGCCACCGTGCGGCAGGTGGGGGCGCAGGTGCTGGGCGGCCTCGGCGGGAAGACCGCGCTCCGGCTGCTGGGCGAGTGGGTGGAGGAGGCCGGCTTCCCGGGCCGGATCGAGGCGGTGGACGCGCTCGCGCGCTGCGCCGGCCACCACGCCATCCCCGCCCTCAAGGGCGCCCTCTTCGCCGGCAACGCCGAGGAGCAGGCCCACGCGCTCCGCTACCTCGGCGACCTCAAGTACGTCGCCAAGGGCAGCCGCGACGCGCTCCAGGTCATCGCCGAGTTCCTCCTGGAGAAGCGGCCGCCGCAGCTCGCCCCGGCCGTCGCCGCCTTCTGCAAGCTCTGCTCGGAGGAGGACTACTTCGTCGCCATCGCCCCCTACCTCGACGTGGACGAGGTGGACGTGGTGCGCGCCGCGGTGGAGGGCCTGCGCAGCTTCAGCTCCCCGCGCACCTTCGACGCGCTGGAGCGGAAGCTCCTTGCCGGGCCGAACACCATCCGCTTCGTGGTCATCGGCACGCTGGAGGCCATCGGCACCGACGACGTCATCCCGGTGCTGGTGGGCGCCATCAGCCACCCGCAGCAGGCGGTCCGCAACCGCGCCAGCGAGGCGCTCCAGAACCTGAGCCGGTCCGGGAAGATCGACCTCGCCCGCACCATCATCTGGCTCGCGCACAGCAAGGACGTGAACGTGCGCCGCCAGGCGGTGGAGCTGGCCCGCGCCACCAACGACCAGGGCGACCAGCTCTGGCCCCGGCTGTTGCGGCTGCTGCGCGACGAGGACTGGTGGGTGCGCGAGAGCGTGGCGGAGGCGGTGGTCGGCATGGCCGGCCACAAGCTCACGCCCCACATCCTCCCCTACCTGAACGACCCGTCGGACGTCATCCGCCGCTTCGCCATCGAGCTGCTGATGCGGCTGGACGACCCGCGCAGCCTCACCCCGCTGCTCGAGGTCGCCGCCAGGGACGCGGACTGGTGGGCGCGCGAGCGCGCCATCGAGGCGGCGGCCAAGCTGAAGGACCAGCGCGCCGTCCCGCACCTGGTAGCCCTGCTGGGCGACCGCGAGGTGCAGCTGCGCGCGGTGGAGGGGCTGGCGGCGCTGGGGGCCCGCGGCGCATCGCGCGAGATCGCCGCCCTGGCCGCCTCCGACGACCCCGACGTGCGGGTGGTGGTGGCGAAGTGCCTGGCCGGCTTCGACGACCGCGGGCTGGCGACCGACCTCGAGGCCATGCTGGGGGACGAGGACATCCGCGTGCGCGAGGTGGCCCGCGACGCGCTCTCCCGCTGGCGCTCCGTCCCCGCCGAGGGAACGCGGCGCGGGCCGCGCATCGGCATGCTGCTGGAGGAGATCGGCCGCTCCGGCGCCGACGACCTGCTGGTCGCGGTGGGCCATCCGCCCACGATGAAGAAGATGGGGCGCGCGACGCCCATGTCCGGCGAGCCGCTCACCGACGCCCAGACGCGCGAGCTGCTCTCACCGGTGCTGAAGAAGGAGCAGCTGAAGGACCTGGAGGAGCGCGGCGACGCGGACTTCTCCTACGCGTACGAGGGCTTGCGGTTCCGCGTCAACGCCTACAAGGCGGAGGGCGGCCTGTGCGCCGTGTTCCGCATCATCCGCGGGCGGCTGCTGGACTTCGACGCGCTCGGGCTGCCGGAGGTGGTGCGGCGGTTCGCGGACCTCAAGAACGGCCTGGTGGTGATCGGCGGCCCCACCGGCAGCGGGAAGTCCACCACCCTGGCCGCGCTGATCGACCACATCACCCGGCACCGCAGCCAGCACATCGTCACGCTCGAGGACCCGGTGGAGGTCGTCTACGACGCGCGCAAGTGCCTGGTGAACCAGCGCGAGATCGGCGTCCACGCGCTCAGCTTCTCCTCCGGCCTCCGCGGCGCCCTCCGCCAGGACCCCAACGTGCTCCTGGTGGGCGAGATGCGCGACCTCCCCACCATCGCCGCCGCGGTGAGCGCCGCCGAGACCGGCCACCTCGTCTTCGGCACGCTGCACACCGTCTCCGTCGACACCAGCGTGGACCGGCTGATCAACGTCTTCCCCGCCATCCAGCAGGACCAGGTGCGCGCCATGCTCGCGGAGAGCCTGCGCGCGGTGGCGTGCCAGTACCTGCTGCCGCGCCGCGACACCCCCGGCCGCGTGCTGGCGCTGGAGATCATGCTCTGCAACGACGCGGTGTCGAACCTGATCCGCAAGGGGAAGACGTTCCAGATCCCCTCGGTGCTCGCCTCGTCCGTGGAGCTGGGCATGCGGACCATGGACTCGGAGCTGATGGGCCTGTTCAAGGCCGGCCGCATCTCCGCCGAGGACGCGTACATGAAGGCCCGCTCCAAGAGCGACTTCGAGGCCATCCTCGCCAAGGAGGACGAGGCGCCGTCGCTGCCCTCCCTGGCGCCGCTGCTGGGCGCGGGGAAGCCGGACGCCGAGGCCGAGGCGGAAGCGGAGGCCAGGCCGCCGCCTCCGGAGGCACCCGCCCCTGTCCCCGAGGCCCGGCCGATCGTAGCCCTGCCTCCACCGCCTTCGCCCCCGACCCCGGTCCCCGAGGTGCGGCACGCCACGCCCGCCCCGCCCGCTCCGGTCGCTTCGACACCGGCCCCTCCGACGCCGGTGCCGGTCGTGCCGGGGCCGATTCCCGGGCTTCCGCGGCTGGTCCGCATGGTCCCCCAGGCCGCGCCCGGGCGTCCGCCGGGGCCGGCGGCCAACGTCCCGCCTCCCCGCGTCGCACCGCCGGCGGCCCCGGCCGTGCCTCCGCCGATGCTGGAGGCGGTGACCAGCGACTCCCTCCCGGTCATCGAGCTCTCCACGCCTCCCGTGCAAGCTCCCGCGGAGTTTCCCGCCGAGCTCCCGCCGGAGGAGCGCACCGAACCGCAGCTGTCGACGGCGGGCCTGGACCTCGGCCTCCGTCCGGAGCGGGCGGAAGCCCCGGAGGAGCCGGCGGGCAGCAGCGACGACGAGGCGCGCGCGGTGTGGGCGACCTTCGCCGGCTCCGAGGACAAGTTCGCCGCCGGACCGGAGACCGTCACCGCGCTGGAGTCGATCATCGCCAGGGACTCCGGCTGCGCCACCGCGCACTACTTCGTGGGGCAGGTGTACCTCTTCGTGGGCGACCAGCTGAACGCCCGGGTGTGGTTCAACAAGACGCTGGAGGTGGACCCCACGCACGGGGCCGCCCGCCAGCGCCTGACGGCGTTGGGGTCCTGACGATGGCGCGCCTGGACTCCTTCCTCCGCCTGGTGGTCGAGCAGCACGCGTCCGACCTGCACTTCCACAGCGGCGCGGTGCCCACCATCCGCTTCGACGGCGGCCTCCTCCGGCTCCCCTTCCGCACCCTCACCGAGACGGAGACGCGGCGCTTCCTCTTCGAGGTGATGGACGAGGGGCAGCGCGCCCAGTTCGAGACCGACAAGCAGGTCGACTTCCTCTACGTGGTGGAGGGCCTGGGCCGGTTCCGCGCCAACGTCTACCTCCAGAACCACGGCATGGGGGCGGTGTTCCGGGTCATCCGCCTCACCCCGCCCACGCTGGACGACCTGGCGGTGCCGCAGGTCCTGCGCAAGCTGCCGCACCTGCAGAACGGGCTGGTGCTGGTGACCGGGCCCACCGGGTCGGGGAAGACGACCACGCTGGCGGCGATGGTGCACGAGGTGAACCGGACCTCCGCGCGGCACATCATCACCGTGGAGGACCCCATCGAGGTGCTCCACACGCCCATCAAGTCGGTGGTCTCCCAGCGGCAGGTGGAGAAGCACACCGAGACGTTCGCCTCCGCGCTGAGGGCCGCGCTCCGCGAGTCGCCGGACGTGCTGGTGGTGGGCGAGATGCGCGACCAGGAGACGGTCCAGCTGGCGCTGAGCGCGGCCGAGACGGGCGTGCTGGTGCTGGGCACGCTGCACACCAACTCGGCGGCGAAGGCGGTGGACCGGATCATCGACATCCTGCCGCCGGAGACGCGGGAGCAGGCGCGCAGCGTGCTCTCGGTGCTCCTGCGCTGCGTGGCCTCGCAGCACCTGTGCCGGCGCGCCAACGGCGAGGGCCGGGTGGCGGTGATGGAGGTGCTGCTCCACACCTGGGCGGTGGCGAACATGATCCGCGAGGGCAAGGGGCACCAGATCGACGCCTACCTCCAGACCGCCGGAAACGACGGCACCGGGATGATCAGCCTGGACGCCTCCATCGCGCGGGCGGTCCGGAACGGGTACATCACCATGGAGGAGGGCCTCCGCGTCGCCAACTACCCGGACCAGGTGCAGCTGATGGTCGGCGACGCGATCAGGTGATCGTTCAGTGGGCGCGGACGAACGCGAGAAGGCGCTCCGGGTGGCCCGGACGCTGGAGAAGAAGGGCGAGCCGGACGAGGCGGCGGAGCAGTACGTCCGCGCCGGCGCCCACGCGGAGGCGGTGCGCGTCCTCACCGCGGCGCGCCGGTACGTGCAGGCCGCGCAGGTATTGATCGCCGCCTACGGCATCCAGACCCTCGGCGTGTCGCGGCTGGACGCGGAGGGGAGGCGGCAGGCGCACACCGCCGCCATCCTGCTCGGGAAAGGCGGCGACACGCGGCGCGCGGTGGACCTGTTCGTCGCGCTCGGGGAGCGGGACCGCGGCGCGGAGCTCCTCCGGCGCGCGGGCGACGTCGCCGGCGCGGAGCGGCTGGAGCTCGGCACCGGGCCCACGCCATTGCCTCTGGCGGTCTCCTCGGGGGGCGTCACCGCCGCGGCCGCCCGGAAGCTGGAGGCGGAAGGCCGCGACGACTCCGCGCTCCAGGTCTACCTCTCGCTGGGGCAGAACGACGACGCGGCGCGCGTCGCCCAGCGCCTCCGGCGCTACGACCAGGCGGTGCAGCTCTACCTCAAGGCCGGCAAGCCGTACGACGCCGCGCAGTGCAGCCTCTCCGCCGGGCGGCTGGAGCAGGCGTTCGACGCGCTGGCCAAGGCCTCCCGCGAGGATCCGCGCTACCGCGTCATGTGCCGGAAGGTGATCGCCGCCGCGGCGGCCGCCAAGACGCTCAGCTACTCGCTGGAGCACTTCCTGGGGCCCTTCGTGTCCTCGGAGCCCAGGGATGCCCCGGAGGCGGAGGCGTTCTACACGCTCGCCGGCCTGTACGCGGAGAAGGGGCTGGTGGACAACGCGGCCGAGGTGTACCGGCGCCTGCTGCTGTTCGACGCGCGCTTCCGCGACGCCTCCTCCCAGCTGAGGAAGCTCACCGCCGGGGGCGCGCTGCTGAGCGAGGCCATCGTCCGGGAGGACCTGGCCGCGACCCACACGCCGGGGCCGCCCCCGATCGGCGAGGCCACCGAGCGCATCACGCCCGAGCCGGCCAAGGCCACCCCGGCGCTCACCGCCGGCCGCGGCGACGCCTTCGTGGAGGGCGCGCTGATCGCCGACCGCTACAAGCTGATGAACCGCCTCGGCAAGGGCGGGATGGCGGTGGTGTTCCGCGCGCAGGACCTGGAGCTCTCCATCGAGGTCGCGCTCAAGGTCTACTTCTCCTCGAAGGGCGGCGGCGACGACAGCGACCTGCTGGCGCGCTTCCGGCGCGAGCTGCGCTTCGCCCGCAGCGTGATCCACCCCAACGTGGTGCGGGTCTTCGACATCGGCGTGCACGAGGGCCAGCGCTACATCACCATGGAGTTGCTCCAGGGGACGGAGCTGCGTGCCCTGCTCAAGGGCCCCATGGCCATCCACCAGGCGTTGGGCTACCTGGTCCAGGTCTGCGCCGGGCTCCAGGCGGCCCACGACCAGGGCATCGTCCACCGCGACGTGAAGCCGGCCAACCTCTTCGTCACCCAGGAGGGCGTGGTGAAGCTGATGGACTTCGGCATCGCGCGGGTCGAGGGCGCGCCGCGGGAGCTCACGCGCTCCGGCTCGGTGGCGGGTACACCGGGCTACATGGCGCCCGAGCAGATCCGCGACAGCAGCACGGTGACCCCGGCCGCCGATATCTACTCCCTGGGGGTGGTGGCGTATCGCGCGCTGACAGGCGTCTTGCCGTTCAGTCACGCCGACATGATTCCGTTGCTGATGATGCACCTGGAGCAGAAGCCACCCCCGCTCCGCGAGCACAACCCGTTCATCCCGGCGGAGCTGGAGCGGGTGGTGCTCCGATGTATGGAGAAGGCGCCGGAGGACCGGTGGCCAAGCTGCACCGCTCTGGCGGGCGAGCTCGAACGGCTGCGCGCGCGCGTTGCGTCGTGACGCCGACGCGTCGGCAACGAACGCACGGGAAGAAAGACAGCCTGTGGGACTCAAGGGAAGTCACGTGGATCCAGCCCGGCCTGCTTCGTGCAATTCACCGCGGCCGTGTCCAACGCAGGGGGGTCCATGTCTTCCATCATCTCGCTGGTCCTGAAATCCACACTGCTGACCCTGGTGCTGGGGCTGCTGATGCTGGGGTGGCTGCGCACCGTGTGGGCGTACACCCAGACCGGGCTGACCGGCTCCGCGGATCGACGCGCCCAGGTGACGCAGGTACAACACGCGTGATGGAGGTGGCGCCGGGCGCGTGAGAGTGACGGTCCTCGAGCTGCCCGCTACCTACGGCGAGCCCGGCCCGGTGC
>DASRBA010000013.1:0-39482 GCA_035637895.1 Myxococcaceae bacterium
GGCTCCAGGCGAAGCCGCGCTCCTGGCGCGAGGCGCTGGCGGTGTTCTCGGGCGCGGGTCGCGGGCTGGCCGCCGCCCACCGCGCCGGGCTCCTCCACCGCGACTTCAAGCCCGACAACGTGCTCGTCGGCGCCGACGGCCGCGCCCGCGTCACCGACTTCGGCCTCGCCCGGGCCGCCCTCCAGCCCGATCCCGCGCCCGCGGAGGGTGAAGCGCCCTCGGGCGCGCTCGCCGTGCAGATCACCCAGCACGGTGCGCGCCTGGGCACCCCGGCGTACATGCCGCCGGAGCAGGTCGACGGCCGCCCGCTCGACGCGCGCGCGGACCAGTTCGCGTTCTGCGCGTCCGTCTACGAGGCGCTCCACGGCCGGCTCCCGTACCGCGGCGAGACCCCGGAGGCGGTGTGGGCCGCCGCGCGCGCCGGCGTCCTCCCGGAGTCGCCGCCCGGTGGGCCTCCCGCGCGCGTGGACGCGGTGATCGCGCGCGGCCTGCGCCCGGACGCCGCGGAGCGCTTCCCGTCGATGGACGGATTGCTGGAGGCGCTCGACGCGGCGGCCCGGCCCCGGCGCCTGGCCCGGGGCGCGCTGGTGGCCGCCGGCGCCGGCGTGTTGCTGGCGTGGGTCGCGGTCGCCGTCCGCACGCAGCTGGAGACCTGCTCCGGCGCGGAGCGGAAGCTGGCCGGGGTCTGGGACGCGGGTCGCAAGGCCGCGGTCGAGACGAAGTTCCGCGCCTCCAGCCGCTCCTACCGCGAGGCCGCGCTGGCCGGCACCGAGCGCGCGCTCGACGCCTACGCCCAGGGCTGGGCGCAGATGCGGCGCCAGGCGTGCGCCGCCACCCGCGTCCAGCGCGAGCAACCGGAGGACGTCCTCGCCCTCCGGATGGCGTGCCTCGACCAGCGCCTGGGGGAGCTCTCCGCGCTCACCTCGCTCCTCGCCGGCGCCGACGACAAGGTGGTGGAGCGCGCCGTGCAGGCCGCCTCCGCCCTCACCCCGCTCGACGCCTGCGCGGACGTCGCCGCGCTCCTGCGCCCGGTCCGGCTCCCCCAGGGCAAGGACGCGGAGGCCGCGCTCGCGTCGGCGCGGGCCGGGCTCGCGAAGGCCAAGGCGCTCCACGACGCCGGCCGGTTCCAGGACGCGGTGGCGGCCGCGGCGCCCGCGCTCGCGCAGGCGGAGGCGCTGGGGTACCTCCCGCTGGTGGCGGAGGTCGGGGTGCAGCTGGCGCGCTCGCAGCAGGAGGCCGGAGATCTGAAGGCCGCGCAGGTGACGGCCCGCCGGGCGGTGGACGCGGCCGCCGGGAGCCGGGACCCGCTGGCGCTCGCCGCGGCGGGGATGCGGCTGGCCGCCATCCTCGGCGTGGACCTGAGCCAGGCGAAGGAGTCGTGGGGGTGGGTGGCGTTCACGCAGAACGCGCTCGGCTCCGCGGACCCGGGCGCGCAGCACGACGCGCTCTCCGCTTCGCTCCACGGCCTGCGGGGGAACCTCTACCGCGTGGACGAGAAGTACGCGGACGCGCTCGCCGAACAGGAGCAGGCGCTGGACCTCCGGCTGCGCCTCTACGGGCCGGACAATCCCCAGGTCGGCGACACCTACGGCTCCATCGGCAACATCCACTTCGCGCTCGACCACTTCGACCAGGCCGCCGCGGCGCAGGAGAAGGCGCTCGACATCCGCCGCCGCGCGCTGGGCGACGACCACCCGGACGTGGGCATCACCTTGAACAACCTCTCCGCGGTGGAGCAGGGCCGCGGCCGGTGGGACGTCGCCACCGACTACGCCCGGCGCGCGGAGGTGGCGCTGGAGCGATCGCTGGGGCCGGACCACTTCAAGGTGGGCGGGGCGCTCTACAACCTGGGGGTCTGCCTCCGCAGCGGCAGCCACTACGCCGAGGCGCTGGAGGCGTACGGGAGGGCGCTGCGCATCTTCGAGAAGTCGCTGGGCCCGGACCACCCCAACGTGGCGGTGGTGCTGGAGAGCGTGGGCTGGGCGCAGTTGCAGATCTCCGGCCCCGCGGCGGCGCGCCCCAGCTTCGAGCGCGCCCTGAAGATCAACTCCGCCTCCTCCGGCGCGGAGAGCCTGGGGGTGGCGCTGGATCTGAACTACCTGGGGGTCGCGCTGCGCGAGGAGGGCCGCGCGGCGGAGGCGATGGCGATGCACCGCCGCGCGCTGGCGATCCAGGAGAAGGCGCTCGGGCCGAAGGCCCCGCGCGTGGCGGAGACGATGGGGATGATCGGCCGGGCGCTGGAGCACACCGGGCACCCCGAGGAGGCCCTCGCCCAGCACCGCCGCGCCCTGGCGGCGCTGGAGGAGGTGCACAGCGAGCGGGTGACGCAGTCGCTGGTGGACGTGGCGCGCGTCGAGCTGGCCCTAGGCTACCCGGAGGACTGCCGCCGCGACGCCGAGCGCGCCGCCGCCGTCCCTTCCGCGGGGCTCACCCTCGTCGCGGAGGCCCATTCCCTGCTGGCGCAGGTGGCCTGGGCGAGCGACCGCGAGCGCGCTCGAGCGCTGGCGGCGCAGGCGGAGGACGAGTACCGGCGCGGCCAGGCCGTGAAGGATGCGGATGGGGTGAAGCGTTGGCTGGCGGCGCACAACGCAGGCCCGGAGGCGCGCGCCCGATGAGCTTGAACGCCATCGAGCGCACCGCAGGGGTCGTGTCGCGAGCGCGCGGCGCGAACCATTGGCACCGACCCACCCTGACGCCGGAGGCGCGCGCCCGATGACCCACCGCCCCACCGAACCCGCCGGCGACTCCGCCACGCCGCTGCGGAGCGCGGAGCTGGTGGCGCGCCTGGAGGGGCGCATCGTCGGGCGCCTGGTGCTCGGCGAGCGGCCGGCGATCGTCGGCAGCGATCCGTCGTGCGACCTGCCGATCGACCACCCCACCGTCTCGCGCCGCCACCTCGAGGTCTCGCTGGGCCGGGGCGGCGTGCAGGTGAACGACCTCGGCTCCACCAACGGCACCCGTTACCTGGGCGCCCAGGTGGCGGAGGCGCTGGTGCCGCTGGGCGCCGCGCTGCTCCTGGGCTCCGCGGAGCTGCGCGTGCAGGCCCCCGCGCCGCAGGGAGAAGTCGGCTGGGGCCGGCTGCGCACGCGTTCGCCGGTGATGGCGCGGGCGATGGAGCGGCTGGGCCGGGTGGCCGCCAGCGACAGCACCGTGCTGCTGGAGGGAGAGACCGGCACCGGCAAGGAGGTGACCGCGCGCTCCATCCACGAGTCCAGCGCCCGCCGCGCGGGCCCGTTCGAAATCGTCGACTGCGGCGCGCTGGCGCCCGCGCTCGCCGGCTCCGAGCTGTTCGGCCACGTCCGCGGCGCCTTCACCGGCGCGGACCGCGACCGCGAGGGCGCCTTCGAGCGCGCCGCCTCCGGCACCCTCCTGCTGGACGAGATCGGCGAGCTGCCGCTGGAGCTCCAGCCGCTGCTGTTGCGCGCGCTGGAGTCGAGGGAGATCCGCCGGGTGGGCGACGGCCGCTACCGCCCCATGGACGCGCGGATCGTCGCCGCCACCCACCGCGACCTGCGCGCCGAGTCCACCGCCGGCCGCTTCCGCGAGGACCTCTGGCACCGCCTCTCCGTGGTCCGCGTCCGCCTCCCCCCACTGCGCGAGCGGCCGGAGGACGTGCCGCTGCTCGCGCAGGCGCTGCTGGATTCGCTGGGCGCGCGCGCCGCCGGGGTCGCGCTCTCGCCCCAGACGCTGGCCGCGCTCCAGGCCCACCGCTGGCCGGGCAACGTGCGCGAGCTGCGCAACGTCATCGAGGCCGCGGTGACGCTGGGAGAGCCGGAGCCCTCCATCGAGCCCCCCGGGACCGCCGGCGCCACCGCGGGTGATACGGCCGAGGCCCCGGAGGCGCGCGAGTACCGCGAGGCGCGCCGCCGGGCCCTGGACCTGTTCGAGCGGGACTTCGTGACCGCGCTGCTGGAGCGCTGCGGCGGGAACGTCTCCCGCGCGGCGGAGGAGGCGGGGGTGGCGCGGCCGTACCTCCACCGCCTCCTCAAGAAGCACGGCGTGAAGAGCGGCTGACTACTGCACCGTGAACGCCAGGTCGTCGCGGTCGTCGTATGGGCCGGTGGTGCACGGGCTGGCCGCCCCGCCGTACCGGTTCGTGGCGCGGATCACCGGGAGCGTCGTGGCGGTCGCCGGCACCACGAAGCTGGTGGTCAGGTTCTGCTGGCCGTTCCCCGTCGCCTGAAGCGTGGTCAAGTACGTCCAGGTCGGGGAGGTGGCGCTGGGCGAGAGGTAGAGATCCACGTAGTCGGAGCCGGCGCCCCAGATCCAGGCCGTCACCGTCACCGTCGCGCTCTGGCCGCGCGCCAGCGGTCCTCCAGACGTGGAGGCGATGACGATGCGGTCCACCGACTCGTCCCCGTGGAAGCTGCCCGCGGTCCCGTCCGCGCAGGTGGACGCGGCGAGCGTGTTCGGCTGGCTGGGCTCCGGCCCCAGCTGGGCGCGGCCGAGGAGGAGCGTGCCGCTGTCGCACTGGCTCGACGCGGTGCCGCACTTCGGCACGTGGAGGGTGGGGTCGTACGAGGCGGAGCCCCCGCCCGCGCTCCCCAACGTGACGGACACCGGCGCGCTCGTGGTCACGTTGAGCGCGGCATCCGTGGCGCGGGCGGTGATCGAGTACGTCCCGCCCGGCCAGCCGATGGTGTCCCACGCGTACGACCAGGTCCCGTACGTCGCGTTCCCGATCAAAGAGGACCCGGCGTAGAAGGAGACGCTGCCCATCATGCGGTCGTCGCTCGCCGTGGCCTTCAGCGTGACCGTGCCGGAGACGGTGGCGCCCTGGGCCGGCGAGGTGATCGCCACGGAGGGCGGCGTCCGGTCGATGGTGTAGGTGGCGGCGTACGGGGCGCTCGCGTGCCCCGCGGCGTCGTGGGCCACCACGGTGACCGTCCGCGGGCCCTCCGGGAGGGCGCCGGTGTTCCAGGACATGGAGCCCCACGACGAGGTGCCGATGAGCGTCGCCCCGTCGTAATAGTCGATGCTGGTGACGCCGAACGCGTCCATGACGTTGTTGGTGAGTGACACCGAGCCGGTGCCGCCCAGGAAGGAGTTGCCGAGCGGCGACATGGAGGCGATCACGGGCGCGTCCGCGTCCTGGTCGTCGGGCGCGAACGTGATCACCAGGTCGTCCGCGTCCCAGTCCGAATTGACGGAGCCACAGGGGACGGCGGGGGCGGAGCCCTGGCGGATGGTCCCCCGGATCGCCTGGACGCCGCCGGTCGGCGGGGTGAAGTACACGTTGAAGTTGTTGAACTGGGGGACGTTGGTTGGAGAGAACGAGCCGAGGAGCGTCCACTGCGGATTCGTCGCGTCGGCCGCCCACCAGAGGTCGATCTTGTCGGTGGTGGCCACCGCCAGGGCCCCCACGGTGATGAGCATCTGGCGCCCGGCGGCGAACGAGCCCATGATCGAGTTGTTCATCACGTTCTGCGCTTGGACGTAGGCGACGTACCGCGGCGGGCTGGTGGAGACCACGGTCCCGTCCTGGCATCCGTCGATGGTGTTGGGCGGGTTGAGCTCCGTTCCGCCGCCCCCGCGCCCGAAGACCAATTGCTGGGTGTAGCACATCCGGTACAGGTCGTTGCACTTCGGCGCGTGAAACACCGGGTCGTACTCGGCGATGCCCGGGTTGTGGAGCGTCACGTTGACGGGAGCGCTGGTGAAGGTGTTTCCCGTGGCGTCATAGGCCTTGGCGATCAGGACGTGCGCGCCGCCGTTCTGGAGCAAATAGGTATCCCAGGCCCAGATCCACGGCCCGGTGAGCGTCTTGTAGACCAGCCCGTCGATGATGATGTCCATCTTGGTCGCGATGAAGCCCGGCGCGGTGGCGACCGTCACCGGGACCGTGCCGGTGGCCGAGGACCGGTCCGCCGGCGAGGTGATGGCGACCGTCGGCGCCGGAGGAGGGGGCGGCGGCGGCGCGCCCACGTCGAACGCCAGGTCGTCGTGGTCGTTGTACGAGCCGGCGGCGCACGGCGTCGCGCTCCCGCCCCAGCGGAGCTGCGCGCGGACGGCCTGCACCGCGCCCGAGGTGAGCGGGTACGTCAGGGAGAGGACGCGCTGCCCGGTGCCCGGCGGGGTCACCGTGCCCACCAGCGTCCAGACCGGGCTGGTCGCCGAGTCGGACGCGTAGACGTCCAGCGCGTCGGTGGTGGAGTAGACCCAGACCGTGGCGTCGGCGCGGACGGTCTTCCCGGACGCGAAGTCCGAGCCGTCCACCGTCGTGACCTGGAGCGCGTCGATCGACTCGTCCGAGTGGAAGGTGCCGGCGGTCCCGTCGGCGCACGTCCCGCCCAGGGTGTTGGGCTGGTTCGCCTCCGGGCCGAGGCCGGCGCGCCCATTCAAGAACCCGCCCGAGGCGCAGGCGGACATGACGCCCGTGCACTTCGGCGCCTTCAGCACGGCGTCGTACGCGGCGGTGGCGATCAGCCCCGCGCTCGAGGCTCCGGGCGTCGCGGGCGTCTCCGTCTCCGGTGTGGGTTCGCAGGCGGCAAGCAGGAAACAGGCGGACAGCAGGGCGGCAAGTATGTGGCGCATCCATCCTCCGGGGTTGGAAGCGCCCACCAGGCAAGTGGCGGACCAGCTCGGAGGCGCCCGATCTCCCTGGGGAATCGGCGCGAGGTGTCACCGCCGCGGTGACACCTGAACACGCCCAGAGGACACCTAGATCCCGAAGAAGGTCCCGGAGAGCTCCAGCGCGAAGGCATTCGCCGCCGCGCCTGGCCCGGTGAGGACCGCGTGGTACTGCGCGGCGATCCGGAACCCGCCGAAGTTGATCCCCAGCTGCGGCATCACCCCGAAGCCGGTGCCGGCGATCGCGGTCGCGCCGCCGGTGCCTCCGCCCAGGACCACCACCGTGTACACGCCCGCGCCGAAGCCGACGAACGGCCGGATGTCGCCGCCCAGGAGGTCGAATTCGATCTTCGGCAGCGCGCCGGCCAGGATGTGGAGGCCTGCGTAGACGTTGCTGCCGCCGATGTCGAGGCCCACCAGCACCTCGCCGTCGGCCCGGAGCCCCACGCGGAGCTGGTCGAAGATGGAGAAGACGGGCTCCGCCACCGCGCCGATGCCGTACGCGTTGGGCGAACCCGGCGCGAAGGCGAAGGCCACGCCGCCGTGGGTGTGGAAGCGGGCCAGGGGGTTGGACTCCTCCGCGGAGGCGGCGGCGGGGATCGCGAGGCACACGAACAGCGCGGCGAGGGTTGCTCGGTTCAAGCCAGGGCTCCTGGGAGAGGGGACCCGGCTTCGACGGGGGCGACCGGAAAAAATTCAGAGGGCCGGACCGGGACGAACCCGATCCGGCCCTCCGAGGTGTCAGCTACCCAGGCCGGGGAGCTGGACCCAGATACAGTCTAGAAGCAAGGAGCCCAGGTGGAGAGCGCAGAACGGATGGGCTCGCGCAGCGGCTCGGCCTTGGCGGCGTTGAAGGTGTTGTCCGCCGCGGTCTTGCTGGTCGCGCCGTCGATGAAGATGCCCCAGGTGTAGACGCGGCTGCCGACGATGCCGCGGGTGCACTGCGGGATCTCCGCCGAGCCCGCCACCGACCGGTACTCCAGGCACGGGCTGGAGAAGCAGAGCGTGTAGCCGCCGGCCTTGTAGTGGGTGAGCAGCCGGGTCTTGAACTGGCTGATCTCGGTGGCGTTGAGGCCGTAGGCGGGCGCCTCGGCGTCGATGATCGCGTTCACCGAGGAGACGATCCCGGTGAAGTCGCCCGCCTGGGCCGGCATCCGGGAGTAGAGCGCGGAGCGGCTGGAGGAGGAGATCAGGGAGCCGTCGGCGATGCCCTCGTAGATCACCGAGGCGTCCTCGAGCGTCAGCTGGTTGGCCGGCGGGCCGCCGCAGCCGGGGTAGTGGTTGAGGTGCGTGCCGGTGAGGCCGACGATCGCCGCGGTGTTGTTGATGGCCGCGAACCCGAAGGTGTCGATCATCGCCTTGGTGCGCTGGTTGTCCGAATTCTCCAGCATCTGGAGGATGGCGTTGCCCATGGTCTCGGTGCCGGTGACGGTGCTCGTCGGGCAGCTGCCGGAGGCGGGCGGGGCGTAGACGACGACCAGGTCGTTGAGGCTGGCCAGGCCCGCGTCCACCTGCCGCATCGCGTGGAGGGCGATCAGGATCTTGATCGAGGAGGCGGGCTCGAAGATGCGGCCCTCCTGGAGGTTGGCCTGCACCGCGCCGTTCAGCTGCTTGAGGTAGAGGCCGGTCTCACCGTCGGTGCCGCCGCGGAGGATGTTCCCCACGCGGGTGCTCGCCGCGTTGGAGTTGTTCACCATGATGGCCGCGAACCGGCGCGCGCCGCCCACGGAGTACGTCTTCACGTCCAGCAGGCGGGCGCCGTTCTGCGACAGCCGGTCGCTCAGGTCGGCCGAGGACATCCCGTAGTACCACCACCAGGAGAAGCCACCCGGCTCCTGCTGCATCACCACGTTGAAGGTGGAGCCGCTGGCGTCGGCCGGCTCGATGCTGATCAGGAAGGCGTTGTTCTGGGAGAGGAGGCTGCCCACCGTGGCGCCGCTCACGCCGTAGTACCACCACCACGCGCGCGCGTCGGCGCCGGTGTTGGGGATCATCACCACCGCGTAGCGGGTCACGCCGCCGGTGACGTAGGAGCGCAGGTCCACCAGGCGCGCGTTGTTGCCGCTCACCAGCGAGCTGATCTGCGCGGTGGTGAGGCCGTAGTACCACCACCAGCCCTTCGCGTCCGCGCCGGTGTTGCTGATCATCACCGCGGCGAAGTAGGTGGTGCCGTTGACGTCGTACGCGTCGAGGTTGGTCAGGCGCGCGTTGTTGGCGCTCAGGTACGAGGACAGCTGGGCGCCGGTGACGCCGTAGTAGTACCACCAGGCCTTCGCGTAGGTGCCGGTGTTGCTCACCATCGCCACGGTGAACAGCAGCGGCGAGGACGACTCCACCTGGAGGCTGACGATGCGCGCGTTGTTGCTGCTCACCAGCGACGAGAGCTGCGCGGGCGTCACGCCGTAGTACCACCACCACGCGGTGGGCGTGGTGTTGAGAGATTCGGCGAGCGCGCCCTGCTCGGCGGTGCCGAGCGATTCGACCGGCTCGCCGCATCCGGCGACCGCGATCATCAGTGCAGCGAGCAGACCAATGCCCCAGCGACCCGTGGTCGCGGGGAGAGAGCTCCGGGCAGTCATGGTGTTCCTCGGGGTTTTTCCGGGACGGGAAATTTCCCGCCTGGCGACCGGAAGAACGCAGGTCCGGGGGGATCTTCCCGGGGCGGCGAATCCGCCGCAGTTCCCAGGGGTTACTCCGGCCAAACAGGCCTGGGCCGGCGAAATTCCCGCCAGATCTCCGGGCACGGCGGTTGCGTTGAGTGCCTTCGCACCCCCAACCAGGAGCTCCCGTGTTTCCGATTCGCCGCATCGCCTCCGCCGTCCTGCTGCTCACCGCCTCCGCCGCCCTCGCGGGCGAGCCGCCACCACCGCAGGGGAAGGCCCCGCCCAGCGCGCCCAAGACCATCGACATGAAGCGCCCCATGGCGTGGCTGCTGGACGCCCAGGGCAAGGACGGCGGCTGGGGCACGGACAAGGGCGCGCCCGAGGACGTCGCCACCACCGCCATCGCCACCATCGCGCTGCTCCGCTACGGGAGCACGCTCTCCGCCGGCGAGCACCAGGACGCCGTCAAGCGCGGCACCATGTACATCGTCCGGGCGATCAAGGCGGTGCCGGCGGACACGCTGGAGATCCAGCCCGAGGGCACCCAGCCGCAGCGCAAGCTGGGCCGCTACATCGACACCTACCTCGCGGCGCAGGCGCTGGGCGAGCTGTCCCCCACCGCCACCGACGGCGAGGTCCGCCACGAGGTGAGCGACGCGCTGGACCGGGTGATCAGCAAGGTGATGAAGCTGCAGCGGCAGGACGGCAGCTTCGCCGGCCAGGGCTGGGCGCCGGTGCTCTCCAGCGCCTTCGCGCACGGCGGGCTGTACGCGGCGAAGGCGGCCGGCTCGCACGTCGTCACCGAGGACGCCATCGCCCGCGCCAACGCCAACATGGAGGCGCAGTACGACGCGCGGAAGAAGGCGTTCGAGTCCGGCGACTCCGCCGGCGTGCAGCTGTACTCGGCCGCGGGCGCGCTCGGGGCGGCCGGCAAGCAGGGGAAGCTGGACGGCGACGCGGCCAAGGCGGCGCGCGAGGCGATGAAGGACGAGGCGTTCCTCCGCGGCTTCGGCACCTACGGCGGCGAGGAGCACGTCTCGTACATGATGACCTCCGAGGCGCTGGCCAAGGTCGGCGGCGACGAGTGGGCCCGCTGGGACAAGAACATCCGCACCCGCCTGACGTTCATCCAGCGCGCGGACGGGACGTGGCGCGGCGACCACTGCATCACCAGCACCACCTTCTGCACCGCGGCCTCGCTGATCACCCTGGCCATCAAGGCCGCCCCGCCGAGCGCACCACCCTCCAACGGGTAGCGTGCTAAGTCGGGTCGGGTGAGACGACCGAAACGACCCGGCTACCTCCTGATGCTCGCGCTGGCGGGGACCTCGCTCTCCGCCGGCGCCTCCGAATTCTCCGGCACCATCCAGGGCATCTCCCTCCGCCCCGAGATCGGCACCGCCATCTACGGCTACGAGGCGAGCGGCAACCTCGGCGGCGGCAGCGCCGGCACGCGCACCTTCGCGGACGGGAAGTACCTGCTCCAGTGGAGCGGCCGCGCGGAGGCGCTGCTGGGCATGGTCGCCTTCCGCTACCCGTTCTATCCCATCTACGGCGCCACCCTGGGCGGCACGGCCGAGGGCGGCCTCCGCCTCTGGCCGTCCAGCTTCATGAGCCCCTACTTCTCGGCGGGCGCGGGCGTGGACGGCGTGGCGGTCACCCGCTTCGGCATCCCGTTCAACGGCGGGCCGTTCAACAACAACCTGGACGGGCTGGGCGGCGTGGTGGGCGACCTGGTGTTGAAGGCCGGCGCCGGCGGCGCGCTGCTGGATCCGGGGCAGGTGCTGGTGACCGGGCTGGAGCTGCGGATGGACCTCAGCTCGCCGGGGGCCAACGTGCCGGCGCGCGCCTTCTTCGGCGCCGGCCTCCGCGCCCGCTACGACCTGCACGGGTTGATCGCCGCGGGCGAGGCGTCGCTCGCGCTGGCGCCGCCGGGGCGCGACGCGGCGCTGGGGATCACCTCCTACACCGACCGCTGGACCCTCTCCGCGAGCGCGCTGAAGACGCTGCTCTGGGACCACCTCATCGCCGGGCTGGGGGTCCGCGTCCGCCGCGACTCCAGCTCCACCGTCTACGACACGGGGCTCACGTACCTGACCAGCGGGCCGGTGGACTCGCGGGTCTGGTTGATCCTGGGGTGGATGCCATGAGCAGCAAGCGACTGTGGCTGTTGCCGATGTGCCTCCCGCTGCTCGGCGTGGCGCCGTTCAACTGCACGCCCGGGTTCTCGGACTGGGGGTTCGACGCCATCGAGGAGCTGCAGACGCCGGCGGACCCGCCGCTGCAGTGCTCGTTCACGCTGCCCGCGGACACCAAGGACGCGCAACGCCAGGCGTGCGCCTTCGAGCGCGGGGACCTGGTCTCGGAGTCGCTCGACCTCGACCCGGGCGCGGTGGCGAAGATCCCCATCCGCCACGTCATCTTCATGATGAAGGAGAACCGGAGCTTCGATCACCTCTTCGGGAAGCTGCACGACGAGGGGCAGCCGGGGACGGAGGCCATCCCGGCGGACTTCACCAACCCGGACCTCGCCGGCAACGAGGTCGCGCCGTTCCACCTGAGCACCACCTGCTTGCTCACCGACCCGTCCCACCAGGGCGCGGAGATGCGCCGGGGCCTGGCGGGCGGGACGATGCGGGGCTGGGTGGAGAACGCCGCGCTGACGACGGGCACCGACGGCCACTTCGTCATGGGCTTCAACGACTCCGCGGACCTCCCGTTCTATTACTGGCTGGCCAACACCTACGCGCTGTCGGACCGCCACTTCGCGCCCATGGCCTCCGGCACCTTCTCCAACCGCAACTTCTACCTGTTCGGGACCAACGCGGGGGTGCTGGACACCGGGATCACCTTCCCGGATCCCTCCACGCCGTCCGTGCTGCAGACGCTGATGAACGCCGGGTTCACCTGGCGCGCCTACTCCGACGACGAGGTCTTCGCCGGGACGCTGGGCTGGCACGAGGGCAAGCCGGGCGTGCGCACGTTCCAGCAGTTCCTGGACGACCTGGACCACGGCACGCTCCCCAACGTCGCCTTCGTGGACGCGGTGGAGGACGTCACCGACGACCACCCGGTGGCCGACCTGCAGGAAGGGGAGAAGTGGCTGCGGCAGATCTACGAGCACGCGGTGGCCAGCCCCCAGTGGTCGCGGCTGGCGATCGTCTGGACCTACGACGAGGGCGGCGGCTTCGCCGACCACGTCCCGCCGCCCGAAGGGTGCCTGGCCAAGCCGACGCCCTCTCCGTTCACCCAGATGGGGCCGCGCATCCCGCTGGTAGCCATCTCGCGGTGGGCCAAGCCGCACTACGTCTCGCACGTGGTGCACGACCACACCGCCATCACCCGCTTCATCGAGGCCCTCTTCGGCCTCCCGGCCCTCACCGCGCGCGACGCCAACTCCGACGCGCTGATGGACCTGTTCGACTTCTCCTGCTCCCAGCCCGTCACGCCGCCCCAGCCCCCTTCAGCCGCGGGCGCGGGGGGGTGCGCGCGATGACTTGGACGCTTCGCCCGCGTAAGCTCGATCTGCCCGATACGCCAGGAGGAGGGGGCCCCCCATGAACCAAGACTACGTGCAACTTTCCCGGACGATGAAGGAGCGGGGCCTGCTCGACGACCGCGCCCCCGCCGGCTACCTGGTGCGCCTCGCGTTCAACGCCGCCGTGGTGATCGCGTGCCTGGCCACCATCCCGCGCGTGGCGCACAGCCTCCCGCTGGTGCTTCTCAACTCCACCGTCCTGGCGTTCTTCATCGTCCAGTGCGTGATCATCGCGCACGACTCCATGCATCGGGCGGTCTTCCGCTCGCCGGCGGCGAACGACACCCTGGCGCTGTTGATCTGGAACCTGATGGTCGGCATCAGCCACACCTGGTTCTTCGCGTACCACACCAAGCACCACGTCCAGAGCAACCGGATCGGCCACGACCCCAACCTCGAGGTCCCCTTCTTCCTGCCCGACCGCGACCAGGTGATGCAGACGCGCGGCTTGCGGCGCTGGTTCGCGAAGTACCAGGGCTACTTCTTCCTTCCCTTCCTCTTCCTCTCGGGCGGGGACTTCCTGGGCCGGACGATGCGGCACATGGGGAAGATGAAGAAGCTCTCCGCGGGCTTCTTCGTGGAGGCCACCTTGATGCTGGCGCACTACGCCATGTTCATCGGCTTCCCCATCTACGTGCTCGGTCCGGGCCGCGCGGCCCTCTACATCCTGTTGCACTACGCGCTCGCCGGCTTCTACGGCGGCGTCGTCTTCGCCACCAACCACATGGGCATGCCCCTGGTGGGGTCGGACGAGAAGATCGACTACGTGGCGCACCAGGTGAGCACGTCCCGCAACCTGACGCCGCATGCGGTGAACAACTACGTCTTCGCCGGGCTGCACTACCAGATCGAGCATCACCTCTTTCCGACCATCTCGTACCACCGCATCAAGGATGCCCGGGTGATCATCGAGGAGCACTGCAAGCAGCGCGGGCTGCGCTACCACCAGGTCGGCACGCTGAAGACCTTCGCGGAGATGATCAGCTACCTGCACCAGGTGGGAGAGCCCCTGCGCAGGCCCCCGCCCTCCACGCCCGGCGCCTGACCCGGCCGCGGTCACCCCGCAACGAAGAAGGGCGCCGCGAGGGTACGCGGCGCCCCTCCGGGAGCAGGCGAGCCGCCTAGAACTTGTGCGACACCCGGGCGTAGAAGTATCGCCCGACGAAGTCGTAGTTCGGGTCGGCCTGGATGAACGCGTTGTAGACGGGCAGCGGGGCCGTGTTGAGGAGGTTGTTGACGCCCACGGCCAGCGTGCTCTCACCCACCGGCGTGTGCATGGTGTAGGCGAAGTTCGCGTCCACGGTGGCGTAGTGGCCCACCTCGCGCGAGACGGGCGCGGGCGCCGTCGGGTCCTCGACGGTGCAGGTGTTGGCGTCGCACTCCTTGAAGTTGCCGATGTAACGGACCCGCGCGCCGGCGCGGAACGCGTCCATGGCCCAGGTCACGCCCAGGTTCCCCTTCCACTCGGGGTAGACGCCGCCCAGGTCGTAGTTGCCGCGCCCCTGGATGAAGTGGCCGCCCGCCAGCTCCTGCGTGAAGTCCAGGAGGTAGGTCACGTCCGCGTCCACCAGGATCCGGCCGATGGGGGTCTCCGGCTCGTAGCGCGCCCCCAGGTCGATGCCCGAGGTCCGGTTCCCGCCCACGTTGGTGAGCGTGTCGGTGATGTTCATGATGTCGTGGTTCGCGTTGCGCTCGATCAGCGAGCAGTACTGCGCGTCCCGGCCCGCCTCGGTCGGGTAGCAGCTGTCGAGGATCACCGGCGCGCCGATGGTGCCGATCGCGTTCTGCACCGCCACGTTGTAGTAGTCCGCGGTGATCGAGAGGTCCTTCACGAAGCGCGGCTCGAGCACGACGCCCGCGGTGAGCACGTTGGCCGTCTCCGGCTTCAGCAGCGGGTTGCCGCCCACCACCGTGCGGATCTGGGCGCGGTCGTCGAAGTGGTCATCCGGCACGCCCTGGGCGTCGCACGCCGCGTCCACCGGCGTCCCCTGGGGCCGGTTCTGCCCCGCCACCGCCGCCGAGCACGGGTCGCCCACGTTGGGGAACCCGTCGAACGTCCCCGAGAACATGTTGCCGATGTTCGGCGCCCGGAACGCGGTGGAGTACGTGCCGCGCAGGGTGATGTCGCGCACCGGGGAGATCCGGCCGCCCAGCTTGTAGGAGAGGTTGCTGCCGAAGGTGTTGTAGTTCACCGCGCGGGCGGCGGCGCTCAGCTCGAACATGGTGCGCCCCACGTCGCGGCCGTCGCCCGCGGGCTCGGCCAGGATGGGGATGGAGAGCTCCGCGTACCCCTCGTTGACGGTGAAGCCGCCCTCCACCGCGCTGCCCTTGTTGCCGGTGGTGTCGCCGGAGGCGGTGAGCGGGTCGGGGATGAACGCGCCGTGCTCGTGGCGGAGCTCGTAGCCCGCCGCCAGGCCGACGGGCGCCGCGGACCCGATCCGGAAGAGCGTGCCGCCCAGGGTCGCCTGCGCGGAGAGCATGTCGTTGAGGCCGCGCAGCGTGCCGGTATAGGTGAGGTTGGCCACCTGGTCCTGGCTGATCGACCCCGCGCCGCTGAACAGGTTGAGCGGGACGCAGCCGTCGATGGGGTTGCCGGGCGTGCCGCAGCGGGCCGTGCCGTCGGTGTCGATGAAGCTGGGCCCCACCGCGTCCGCCAGCTTGCTCCGGCGGAGGCGGCCCTCCTTGAGGGAGACGCTCTGGTTGCGGCCGTAGTTCAAGGAGAGGTCCCAGGTCCACGGCGTGGGCGTGGGGAGGAAGGAGAGCTGGCCACCCACGCCGGTCACCGCCCGGAAGGTGTCCTGGTCCTGGGTGTCGGACCGGTCCTGCACCTCCACCATCCGGCGGGCGATGTTGTCGAAGTCGCGGCCGAACGGGTTGTAGACGTTGTCCCTGGAGACGACGATCCCCTCGCTGGAGGTGAACAGCGGCTCGGCGGCCAACTGCTGGCGCGAGGAGCGGTTGTTGTACGAGGCCTCGAAGTAGCCGCGGACGTTGTCGCTGAAGCGGTACTCGCCCACCGTGAACACGTTGGCGCGCTGGCTGGGCGTCACCAGGTAGTTCTCCGGCTGGTAGTTGTAGAAGTCGCCGCCGGCCTCGGTGACGCCGGTGTTGCGGAAGGCCCGCCACTGCTGCGTGTCGGCGTCCAGGGTGAAGCGTCGGACGCCGGGGTTGGCCGCCACCAGCGCGTTCCACGCCGCGTTGCCGTCCTGCACGTTGGCGCGGACGTTGAACGCGCCCTGGGGCGTGGCGGAGCTGCCCTGGGTGCCCACCTCGCCGGAGCCGAAGTCGTAGAGCCAGGCGAACCTGCTGAAGGGCCGGTTCCCAGCCATGATCGCGCTCTGCCGGAAGAAGCCGCCGGTGATCATCAGGTTGCCGCGCTCGGTGGTGAGCCCGGTGGTGGCGTTGAGGTCCAGCTGCATGCCGTCGCGGTACTGGGAGCCGCCGTAGTACGCCTCCAGCTCCGTCCCGTTGTAGTCCTTGCGGGTGATCAGGTTGACCACGCCGGCGATGGCGTCCGTGCCGTAGACGGCGGAGGCGCCGTCCTTGAGGATCTCCACCCGCTGGATGGCGGAGCTGGGGATGGTGGTGAGGTCCACGGTCGGGTCCGCGCCCGTCCCGCCGCTGACGAACCGGCGGCCGTTGACCAGCACCAGGGTGCGCTGGAAGCCCAGGCCGCGCAGGTCGATCCGGACGGAGCCGTCACCGCCGTTGTTCACCTGGGTGTTGAGGCCGTTGGACTGCTCCGGGATGGACTGGAGGATGTCGCCGATGCTGGGGCGGCCGGCGGACTCGATCTGCGACTTGTTGAGCACGGTGATCGGCGCGGCGTGGGAGAGCTCGACGCGAGGGATGTGCGTGCCGGTGACGACGATCTCCTCGACGAAGTCGTCGGCCGGCGGCTTCGCGGCGTCCGCCTTGGCGGGAGCGGCCGGGGTCGCCTGGGCGGGGGGCGCCTGTGGAGGCGAGGGATCCTCCGCGAGCGCGGCGGTTGACCAGCTGAACGACGACACGGCGGCGAGCGCGGCGAGCGCGCGAAGTCGAAGTGAGTGCAAGGATGCGGGCCTCCTGCGGTTCGCGCCGCGCCAGTGCAGCGGCCGTGCCCGCGCGAGGAGGCGCGCAAGGCCGCAGAACTGCGCGCTGGTGTGCGCGTGAAACATCAGCGGGTCCGTTTCAGACGGTGTGACGCGCGGAGGTGACGCTGTTACACGCGCCGGCCGCGGAGACGCGAGGCGCCGGGCGTGACCCCGGCGGCCTTCGTCAGCCGTCGCGGGTGGGGCAAGGTCGACGCGGAGACGCGGCGCGCTGGTTGTGACCCGCGGGAGGCGGCCAGGTCGGCCGCCGTGGTGGCTCGGGGCTCACCCGCGAGGCGCGCGGTCCAGCGCCCCAGGAGGAGGGCGGCGGCGAGGAGAGAAGCGAACAGGGCGCGCATCGGGATATCCCCGGGCCTGCGTGCTATGCAGGGCACATGTCCACCCGTTCCCTCTGCTCGGTGGCGTTGCTCCTCCTCGGTACCCCCTTCCTCGCTCGGGCCGGCTTGCTGGCCCCGGTGGCGCCCTACGGCATCGACGCCCGGGACGCCGCCACGGCGGGGGCGCTGGGCGCGTTCAACCCCGGCTTCAGCGCGGCGATCTCCAACCCGGCCTCGCTCGGCCAGCCGGGCCCCAGCGAGCTCACCCTGGGCTACCTCTACTCGCGCCCCAGCCTCTCGCTGGGGGACGAGGCGGTGGCGGCCAGCCCCGGCAACGTCGCGGTGTTCGGTCTCAAGCTGGACCTCTCCGGGCTCACCGAGGCGAAGATCCCGGCCAGCTTCGCGCTCGCGATGGCGCTGGACGACAACTTCGGGACGCTGCTGGCGCTCTCGGACTCGCCGTCGCCGCAGGGGTCGTTCCTCCGCGAGGGCCGCAGCCAACTGCTGCTCGTCCTCGCGTCCGGCGTGCAGCTCACGCCCTGGCTCCGGGTGGGCGCGGGGGCGGAGGTCGCGGTCACCGCCAGCGCCGCGCTCCAGTTTCGCACCACGCTGGACGGACAGACCTCCGACCAGCAGATGAACATGCACGGCGGCAGCGCGCTGGCGCCCGAGGTGGGGCTGACGCTGGGGCCGTGGGACGTGGGGCCGCTGCAGAAATTCTCGCTGGGCGCCGCGTTCCATTCCGCGGCCTATTACGCGCTGGCGGTGGAGGCGACGGCGGAGGCCACCGTCGGCAGCTCGCCGCTCACCACGCTGCCGCTGAACCTGAAGTTCATCGACGCCTACCGGCCGAACCAGGTCTCGCTCGCGGCCCGCGCCTCCTTCGGGAACATCGACGTCGGCCTGGACCTGGCGTACGGCCAGTGGTCGGCGCTGGGGAAGCTGCTCGCGGCCGAGGACATCGTCCGGTCGTCGTCGGAGCTGTCCTTCTCCGACATCATCATCCCGAGGCTCGGCGTGGACGCGCACCTCGGGGCCGGCTTCGAGGCCCGCGCCGGGTACGCGTTCAAGCTGTCGCCGCTGCGGGATCCCACGCCGTCGGCGCTCAACCCCATCGACAACAGCCGCCACGTGTTCGCCGTCGGCGCCGGGTACACGCTCCCCGCCCACACCTTCATCCTGAAAGAGGCGCTCTCGGTGGACGCGGCGTACCAGTTGGAGCTGCTCGCGGGCCGGGAGTTCACCATCATCGACGAGACCGGCTCCGCGCGGCCGGCCACCGCGGGCGGACTGGTCCACGCCCTCCACGCCACCGCCACGGTCCGGTTCTGAGCCCATGCGACGCCTCCGAATTGTCGCGCTGGTTGGATTGTCCGCCCTGGTCGCGTGCAAGGAGCCGATTCCTCCGCTCCCGAGGACCTGGCCGCTTACGGTCACCTTCGTCGCGCCCTCCGACGGGGAGGTGGACGTCCCCACCAGCTCGCGGGTGTGGATCCGCGCCACGGAGACGCTCTCGGATGAGAAGGTGCACGCCTCCATCAGCCTGGCCACCGACACCGGCGAAGTGGTCGCGTACGACGTGAAGCTTTCGGAGGACCAGCTGGCGGCGGTGCTGTCCCCGACCAGTCCGCTCCAGCCCGGGCGCTCGTACCAGGTGGTGTTCCTGCGCGATGCCGCGCACACCGCGGACCAGGTCCTCAGCCACTTCGACACCCGGCCCTCGGCGACGCGCTCGCAGGACGGCTTCCAGGCGGTGTCGTTCCTCCCCATGGACGCGCCGGGGATGTCCGTCTGGCCGTTCACCACCTTCCGCGTCCTGCTCTCGGAGCCGGTGCGCGAGGACTCGGTGTTCGGCGGCGTCCGGCTGGTCCGCGACTCCACGGGAGAGGCGGTGGCGGCGGAGGTGCTGGTCCACGGGCGGACGATCGCGCTGGATCCGGTGGATGACCTCGTGCCCGGCGAGCGCTACCGGCTGGAGCTCACCAGCGACCTGGTCGATCTCGCCGGGGAGCACCTCACGCTGACGACGATGGAGCTCCCGCCGGTCCGGACGGTGGCGCCCATGAAGCAGCTCAGCCTCGCGATGGGGCCGACGCCGGTGGAGGGCGGTACCGCACCGATCGGGTCGCGGCTGGAGTCGGTGGCGCCGAACACGCTGGAGATGAAGTCCTCCCTGACCGGCGGCCATACGCTCACCATGGGTGGCGCTTTGAACGCGGTGTTGCCGGATCCGGGCCAGATTGGCCAAAGGCTCCCGATGGTCATCCGCAAGGGGCAGGTGTTGACGGTGACCGGCCCGGACAACGGCGGCCTCGAGATCCGGCTTGGTGGGGCGATCGACACGACGCTGAATAGCGGGGCGCTGTCGATGACGCTGCTCACCGATGCCTCGGGGGAGATCTCCGAGAACCCGCTGCGGCCCGACGCGCCGGGGGCGCGACCGCTGGTCCGGCTGGCGATGGACGCGGCGCTGACGGCCGAGGACAACACCGTCAACACCATGCTCACGCAGAACCTGCTCGGGCTGCAGCTGGTGGGGTCGATCTACGTGCAGGAGGGGCGGCTGGGCGTGGAGCTGGTGGGTGGGGTGGAGCTGGAGCTCCTCGGGCTGGAAACGGCGGCGAGCTGGGTGACCATCGGCGCGTGGTCGGCGGACAAGGTGACCCCGGTGCCGCCGCCGCCGATGACGGTGCGGCTGATGGGGCCCGCCAACAACGAGGAGGGGATCGATCTGGATCGGCCGATCCAGGTGGTGTTCTCCCAGCCGCCGGACGCGTCGGCCCGCGACAGCGTGTGGCTGGAGCGCTTTCCGGGCGACGGGATCCGCGGGTCGCCGGACGACGTCCCCACCTCGGTGGTGACCCAGGGCGCGATGGCGCTCCTCCGTTCGCGAACGCCGCTCGACGTCGGCGCGCAGTACACGGTGCGGGTGGCGGCGGGGGTGAAGAGCGTCACGGGCGCGGTGCTCCAGTCCCGGTGGGCGTCGTCGTTCACGACGCGGAAGATCGACCCGACCTCGCCGAGGCCAACCCTGGTGGGCAGCCTCCGCCCCGGCATGCCGTGCGCGTTCTCCGTCGACGGAGGGGTGACGACGGACCAGTGCTCGGCGACGTCGCCTTCGCTCGGGCAGATCGCCCTGGCCAGCGACCTCCCGGTGGAGGCGCACTTCAGCAAGCCGGTGGACCCCACGAGCCTCCGGCTGGGCGATACGGTGCAGGTCCGCGACGTCACCGCCGGCGCCCCGGTGCAGGGGAGGCTGAAGACGGGCGTCGACTGGCTCCAGTTCATTCCAGATGCGCCGTGGCAGGAAGGCCGCGCGTACTCGTTGCGGCTGGGCGGTCCGAGCGACGGGGGCTGCGGTTCCATCTGCGACACGGCGGGGCAGGCGGTGAACACGGACGTCCTGCTCAACGACACGCCCGAGATCGCGGGCGGACCGCCGATCGTGCTGCCGTTCGTCGGCGCCAGCCCATCGGGGCAGGGTGGGCTGACGCTCCGGCTCCGGCCGGCGTCGGACACCAACGCCAACGCGATCATCGACGCCGACGAGGTCGCGCGCCCCGAGAACAGCGTCACGATGCGCAATCCGGACGGGGGCGCCGTGCTGGACCGCACGTACCTCTCCGGAACGCTGCTCTCCGAGGTCGGGCGCTACAACCCGGCCACCGCCGAGCTGCCGCTCATCATCGACCAGGGAAGCTGGCTGTACGGTACCGGCGCCCAACCGTTCGGGTTCATCACCGACCGCTTGATCATTCAGCCGGCCTCTCAGCAGATCGGGGTGGTCCGGGCGCCGGGCGCGTTGGACCCGGACCGGCGGCCGATCCTCAATCTCCCCATGACGGCGTTCATGCACTCGGCGGACGTGCAGACGGAGAGCGCGCTCCAGCGTGCGCCGCTCCTCCTCACCCTGGAGGGGCGGCTGTCGTTCACGCCGGATGGCCGGATGGAAGCGGTGATGACGAACACCAACGTCGTCACGCTCGGGCTGGCCCAGGGCGCGTTGCCGGTCCTGATCTCCCCCGGCGACGTCCAGGTGAGGGCCAGCTCCGGCGTGCTCGGGCGCTGACTACCCGGCGTACTGGTACACGCCGGTGATCTTGTAGTTCATCGGAACCTCGGTGACCTTCTGCGACCCGTCCGCGTTGGCGTTGTTCGATCCGATGAACGTGGGCTTGCCGTTCTTCATGCCGGCGAAGATGACGACGTGGTCGTTGGGGTCGCCGTCGCCGGTGTCCATCATCACCACGTCGCCGGGCTTGGCGCCCTCGAGCGAGTTCGGGAGCTTCTTGAAGTGCCCGTCCTTCTCCAGGTTGGCGCGGAGGCCGGCGACGCTGTTGTTGTGCTCGCCGTTGGAGATCTGGCCGGCCTTCTGAAGGACGGAGCTGACGAAGTTGGCGCAGCAGACGTTGTTGGGGACGCCGTCCTCCATCTGGTCGGCGAGGGGGCCGTTCGTCTTCAGGTCGGAGGCGTTCCGGCCCAGCACGCTGCGGGCGATGTCGATGGGCGCCTGGCCGGTGGGGCCGCGCGACGGGTCACCGCCGGCGCCTCCGGTAGGGGCAGCACCCGCGCCGTCACCACCGCCGCCGGGGCCGCCCGCGGGACGCGCACCTTCGCGGCCGCCAGGGCCGGCCGCGGGACCCGCGCCGCCGCCACCACCAGGAGCACCACCGCCGCCGCCGCCCGCGCCTGCACCCTGCGGCTGCGCGCCGGCGCCGCCGAGCATCCCCTTCAGCATGTCGACGATCTGGCTGAGGGCCTGGACCACCTTCTGGAGCGAGCCCATGAGCTGCTCCATGCCGCCGCCCTGGGCGCCGGCAGGACCCGCCGCGGCCGCCGCGGGCTGGAACGAATCACGAGCGAAGAACGGAGATCCACCGGCCTGGGCAAGGGCGCTGGCGCCGCCTCCTCCTGGCATTCCGAGAGGGGAAAAACTGGGCGCACCGCGACCGATGGGACCGATGGACATGGGGGCTTCTCCGGGAGGGCAAACCGCTGGGACATCGGAATGGTCTGTCCAGAAGTTGCGAAGTTTCGGGACGTTTCTGGCAACCGACTTTCAGGTCGGCCCCTCGAAAGTTGAGAAAACGCGCCGACACGCCGCTGGGATGCCGGTCGCTAGACTGCCGCCGATGACCGCCCGGAACACCGCGACCCTGGTGCTGCTCCTCTCGATCGCCGCCGCTTCAGGCTGCTACCAGATCAAGCCGCTGCCGCCCGGCGCGACGCTGGCGCCGCCCTCGCCGTTCGACGGCGCCGCGCCCGGCGAGCTCCGGGTGATCGCGGGCGTCCGGATGCGCTGGTGCCCCGCGGGGACGTTCGTGATGGGGAGCCCGCCCGGTGAACCGGAGCGGCGGCCGGGCGAGGACCAGGTGGAGGTGATGATCAGCAAGGGCTTCTGGGCGGGGGAGCGCGAGGTCACGCAGGGCGAGTGGCGGCGCGTGGCCGGCGCGCCACCGGAGCCGCCGTTCGCCGCGGGCGAAGGCGACGATTTCCCCATGTACCGGATCGACTTCGCCGAGGCGGAGGACTTCGCCTCGAGGCTCACCGCGTTGGCGCGCGCCTCGACCGAGCTTCCGGAGGACTGGGAGATCCGGCTGCCCACGGAGGCGCAGTGGGAATACATGGCGCGCGCCGGGACGACGGCGCCCAGCCACCTGGGGGCGCAGTGGAGCAGCGCGGAGGCGAATTTCCTCGGGACGCCGTACGGCGCCGCCGCCGAGGGGCCGGCGATCGACCAGACGGTCCCGGTCGCCAGCTACGCCCCGAACCCGTGGGGGCTCTTCGACACCTGCGGCAACGTCAACGAGTGGTGTCGCGACTGGGTCCACGAACGGCTCCCCGGCGGCGTGGATCCCGACCTGCATGACGTGCTCGGGGAGCCCAACCGGGACGGCACCTATCCGAAGGCGCGGCGCGGCGGCTGCTTCGCGGATCCGGGGTGGGCGTGCCGGGTGGCGTTCCGCCAGCGCTTCGAACCGGAGCGCCGCCACGAGCACATCGGGATGCGCGTCGTCGCCGTGCGGCCCTGAGGGGGAGCGCTCAGTCCGTGACGAAGGCCAGCACCAGCGAGCCGCCCCAGGCCTCTTCTCCCACCAGGCCGCGCTCGACCTGGAGTCCGAGCCGGAGGCCGTCCGAGACCGACAGCGCGACGCCCGCCTCGGCCGAGTAGCCGAACGACGTCGCGCCGAACTTCGCCTCGTCGCCGTCGATCAGGAGTCGGGTGGAGATGAACCTCAGCGTTCCCACCACGTCGCCGTAGAGGTGCACGGGGCCGATCGGGAGGTCCAGCCCGATGGAGAGGCGGAGGTCCTTGCTGCTCACCGCGGTCGCGGAGATGTGCCGAGCGACCCCGTCCACGTCGTAGATGCCGTTCACGTCCGCCAGCCTCCAGCGTGGAAAGGCGATCTGCCCGCCGAGCCCGAGTCGAACGTGGTGGATGATCCCCCGCTGCTCGAGCCGGAGTCCGTAGGCGCGCAGGCCGGAGAAGGGAGCGGCGCCGAACGGCTCCACCATCTGCTTGACGCCGGGAAGCTCGCCGGCGCTTCCGCTCTCGAAGGCGAGGGGGGTGTCCCAGTAGCTCACGCTCGCGCCGATCATCGAGATGGTGAAATGGAATTCGTCGCGGCTGGCCGGGCTGCTGGTTGGAGCGGTGGCGGCCCGCGCCGCGACCCCCCAGGCGAAGAGCATCAGCGCCCAGGCCCGCGTGGACTGAGCCCATCGAACCACCCGCATCGCTTTCATGGAGTCCGTTTCCCTGTGCTGCGTCGGCCCGGCGCTCTCGAGGAGCAACTCCCGCGCCGCCCGGGCGTCGCTTCCAACCGCCCGGAGCCTGGCCCTCCGGAGCCGCTCACGTGCGCAATTCGTTTCCGGGAGGCCCTGCCCTGCGGAGCGCGCTTCGCACTTTCTGTCATGGGACTGTCACGGCGCGTGGCGCGTGGCCGTCAGTCCACGACGAACAACCGGGCACCCTTCGGGCTGATCGAGCGGTGCGCGCCGTCGCTGTCCGCCACCTGGTAGCTGACGCCAGGGCCGAGCACGAAGCGGCGGCCGTCGCGCAGCTCGGTGATGAGCTCTCCCTCCAGCACCAGGAGGACGTGACCGCGCTCGCACCAGTGGTCGGCGACGTAGCCCGGCGAGTATTCGACCATCCGCACCCGGATGTTGCCCTGCTCGATGGTCCGCCAGCGGGCGGCGCCCACCTCGCCGGGATGCTCGGTGGCGGCGACGGCCGTCCAGTCGGTGGTGTGAAATGGAACGCGCTCGATCTTCATGAGGGCCAGGATGTCAGGGCCCCGAGGGATGTCAGAAACGAAATGCGCGTCGCGAATGCCTCCTGAGAAGGGGGATTTCGGATGAAGAACCTGAGGATCGCCGTCCTGGCCGGCCTGCCGCTGGCCCTCTCCTGCATGACCGGGCCGCTCAACGGCGCCACCCACGGCGGGTCCGTCGTGGGCGCGTCGTTCAGCGTGAACGGGTACTCCACCGGGGCCAGCACGCAGATCGACGTCCAGGTGCTGATGACGCCGGCGTCGGACGCGACGGTGGACGCCAACTGGACCACCCTGACCACCACCTACAGCAGCGCCACCGCCACCTCCATCAACGGCGACAACCTCTACTCCTGGTCGACCAATGTGGTGCCGGTGCCGTCCGCCCTGTACTCGGCGCGGTGGCCCAGCGGCGGCCTGGTGAAGCTCCGCGCCGTCGCCCGGGCCAGCGGCGCCACCTACAACCTCCTCACCTTCGACGCGGAGTCATGGTCGTCGTGCTCCTTCGACGAGTGGCTGGCCGGCACCCCGGGCCAGATCATCGGCACCACCTGCCAGGGGCTGGGCCGCAACGTGACGTCGCTGGTGTCCACGCTGAACAACCCGGCGGACGACCTCACCTCGCCGCAGTCAGGGGGATTCCTGGGGCTGAAGGGGAGCAGCAGCGGGACGACGAAGGAGTACTACGACTCGTGGGCCGCGCCGGCCACGCTGGCCGACTTCAAGACCAAGTACGGCTACCCGGGCACCGGCGACGTGACGGCGACGTATTACAACGACGGCGACCTCGGCATCGGCCGGGAGATGCACTGCTGGAAGTTCACCCGGCTCCCGCTGGTGGGGACGGCGTGCTACGTGACGAACTACAGCGACACCGCGGGGACGCCGAAGTTCGGCACCAACAACGTCACCACCACGCTGAGCAACGCCATCGCCCACACCGGCGCCTTCGCCACCGTGGCCATGGTGACCGAGCGCACCCTCCTGGGCGCGCCCGGCGCGGTGAACTTCGTCGTCTACGACGCGGGCGGGAGCCGGGTGAACCGGGCGCAGCTGGACAACGCGAACGTCAACCGCACCGTCCCCAACAACTGCCTCACCTGCCACGGCGTCGACTCGTATTACGACCCCGGCACGTACACCATCAACGGCCGCGCGGCGTTCCTGCCGTTCGACCTCGCCGGGTACAGGTTCTCCACCTCGGCGGGCTACACCCGGAGCGCGCAGGAGGAGGCGTTCCGGAACCTGAACAAGTACGTGCGCGACACCACGCCGCCGGCGGCCGTCACCGGGCTGATCGACGGGTCGTACCTGCCGTCGGCCGTGACCACCACCGGCGCGACGTGGAACGACGACTGGGTCCCGGACGCGTGGAAGGTGGGGTCGCCGCGGGAGGACTACCCCACGCTGTACAAGGGCGTGGTGAAGTCGTACTGCCGGACGTGCCACATCTCCGCCGGCCCCTCCCGCGACTTCGCCGAAGCCTCCGACTTCGACACCCTGAAGGCCGGCATCATGGACCGCGCCTGCGGCACCACCGCCGCCACCGCCGGTTACTTCATGCCCCAGGCCGAACACCCCTTCCGGCTCTTCTGGTCCAGCGGCGCCCGCGCCTACCTCAACGCGTGGGGCGGTGACGCGGCGGGCAACGGCTGCAAGCCGTAGAGGTGCGATCGGCCGGGATGCGAGAACGTAAGCGGGGAGCCCTCCATATCGTCTACTGAGACATGGCGAAGGCCACGAGCAGGACCAGCGGTCCCTGGTAGCCGACCGGCGGATCGGTGATCTCCCAGGAGTCGGCGGTGCAGATGCTGCCGTCGTCGATCGACCATGCCTCGAGGGAATCAGCGATGCGGCTCGGGAGCTCGAGCAGTACGAGCGATAGGCGTCGTCATGGGGACCCCAGCTCTCGGCGGATCTGCGGCCGGTTGTAATTGGCGTAGGTGTACTTGCCCGCGATCCGCCCGGCGTCGTCGAAGTGGAAGATGTCGGTCCCGTACCACCCGCACCGCCGCCCGTAGAGCATCCGGAACAGCCACCGCCGCGGGGCCGGCCGCACCTGCGTGATGTCGTGCTGGCACACCCACCGGATGGCCGCCTTCCTCGCGCCCTCGTCGACCACGCGGTCATCCACGACGAAGCGCATCTTCCCGAACGCGCCGCTGAACTGCGGCAGGAACGCGGCCCGGATGGCGTCCTTGCCCCGGTGCTCGCTGCCGTCCCCGGGGCGATAGATGGCGTCCTCCGCGAAGAAGGTCATCACCTCGTCGAGGCTGTTGTCGTTGAAGCCGGCGACGAAGCGGTCGAGGAGGTCGGCGATGGGCATGCCAGTGGTCCTACTCCAGAAGATGGCGGATAATGGTGGCGAGGTAATCGCTGTTCCGAGAGGTCGGTGACGTTGTGAAGGCGACCCGCACTGCGTTCATCCTGATGCCCTTCCGACAGCCGTTTGATTCGTATTATCCGGCAATCTTCCGGCCTGCCCTGGAAGCGGCCGGCTTCGAGGTCCGTCGCGTGGATGATCTCTATGCGCCTCGGCCCATCATGCTGGACATACAGGAGGGAATCGCCAATTCGGACCTCGTTCTGTGCGAAATGACAGGCAGAAATCCGAATGTATTCTACGAGCTCGGACTCGCCCATGCGGTCGGCAAGCCTGCCGTGCTCGTGTCGTCCGCCGAGGAGGATATCCCTTTCGATCTTCGGCACGTGCGCGTAATTCAATATGAACCGCGGATGGCTGGCTGGGAGGCGAAATTGCGCTCGGACATCGAGCGGGCAGCCGTCGCCGTTCTTTCGTCCCACACCGTCTGGCCTCCAGCGCTCGTTCAACGCTCTCAGTCGATGGAAAGCGGTCTGGTGACGCAGGCAGGCCTGATCAAGCCGGACGACTCACGAACGGTCGCTCGTCCGGTAAATCTGGGGTTTGACGGATCGATTGAGGGCGGCTATCCGCATGGTTGGTTCAACAGCGAAGGCCATGTATCGAATGTGTCGCTCGATTACGCAGTGCGTGTGGTTCCGCGTGACGATGGCAAGCCGGGCAGGTGCGTCATGATGTTCAAGGACGCTGCGGAGCAGTCCGGGTTCGGTTCGATCATGCAGCGCTTCCCTGCCGCCTTCCTTGCGGGGCGGACCGTCAGGTTCGAAGGTGAGATCCGAACGGAGGAGGTCGAAGGATGGGCGGGGTTTTGGCTTCGGGCGGACGGAGATGGTCAGCCCGATCTATTTCACGACAACATGAGCGGACATCGCGTGACCGGCACCTCTGATTGGACGTGGCATGCGGTCGAGGCACATCTCCCCGCCGCCACGACGATGGTCAATCTGGGTGTGATCTTGCGGGGGACTGGAGTCGTCTGGGCAGACAATTTGCGATTCAGCGTGTGGAATCCCAATGGCACGTGGTCAGACGTCTAGTTGAAGCCCGCCACGAAGCATCACCTCTTCTGCACCAGCGCGTCCCGCTGGGCGGCGCACGTCTTGATCATCTCGCTGAGCGTCAGGCTGGTGCCGCCCACGTCGAACTTGTGCTCCTTGAGCTCGCGGAAGTCGGACTGCACCTGCGAGGCGGCGACGATGCACTCCTCCAGCTTGGGGATCGCCTCGTTGCGCGCGTTCCGGGCGATCAGCATCTTCGCGTTCTCGAACGCCTTCTTCGGCCCGTCCTCGAACGCGACCATCGACGAGGCCTGCCGGAGCGGTTGCTCGATCGCCTTCGCGCGTTCGGTGCACTGCGCGACGACGTCCTTGATGGCCATCGAACGACCCTCCACCAGGGCGATCACCTTCTCCAGCGCCGGGTTCTCCTTCAGCAGCTGCGCCCCGCTCGACTCGCAGGACCTGAACTGGGTCATCGCCGCGTCGTAGTGCTTCTTCTGCGTCCTCAGGTCCTTGGCCTCGCCCGCCGCGCGCGCGGCCTGCTCGCCGGCCGCCAGCGGGGTCGCGGTCTGCCGGCGCGCCCCGCCGGCCTGCTTGGCCAGCTCCAGCCCTTCCATCTGGCGCACCAGCTCGTTGCGGGCCCTCTCGGCGCTCGCGGCGTAGCCCGCGTCCTGCTTCTCCAGGGGCGCGAACCCCTCGAGCGCCTTGGTCAGCGCGTCCACCGACCTGGAGGCGGCGTCCAGGTCGGCCTCCGCCGACTCGGGGCGGTTGGCGGCCTCCAGCTTCGACTTCCCGTCGGCCATGAGCTCCGTCAGCTTCGCCCTGGCGCCGCCGGCGTTGATCGCGATCCGGCGCCTGGCGATCCGGTCCGTCAGCTCGGTGATGCGCTGTTTGACGGACTTGTCGTACTCGGAATAGTCGTGGTCCTTCCTGATGAACGGCGCGCCCTCGTCCAGAACCGCCTTGAGCTGCTTGAGGGACTCCTCCGCGTCCGCCAGCTCCTTCTCGCCGATGCCCGCCGCCTGGATCTTCGCGACCACGGCCTCGGTGTTGCGCTTGGTGTCCTGGACCTTGGTGCGCATCCGCGTCAGGTCGACCTCGTAGCGCCGCCTGGTGATCGTGGTCCGCGCGTCGCGGACCAGCTGGCGCGCGTCGGCGACCTCGGCCGCGACGGAGGAGGGGACCCTCTTCGCGAAGGGCTCCAGGGTCTTCTCCATCACCGTCAGCGCGGTGTTCAGCTCCGCGAACTGGTCGTCGGTGGCGTCCCGCCGCTCGATGTTCCTCAGCGCCTTGACGACGTCGCCCTTGGCGCCGGTGATGTCGCGGCGGAGCAGCTCCCCGTCGACCTCCGCCAGCGTGGCGGTGACCTGGTTCAGGTACTCGGCGAAGGGCTTACTCCGCGCGGCCTGCGGCTGATACTTCTCCACCAGCTTCCGGACGACGATGGTGGCGGTCTTCGCCTCGGCGAGCTGCTCGTCGGTGGGCTTCCGCCCGCGGAGGGACTTCAAGGTGGCGGTCAGGTCCTGGTACGCCGGCTCGATCTCGGACTTCAGCCGCTCGAGCGCGGTGGTGCTCAGCAGCTGCTCCATCCGCTTCCGGGCGTCCGCGATCTCCGCGTGGGCGCCGTCCGCCACGCCGGCGTACGCCTTGTCCCGGGGCTCGAAGGTCTTCCCTTCGTCGAGCAGCTTGGACAGGTTGTTCGCCGCCTGGTCCGCCGCCGAGAACTGGGCGTCGCTCCCGTTCTTGGTCAGCGCGGCCATCGCCGCCGACAGCATCTGGCGGCTCGACTCCACCTTCGCCCGGTGCGCGTCCACCGCGCGCAGCGTCCAGCGGTCCTCGATGGTCTTGTCGGCCTTGGTCGCGGCCGCGTCGGTGTCGCTCAGGTACTTCGCGAACGCGGCGTCCTCCTTGGAGAACTGCCGCGCCGGCTCGATCGCCTTCCGGAGATCCGCCAGCGCCGCCCGGGCGTCCTCGAAGTCCTTGGGGCTGGCGTCCTTGCGCTCGGTGCGCGCCACGCGGTCGTTCATCGCGGCGAGGGCGGCGTCGATCGTCCGGCGGTGGTTGAAGAGGTAGACCTTGGCCCGGCGCCCCTCGACGTAGTCGCGCTGGGTCCGCAGCTGCTTGCGCGCGGCCAGCGCCGCCTTGGCGTAGTCCAGGTCCGCGCCCTCCACCGCGGCGCCGGCGTCGATCGCGTCCTTCAAGGTGCTGACCGCGGCCCAGGCGGCGTCCAGGTCCGGCGTGGCGGGCGGGTCCTTCTCGATCTTCTGGACGGCCCTGGCCAGGTTCTCGGAGGCCTGCTGCAGGCGCTTCTTGGCGTCCGCGACGGACGGGGCGGCGTCCGCGGCGTGGGCGGCGGTGGTGGTGAGAGCGACGAGGAGGGCGACGGTAAGGATCTGCGCGGCATTCATTCGCGGGGGAGGCTACCAGGGGTTTGGCGGTCGGACTCCTTCTTGACGCGCGGGTCCCGGTCACCGCCGCGCGATCAACGCGAGGACGGCGTCCGCGGCGCGCCGGGTGCCGCCGGCGGCGCCGAGCGCCCGGGCGGCCCCGGCGGCGGCCTCCTGGAAGGCGGGCTCGGACCGCAGGCGCGCCATGGCGGCGCGCACCGACTCGCCGGAGACCTGCGGGGGGAGCAGGGCGATCCCCGCGCCCAGGCGCTCGATGCGGCGGGCGTTCTCCAGCTGGTCGCCTCCGAACGGGATGACCAGCATCGGCTTGCCGGCGGCCAGGGTCTCCTGCGTGGTGTTGTTGCCGCCGTGGGTGACGACCGCGTCCACCCGCTCCAGCAGCGCCACCTGGGGGACGCGGGTGAAGATGTGGCAGTTCCGGGCGGGAGGGTGCTCGCTCAACTTGCGGGCGCTGGCGCCGGCGCTGACGACGACCTGCTGCCCCTCGTCATCCAGCCCGCGCAGGATCGCCGCGAAGGTCTCCGGTTTGGAGTTGAAGACCGTGCCCAGCGACACGTAGATGCGCCGGACGCCGTCGCGCAGGACCGAGAGCGACGGGTCGTCCGGGCGCTCCTGGGCGCGGCCGGCGGTGCAGGGGCCGGTGAAGACGACCGGGCCATCCAGCGGCGCGAGGCCGGGCTCCAGCTCCGGCAGCGTGGTCAGCAGGTTCAGGTCCCCGGAGTACGGGCGCGAGATGATGTCGCCCGGAGGGAGGTCGACGCCCAGTCGCCGCGCGGCCCCGCGGATGCGCGCGCCCGCGTACGCGTTGGCCTCGTCGAGGCGGCGCTGGGCTTCCGCCCACGCGGCGTCCCTCGGCGCCCCGCTGGGGAGGCCGCTGCCGAAGGGAGGCCCGCCGATGGAAGGGAAGGGCAGCGCGGAGTGGAAGAGCGCGGCGCAGGGCAGCTTCGCCAGGCGGGCCGCCAGCCACCCCGCGAAGAACAGGTAGTCGGCGACGATGACGTCGGCGCGCCAGGAGCGCGCGGCCTCCGCCAGGGCGCGGGCGTGACCGGTGAGCCCGGCGGTGAAGAGGCCCAGCGCGTGCCGGAGCTCCTCGTAGCCGGTGGAGCGGGCCACCTGCAGCGCGTGCCACGCCGCCGACCAGGACGGTCGCAGGGCGATCACCTCGATGCCGTCGCCGCGGACGGCGTCCGGGATCGCCGCCGCCGTGCGCACCATCTCCGGCGCGAAGGCGGGCGCGCGCACCACCGGCAGCGCCATCGCCACGGCATGCCCGCCGGCCACCAGCGCCCGCCCGATGGAGCGGAGCGCGTTGGTGTGACCGACGGTGGCCTGGGCGGCCATGAGGATGCGGCCGGGCATGCTCGCCGCCACTGCATCACGGCGCGTGCTCCCGCGCCATCGCGCCGGCCCGGGCGTGCCCAACGGCGAGGCCCTGGCGAAGGCGCCCACCCGCGCCGCCTCCTGAAAGGGGCGCGCTGCGACCTGCGTCAGGGGCTGAAGACCGCGACGGGAACCCAGCTATCCGTCGTGGAATTGTTTCCGAGCTCTCCGAACAGGTTGACGCCCCAGCACACGACGCCGCCTGGGGTCGACGCGCACGAGCTGTCATACCCCGTGGTGATGCCCTGGATGCCGGAGGTCAGGCCGGCGACCGGGACGGGTACCCGGCTCGCCGTGCCTGCGCCGTTTCCCAGCTGGCCGGAGGCGCCTTCGCCCCAGCACCAGGCGGAGCCGTTGACGTTCGCGCACGTGTGGTGATCGCCCGCGGCCGTGCTCAGCACGCCCGCGGTGAGCCCGGAAACCTGGATGGGCGCGAAGCTGGTGTTGATGGTGCCGTCTCCGAGCTCCCCCGCGTCATTGAGGCCCCAGCACAGGGCCGAGCCGTTGACGACCGCGCAGGTATGATCGCCGCCGGCGGAGATGTCCTGGACGCCGGAGGAGATGCCGGTGGGTGGGTTGGGCGTGAGGTTGGTGGCGTTGCTCGGATGTCCGAGCTCGCCTGTGTAACCAGCCCCCCAGCACAGCACTCCACCGTCGAGGATCGCGCAGGTGTGATAATCGCCCGTCGTGAGGGCCTGAACGCCCGATGCCAGGCCGGAGACCGGAACGGGCACGGTGCTGTCGGTCGTGTTGCCGGTCCCGAGCTGGCCGAAGTTGTTTCGGCCCCAGCACACGACCGCGCCGCCGCCCACGATGGCGCAGGTGTGCTGAACACCGGCGGAGATGGCCTGGACGCCGGAGGTGAGGCCGGTGACCTGCACGGGGACGCGACTCTCCTGAGCGGAGGAGCCGTTCCCGAGCTGGCCATCGGAGTTCCAGCCCCAACAGAGGGCGCCGCCGTCGGCGATGGCGCAGGCGTGGTAGCCGCCGGCGGCAACCGCTTGGACACCGGAGCCCAGGCCGAAGACATGGACGGGCACGCTGCTCCCGGCATCGGTGTTGTTCCCGAGCCCGCCATGGGTATTCCTCCCCCAGCACACGGCGCCGCCGCCGGACAGCGCGCAATTGTGGTAGCGGCCTGAGGACACGGCGCCTTGCAGGCCGAGGACCGTGATGCCCAGTGTGGCGAGCGTCGAGCCCGACGGGTTCGTCGCGGTGATCGCGTAGGAGGTCGCGGGGGAGAGCGCGAGCGGGGTGCCCGAGATGACGCCGGTCGCGGTGTCGAAGATCAAGCCCTGCGGCAACGGCGGAGCAATCTGGTATGAGCTCACCGGAGTCGTGGCGTCTTCCTTGACCGGAGCGCTCTCTCCGATCGGTTGTCCCACTCTGTAGACAACCGGGTCATTTGGATACATGAACGCCGACGGCTTGGGCGGGGGCACGGAATCCGGGTCGAGCATGCAGTTGCAAGCGCCGGCGATGAGCAGGAGCGTAGACACGCGCTTCATCAGAAATGTCCCCCCAGCGTGATCGAAGCCTGTCCTGGGCCCGCGCCGGCGGCGACCTGGACCTGGCCGGGGGCGCGCAGGAAGAGATAGGCGCCCAGGCCCAGGGCGACCGCTCCGGCGCCATACAGTCCGTTCGCGACATTGCGCGCCGTCTTCGCGGTATCCCGGCTCTGGAGATACAAGGCTTGATGTGCATTCGCGGAAGCCTGCTGCTCCGTCTGGTACGAGGAGAGCGCGATGGCGCCGGCCACCGCTCCCCCGGCGAGGAGGGCGAGCCCGGCTCCCCCCGCCGCGAGCCCCCAGGGCCGCGAACCGTCCACCAGGGGATTCCCGTGCCCGCCGGACCCGGCCGGGCTGGAGGGCTGCGCGGGGGTGACGGTCTGGGTGACGTCCTGGAAGAGGCGGCGCGTCTTGGGCGGCGCATATTTCGGGATGGAGACACCGCGGTCCGCTTCGAGCGCCTCCCGGAACGCCGCGCGGGCGCCTGGCTCGTCACCTGCGGACTCCATCAGCATGACGCCCCGGCGGACCGCCACCTTCGCCCGATCCTGAGCCGCCAGGGATTTCGCCAGGTCGAGCACGGCGATGGCGCCTTCGACGGCGCCGTCGACCTGCAGGTTGCCGTACAGGGCGTCCACGGTCTCGAGCAGCGCGTCGGTCGCGGGCTTGCGCTCGGCGACGGCCTTCCTGTCGGCCTCCTGCCGGGAATTGTCGTCCCCGCGGGGGGAATCGGCAGGCCACTGCGCCCGGGTCTCCTCGAGGATCTGGCGGAGCCTGTTGGCGACCGGCGCCGGCTCCGCCGACCGATCGATCCTCAGCGCCTGGGAGAGCGCCCTGCGCGCGGCGGGGTCGTCACCGGCATCGAGGGACATCAGCGCGGTCAGGAAATGGAGGTGGATGAGATCGTCACTGGTGAGCCCGGGAGCCATCCAGGCCGATTTCATCGCCACGTCACACGCGCCGGGGAGGTGCCGCTGGTAGAGCGCCTCCGCGGCCATGACCTGTGGGTGCGCCGGAAAGGGAGAGGCCGCCGGCTCCGCCCCGCGCGCGAGCGCCGCCAGGAACGCCACGACGCCCAGGCATGGGCGCGCTCGCTGGATCCGGATCTGGAACGACCACGGCATGAAATCCCCTCCTGTGGCTCAAGGCCAGCGCTGGATGACGTTCACGGTCTTCCCGGGCTGGACGGTGATGTTCTGCTTTGCCTCCGTGACACCGGCACACGGCGATGCGCTGCGGTCGCATTCGAAGACCACGGCGTGAGGGCCCTCATACAGCTGGAGCCGGAGCGGTACGTCTCCTCGCGCCACCCCGTCGACCTTCACGTGAGAGGGCGGGAGCGAGCGGATCATCAGCGTCCCTTGCTCCACCGCGATGGTGCGTTCCTGGCTCCTGGGGAGCGGCTGGACCGTGAACGACTCGCGCCTGGAGAAGGGCTGGCCTCCGGAACCCGAGACCTCGACCTCCACCGGGCCAGGTGGCACCTTGGCCGTCGCCTGGGCCCAGTGACTCTCGCGAAGCTTGTTGCCCGAGAAGATCTTGATCATCGCCGGTGGCTGGGAGCGCACCTTCAACTCGACCCACGGGCTCGCGGGCCTGGTTTGCCTGGGGACCGGATGAGGCGCCTCCACCGCTTCCGGTTCCGAGATCGCTGGAGGAGGTGGCGCGACGCCGGTAGCCGCCTCGGTGACGACGGGCTTCTCCGCGGGGCTCTCCTGGGCCTGCACCCGCGCCGGCGCTGGTGCCGCCGGCTGAGAGGCGGAGCCCGGCTCCACGCTCTGCCGCGGGCGCCGCAGGACGACGCCCGAGGCCGCCAGCAACGCGACGCTGCTCAGGATCATCGCGATCACGACGCCCACCGGCCTCGACCTCGCTCCGCTGGAAGGCTCGATCGGCTCGGTGCTGGCCGGGAGGTGCGGTGCAGGCGTGAGCTTCGGCGGCGGCAGTGCCTCGGGAACCTTCACCGTGGATGCGTCGGCGAGCGCCTGGGAATGGTCCGGCGTGGCCAGGACGGGTGGAGGAGCGCTCTCGGGCTGCCCGGGGGGCGGGCAGTACTTCTCGACCAGCTGCCCGATCTGCAGCGCGCTCACCGCCTGCCTCGACGAGAGGAGGTATTCCTCCAGGTCGGCATGAAACTCGCGGCAGCTGGAGTAACGCTTGTCGCGGTCACGCTCCATCGCCCGGGTGACGATTCGCTCCAGGCCCTCCGGGACGTCCGCGCGCCGCGACCGCAGCGGCACCATGCCCTCGTGGAGGATGGCGGTGATGAGGGTGAGATCGTCGCTGGCCACGTAGGGCTTGTGCCCGGCGATCAACCGGTAGAGCACGACGCCCAGCGAGTAGATGTCGGTGCGGCAATCGAGCGGCCACGCCCGGATCTGCTCGGGCGACATGTACGGCACCTTGCCCCTCACCAGGCCGGTCTGCGTCCGGCGGGGCTGCGTGGCCGCCTTGGCGATGCCGAAGTCTACCAGCTTCACCGAGCCCGTCTTCGAGACCAGGATGTTGTCCAGGCTCACGTCGCGGTGCACGAGGCTCAGCGGTTTCCCGGTCTCCGCGTCCACCAGTTCGTGGGCGTGGGCCAGCGCCTCGCAGCAGAACGCGATGATCCGCGCGCAGTAGGGATACGGGATGCCCCCATCTCGTTTGTGCGCGGCCGAGGCGAGCGTGCGGAGGTTGAGCCCATCCACGTATTCCATGGCGAGGTAGTAGACGCCCGCGCTCTCGCCGAACTCGATGATCTGGGCGATGTTCGGATGGCTCAGCAGGGAGGCGAGCTGCGCCTCCGCGAAGAACATCTCGCGGAAGCTGGGGTCTTCGGTGAGGTGGGCCAGGATCCGCTTGACGACGACGGTCTTCTTCAGCCCGCCTGCCCATTCGGACCTGGCGAGGAACACCTCGGCCATCCCACCGTTGGCGAGCTTGCGGATCAGCTCGTATTTGCCGACCTTGGACAAGGAGCTGGGGACCTACCGGAGCAGTAGGCTACTGCAAGGTACGCGGAGAGTGCGTCTTTCCCTGCCCTGGAGGGCCTCTCGGCGGGAGCAGGACCCGCGCGGAGGTCTTCGCTTGCCTCTAGCCGGCGGCCTGCGCCGGCGCCCGGAGCGCCTGGAGGACCTTCTCCTCGCGCTCCGGGGTGACGCCGGCCCGCAGCTTCGCCCGCCGCTCCGGAGGCTGGGTCTTGAACCACGCCAGGGTGTCCTTGGCCGTCGCGTCGATGGGCCGGAACGTCATCCCGGCCGCCACGGCGCGGGCGTTGCTGATGGACGCGAAGCCCGCGTCGCCGCCCGTCCACACCGGCATGTCCATCCACGGGCTGACCTCGTTCTTCTCCAGGACCTTCGCGTCGGCCCAGACGAGGCGGGCGTCGCTCCCCACGCCCCGGCGGCACCCCTCCAGCATCTCCCGCATCGTCATCTTCTTCGCCGGCCCGAGCGCGTTGAACACCCCCACGTGCTTGCGCTCGACGGCGGTGATGACCCACGACGCCAGGTCCCGCACGTCGATCAGCTGCGCCGGGTCCTCTCCGCTGCCCGGCGCGAGCACGTCGCCGCCCCGGCTGATCCGCACCGGCCAGTAGGTGAACCGGTCGGTGGGATCTCCCGGCCCCACGATCAGGCCCGGCCGGACGTTGGTCACCCGCCCGGGCATGGCCGCCTCCGCCGCCGCCTCGCACAGCGCCTTGAGGCCGCCGTAGTGCTTCTGCACGTCCTCGCTGGTGGGATCCGGCACGGTCTGCACGGCCGCGGTCTCGTCGGACCCCGGCTTCATGCCGTCCGGGTACACGGAGATGGTGGAGATGAACACGTACTGGGCCACGCGCTTCGAGAGCAGCCCCGCGGACGCCGCCACCTGCTTGGGGACGTACCCGGAGGTGTCCAGCACCGCGTCCCAGCTCCGGCCCTCCAGCGACTTCAGATCGCCGTTGCGGTCGCCGTGCAGCTTCTCCAGGTCCGGGAACAGCTGCGGGTTCGTCTTGCCGCGGTTGAACAGCGTCAGCACGTGGCCGCGCGCCTGCGCCTCGTTCACCAGCTCCGGGCCGAGGTACTTGGTGCCGCCGAGGATGAGCAGGCGCAGCTTCTTCCCGCCCTTGGCGTCCGCCCCGGCGCCCGCGCCCATCGCTCCGGCGCAGCGGGTGAGCAACGGGAGCGCGCCGGCGGCCGCGGTGGCGTGAAGGAACCTTCTCCGGGTGATGCTCATGGTGACGCCTCCAGATCCGTTTCGGGTGTTTCGTGTCGCCGCGCCCGCGGCCACGCACCCGAAGAGCCGGCGGCCCTGCTCGGGGCGGAACACGTCCGACACCACGCTCCAGAACACCGACACCACGAACAGGTTGAACACCGTGGTCCAGACGAAGAACGCCCGCGCCACCCACTCGCGCTGGAACCACAGCTGGAGCAGCGCGAAGAAGACCAGCAGGTTCGCGAGGAAGAACCGGTCGACGATGGCCACCAGCTTCCGCCGCGGGACGCGCGCCGCGGCCAGGAGTACGCCCACACGCCCAGCAGGGTGACGCCGAAGGTGGCCCACATCAGCCACGGCAGCGCGCGAACGGACCCGGCGATGCCCATCTCGTCCCGGAGCGGGCGGATCACGAACCAGCCGCACAGCAGGCAGAAGGCGCCGAGCACCGCCCACGCCAGGGCGGCGACTTCGTCCTCCCTCACGTCCACGACCTTCCGGAGCACGCCCGTCATGCTTGGTGTCCCCAGGACAGTCGAGAGCCAGGATTGTTGCAGCGAGCGTGAGCCCCGGGATGATCCCCGGCGGGTCCTTCAGCATGATGGGGTGACATGTTCTCGGCGGAGGTGAAGGTCGGAAGGTTGCTGGAGATCCGCCTCGTGACGCCGGTCACGCTCGAGGACATCGAGCAGTGCCAGCAGCGCCTGGACGAGCTCTTCGACCGGCACGGCGAGGTGGTCCTCGCCGCCGACTACACCCGCGCCACGGTCTTCTCGCAGGACGTGGCGGCCAAGGTGCTGGACGTGTTCAAGCGCGGCAAGGGCCGGGTCGCCCGGAGCGCGGCCCTGGTGAGCGACAGCGCCGTCTTCAGCCTGCAGGTCGAACGCCTGATCACCCAGGCGGGAAACCCCATGCGGCGCAGCTTCCACGACCCGTTCGAGCTGAAGGCGTTCCTCGGCGCCGCGCTCAACCACGAGGAGCACATCCGCCTCGTCCAGTTCCTCGCGGAGGGGCGGTGAGGCGCTTCACGCGCCCTTCTCGAGGAGCCACGCGATCGCCTCGGCCTCGGTGCTGAACAGCCGCTGCAGGTGGCTCCGCCGGACGCGCAGCACGAAGTTGGCCATGACCCGGAGCACCGGCTTGGCGATCACCAGCGCCATCTTCTCCGTGAAGGAGTCCCTGCGCTGGCTGCTGAAGATGGCGCGGGCCTCCGGCGACAGGTTGGCGATCTTCTGGCCCATCGCCAGGACGGGGAGCCCGTAGACCGACCCGCCCGGCTCGCACTCGCTCAGCGCCGCGTCCGCGTCCTCCCCGGTGATGGTGCCCGACCAGTCCAGGCGGACGCAGCGCCTTCCGTCGGGGAGCGCGAAGGTGGAGAGCTGGTAGGGCACGGCCGGGATTCGACCCCCGTCCCGGCTACCCGTCAAAGCCCAATCTTCGCGAGTGAGCTCCGGATGCCGTTGTCCTGCGGGAGCCCCTGTCCCTGGTAGGCGCCGAGGTCGAGGTGGAAGGTCGGGCCCGGAGCGATCCGCTGCTGGATCTGCTGCCCCAGCTGGTCCACCGCCTGCTCCTCGGCGATCGAGTCGCCGTCCTTCGGAGTCGCCGCGTGGCCCAGCTCGTGCGCGAGGGTGTGGATGAGGTCGGGCTTGTTGTTCACCGCCTGGGAGTTGATGGTGATGGTGCCGTTCTGGGTCACGCCCATCACGCCCGGAGGCAGATTGCCGATCTGCAGCTTGAGGCCCGGCGCCTGCGCGGCCTGTTCCAGCTTCGCGCCCGCGGGGTCGCGGGCGATCTGCTGCGTCGCCTGCAGCAGCCGCGGATCGCCCGTCACGTTCCCCAGGTTGGGCGCCCCGGCAGGTTTGGCCGCTCCGACGCCGAAGTCGGCCTTGATCTGCTGGACCGTCTGCGCGACCGCGTCGACCTGCTTGGTGAGGACCTGGAACTGCTGCTGGAGGCCAGCTGGCTGCGGGGCCGCCTGGAAGGTGTCCGCCGTGGGGTAACCCGTGCCTCCAGATGGCGGCCTCGAGGCTGCGTTCGGAGTGCTGCTGAGTGGACTGCAATTCGGAAGGCCCGCATTGGCGGACTGGATGATCATGGACAACCTCCTGGGGGGGCACCAAAGGCGCCAAGGTGGTTATCTGGAGTACACCGCAACTCGTTGCGGGCCGACGCGATAATGATCGTCTTGGGCTCTCGCTCGCGCGTGGAGCGCGCGTGTCTCAGTCTACGAGAA
>DASRBA010000014.1:0-7516 GCA_035637895.1 Myxococcaceae bacterium
CGGGGGCATCATCGGCCGGGCGGAGAACCTGGCGTTCGTGAAGGTGCTCAAGCTGCCCATCGTCCCCATCTCGCAGATCGTGTTCGAGGAGCACGACTGCCTGGCGATGGTGGACACCCAGCCCGCGGTGCGGAACCACGCACTGCCTCCGCGATACCGGGCGGACATCGTGGTGGACCACCACCCGCTGCGGGAGGAGACGCTGGAGGTGCCGTTCGCGGACGTGGGCGGGGACTTCGGCGCCACGTCCACGATGCTGGTGGAGTACCTGCGGGCGGCGCGGCTGGAGCCGTCGGTGGAGCTGGCGACGGCGCTGTTCTACGGGATCAAGGCGGACACCCGGGACCTGGACCGGCTGACCACCAAGACGGACGTGGACTGCTACGTGTGGCTGCTGTCGCGGATCGACAAGGGGCTGCTCAGCCAGATCGAGCACCCCGAGCTGCCGGGGCGGTATTTCCGGCTGTACCACAAGGCGATCGAGCGGGCGAAGGTGTACGGCGGCCAGGCGGTGGTGACGGATCTGGGCGAGGTGTACTCGCCGGACATGGTGGCGGAGGTGGCGGAGCGGATGGTGTTCCTGGAGGGCGTGAAGTGGTCGCTGGCGGCGGCGTCGTTCCGCAGCCAGCTCTACCTCTCCGTGCGCACCAACGACCGGCGGATGAACGCGGGGCGGCTGATCCGGGAGATCTGCGAGGACAAGGGCGGTTCTTCGGGCGGTCACGGGAGCATGGCGGGAGCGCGGATTCCCCTGTCCGGGACGCGGGCGCAGCGGGATTCGCTGAAGCGGACCATCATCCGGAGCTTCCTGGAGGCGTTCGGGCTGCAGGGCGTGCGGCCGGTCTCCATCCTCTCCGCGGAGGAGTGAGGGAGGTTCCCTCTTGATCTACTGGGACCACAACGCCTCCGCGCCGCTGCGGCCGGAGGTGGCCGCGCTGATCGAGCAGCGGGTGCGGGACGGCGAGGCCGTGGTGGGGAACGCCGCCAGCGTGCACGGCGCGGGGCGGCGCGCTCGGGCGAGGCTGGACGCGGCGCGGGCGAAGGTGGCGGCGGCGCTGCGGTGCGAGCCGAAGGAGGTGTGCTTCACGGCTTCGGGCTCCGAGGCGGACGCGCTGGCGGTGAAGGGGGCGTACGCGGCGGTCCGGAAGAAGGAGCCGGCGCGGGTGAAGGTGGTGGTGAGCGCGGTGGAGCACCCGGCGGTGCTGGGGGCGGTGAGGCAGCTGGGTGGAGAGGTGGCGTTGATCCGGCCTGGCGCGGACGGGCGGGTGGACGCGGGCGCGATGCTGGCCGCGGTGGACGAGCGGACGGCGGTGTGCTCGCTGATGTGGGCGAACAACGAGACGGGCGTGCTGCAGCCGGTGGCGGAGGTGGCGCGGGAGTGCCGCAAGCGAGGGGTCCGCTTCCACACGGACGCGGTGCAGGCGGCGGGGAAGGTGCCGGTGGCGGTGGGCGACGCGGACCTGCTGTCGATCTCCGGGCACAAGCTGGGGGCGCCCGTCGGGACGGGGGCGCTGGTGGTGCGGCGCGGAGTGGATCTGGAGGCGCTGGTGCCGGGGCACCAGGAGTGGGGCCGGCGGGGCGGGACGCAGGACGCGCTGGGAGCGGAGGCGTTGGCGCTGGCGCTGGAGTTGGCGACGAAGGACCTCGGGACCTCCGCGTTGCGGGATCGCTTCGAGCAGCTCGCGATGAAGCTGGACGGCGTCCGCGTCAACGGCGCCGGCGCGCCACGGGTGCCGAACACGTCGAACCTGCTCTTCGAGGGCGCGGACGGCGAGGCGCTGCTGATCGCGTTGGACCTGGAGGGGATCTGCGTCTCCTCCGGCGCGGCGTGCGCGTCCGGCTCGCTGTCGCCGTCGCACGTGCTCCTCGCCATGGGCCTCACCCCGGCGCAGGCGCACGCGTCGTTGAGGTTCTCGCTGGGCTCGAACGCCACGGAGGCGGAGGTGGATCAAGTGGCGGACGCGCTCCGCCGCCACCTCCCCGCTGCGCGGCGGGCGTAGAGTCGGGGGCCGTGAAGGCCCGCCTCGTCGCACTTCTGTTGGGAGCCGCGGTCCCGGCGTTCGCCGGCGCCCCGAACTACGACGCGTTCTCGGACGCCACGGGCCACATCTCGGCGGGAATGGCTGTCAGCGAGAACGATCTCGAATTCCATCAATCAGGACTCGAAGACGCTGCTCGTGAACAGCGCAGGTAGATTTCGGCGGGCCATGAGGTGCCATACCCCCATCTCCCTGGCCATCGCCCTTCTCGCCCTCGGGTGCGATCCGCCGCCGCGCTGCCCCCACGCGCAGGTCGTCCCACCGGCGACGGAGGGGCGGGTGGGCTGGCTGGATGCGACGCGCCCGCGGGTGGAGATCGGCATCTCCGGCGGCACCCACCCCGCCCTCCTGGACACCGCCTTTCCACGCTCCTCCCTGAGCGCGGTGGGCTCCTCCTTCGACTTCTTCGCGCCCATCACGCTGGGCGGCGCCAGCGTCGGGCCGCTGCAATGGGGGGTCCTCTTCCCGGGGGACCTCGACTTCGAGTTCCTCGTCGGCGCCGACGCGCTCTCCTACGCCCCGCTGGTCTTCGACGCGCGCGCCGCCGAGACCCGCGTCGAGCGGGACTTCACGCCCGGCCCCGGCGCCGCGCCGCTGTCGCTGTGGTCCACCGGCCTCTGCCAGGACGACCGCGAGAACGGCATCCCCGAGGGCCCGGACCTCCTCCTCGTCGAGGCGGACCTGGACGGCCAGACGCTCACCCTCGCCGTCGACACCGGCGCCGACCTCACCTTCGTCCGCCAGGGCGCCCTCCCCGACCTCGCCACCCGCCCCACCCTCACCGGCCTCCCGGTCCACACCGCCTTCGCGGGCGACTTCACCGCCACCGCCACCCGCGCCCGCGCGCTCTCCGTGGGCGGCCAGGCCAGCCTCGCTTCGCCCATCCTCACCGCCCCACAGCTCGACGTCGGGTTGGACGCCTTCCTCCAGCAGTTCCGCGACCCACCGCCCCGGCTGGACGGCGCGCTGGGCCGCAGCTTCCTCCGCGAGTTCGAGGTCTCCCTCGCCCTGGGCGACGACGCCGTCACCGGCCGCGCCATCGGCCTCACCCGCTTCGACACCCAGACCCACTGGTCGCGCGACTTCGTGGGCATCGGCATCGCCACCGCCCCGAGCGACGCGCCGCTCGGCCTGCGCATCGGCGCGCTGCTCTCCGCCTCCCCCGCGCGCGACGCCGGGCTGCAGGTCGGCGACGTCATCGCCACCGTCAACGGCGTGCCGGCGCGACAGGCCTCGCAGCCGTGGGGCCAGCCGGGCGACGTCGTCCACCTCGAGCTCGATCATGGGGGCAGCACCCGCACGGCGGACGTCCGGATCGCCGACCTGCTGCCGGATCCCTAGCCTTCGGAGCTGGCGCCGAACAGCCCGCGCACCACCGCGGCGATGGCCAGCGGCGTCCCCACCTGGTCGTCGTAGTGGGGGTCGAGCGCGATGGCGAACTCCGCCGCGTCCGAGAACCGCTCCGCCGGGTCCTCGGCGAACGCCTTGTCCACGATGTCCGACAGCTCCTGGGAGATCTCCGGCCGCAGCTCGATGAGCGGCTGGTACAGCCGCCCGCGGATGGCGGCGAACACCGCGTCCCGCGTGCCGCCCTGGAACGGCCGGTCCATGGTGAGCAGCTCGTAGAGGATGACCGCCGCGCTCCACAGGTCCACCTCCACCGTCACCCTCCCGTCCAGCATCTCCGGCGACAGGTAGTAGGGCTTGCCCAGCAAGTCGGTGTCGATGGCGGACGACTGCGCCCGCGCGATCCCGAAGTCCCCCAGCTTGATCTCCCCCGTCCGCGAGATGAACACGTTGGAGGGCGAGACGTCGCAGTGGATGATCCCCAGCTTGTCCCCGCGCGGCCCCACCGCCTCGTGCGCGTACCCCAGCGCGTCCAGCAACACCTTGCACAGGTACACCGCGAAATCGATCGGCAGCGGGATGCCGCGCTGCTTGCACCGGCGGAGGATCTGGCCCAGGTCGCGCCCGTCCACCAGCTCCATCGCCATGTAATAGACGCCCTCGACCTCCCCCACCTCCAGCACCTTCACGATGTTGGGGTGGTCGAGGAACCGGGTGAGGTCCGCCTCGCTGGTGAAGCGGTCCACGTACTCGGTGTCCGAGGCGAGGCTCTGCGGGAGCCGCTTGATCGCCACCGGCCACCCCTCGCGCGGGCCGGAGAGCACCTTGGCGCGGTACACCTCCGCCATGCCCCCGCGGCCCAGCAGCGAGAGGATCTCGTAGTTGCCGAAGCGATGGGCGGCGGCGGGCTCCGCGGCGGGCGGCATGGGCAGGCCGCTACGCTACCGCGGACCTTCCTTGCCGTGCTGCCGGTCCTTCAAGCTCCACGCGGTCTCCACCACCTTCTTGAACTCCGGCTCGTCGCGCAGGATGGCCAGGTCCCGGTCCGTCGCCAGCTGGGTGGGATCCGCGAAGCCCAGCGCCACCGCCCGCTGCAGGGACTTGATGGCGGCGGCCTTGTCCCCCAGCCGCACGTAGGCGCAGGCCAGGTTGTAGTGGATCTGCGGGTCGTCCTGGCCGGCCTTCACCGCCAGGTCGCGCGCCTTCTCCAGCGCCGCCATCGCCGCGTCCGGGACGTCCCGGTTCAGCTGCGCCACGCCGATGCCCTGGTAGAGCACCACCTGGTCGCCGCAGGCCAGCGCCTGCTCGAAGTAGTGCGCCGCCCCCCCGAAGTCGTTCTTGGGCATCAGCCCCACCGCGCGCTGGAAGTCGGCGTCGCACTGCTTCTGCTGCGCCTTCTTGCTCGCCGGCTTCTTCCGCAGCGAGGCCGGCGCCACCTTGCCGTCCGGCCCCACCGCGTTCAGCCCGTTCTCCGGCCGGGCCACCTCCAGCACCAGCCGCTTGCGCTGCAGGCCCGGCGAGTCGCAGCCCGCGTCCAGCTTCACGTCCGCCACCAGCGACCCGTCGTCCTGGGTGACGAAGGCCAGCAGCGGGTACGTCCGCTCCTCGCAGGCGGGCCCCGTCTGGCACAGGGTCACCGACCCCACGAACACGTTCCCCTGCAGCGCCCCGTCCACCACCGGACGCCCGGCGTCGAAGGCGCACGGGCCGCCCAGGCCGTAGCGCCCCTCCACGTGCCCCCGCGCGTCCGTGCTGAACCGGATGTGCCCCAGCGGCCCGTAATAGGCCCCCTCCAGCTTCATGCCGGAAGCCGCGGCGCCACCGGTGACGCACAGCGCGGCGAGCGCACAAAGTCCAGTCTTTCTCGCGTGTTCCAGCATGAAAAGGCGTGGCCGCGGAATCATAGAAGGGCGCTCAAACCCTTGTAAATGCAGCCTCATCGCGCCTTGACCAGGCAAGGGGTCGTCCTTACTATCGAATCGGATTTGTAATCCAAGTTTCGAAAGGATCTGACGGGCTGTCCCCTGCTGGGCGCGTGATGGGCAGCGGAAATTCGAACCGATATGTCCAAATTGGGGGCTGGTTCGGGCGCCATGTGCAAGCCCTCCCCGCGAGGGATGAGGGAAGCCTACGGCGATCCGACATCGGTCCCCACCTGAATCCAGTGGGTTCAATGGACGCTGCACACACGGTTTCGGGCGGGGGACGTTTTTTTCGAGGTCGAGGTGGAGGGGGGGTAGGACGGCTGTGGCTGAGACGACGCAGGCGCAAGGTGGTGGTGGGGCGGAGGCGAAGGCAGCGCTGCGCGAGGAGCTGCTGGCCCGGCGGAAGGCGCTGACGCCGGACGCGATCGACACGCGAGGGATCAAGGTCCAGTCGCGCTTCCTCGCCACGCCGTATTACCACCGCGCGCGGAGGGTGGCGCTCTACGCGCCGATCCGCGGCGAGGTCCCCACGCGGGACATCCTCACCGCGGCGCTGTCGGACGGGAAGGTGGTCTGCTACCCGCTCTCGCACGTGCACGGGCGGATCCTCTCGTTCCGCGCGGTGCGGTCGGAGATAGAGCTGGAGCCAGGAAGGCTGGGGGTGCGGGAGCCGCCGTCCTCGGCCGAGCTGATCCCGGTCCAGGACATCGACCTCTTCGTGGTGCCCGGGCTGGGGTTCACCAACGAGGGGAAGCGGCTGGGGCGCGGCGGCGGCTACTACGACGCCACGCTGCGGGCCGCCTCCGAGCGATCGCGCCGGGTGGGCCTGTCCTTCAGCGAGCAGGTGGTGACCGGCATCCCGACGTCGCCGGAAGACGTGGACATGGACCTGGTGGTGACCGAGAGTCAGACGTTCCGCGGGCTGTGCCGCGCCGCGGACTTCCTCGACTCCTGATCGGTCTTTCGCCTTGAAGCTGCTCTTCATGGGGGACGTGGTGGGCAAGCCGGGTGTGCTCGCCATCCGGACCCTGTTGCCCAGGTTGATCGGCCGCCACGCGGTGGACGTGGTGGTCGCCAACGCCGAGAACTCGGAGGGCGGCGCCGGGGTGTCGCCGGAGAGCGCGGAGGCGCTGCTCAAGGCGGAGGTGAACGTGCTCACCTCCGGCAATCACATCTGGTCCAAGCGGCAGATCGTCCCCTGGCTGGAGCGGCACCCGGACCTGCTCCTGCGGCCGGCGAACTACCCCAAGGGCGCGCCCGGCAAGGGCTCCACCATCGTCAGCACGCCGGACGGGCGGAAGCTGGGCGTGGTGAACCTGGAGGGGCGGGTGTTCATGAAGGCCCTGGACGACCCGTTCACCGTGGGCCTGCAGGCGGTGGAGGAGCTGCGCAAGGAGACCGCCTGCATCCTGGTGGACATGCACTGCGAGGCGACGTCGGAGAAGAACGCCATGGGCGCGTTCCTCGACGGGAAGGTGTCCGCGGTGGTGGGGACGCACACCCACGTGCAGACGGCGGACGAGCGGATCCTCCCCGGCGGCACCGCGTTCATCACCGACGTGGGGATGGTGGGCCCGCTGGACTCGGTGATCGGGATCAGGAAGGAGCTCTCCATCGAGCGCTTCCTCAGCCAGCGCCCCACCGGGTACGAGGTGGCGAAGAACCTGGTGTACCTGCAGGGCGTGGTGGTGGACATCGACGACCAGACCGGCAAGGCCCGCTCCATCGAACGGGTGCGCGAGCAGCTGCCGGGGACGTAGCGCTCGCTCAGGCGTGCCGCCGGATCACGTGCGGCCGGGATTCCGCCGCTCCGCGGTCGTCGGGGCGCCGGCCCTCGAACGTCACGTCCAGGTCCTGGCCGTCGGCGCCGAGGTTGCTCCCGAGCCCGGCCCCGGAATCCCCGGCCAGGACGGACCGGGTCCGGTCGCGGCCGTCGACCTCGTCGGGTTCGGGGGCCGCCACCACCTCGCCCAGGCCGGAGAAGACGCCCAGCGCCAGGTGGCCCACCCGCAGCTCGTCACCGTGGCGAAGCGGGGCCGGCATCATTCCCATGGGGCGCCCGTTCAGCACGGGCGGGTTGGTGGGCATCAGGCTCTGGGCGACCCAGACGCCCGCGCGCCTGACCAGGTGCAGGTGCTCGCGGGACACGAACGCGTCGTCCAGGCGGACGTCCGCGTCGCGGACCCGGCCCACCAGGTGGGGGCG
>DASRBA010000015.1:0-2659 GCA_035637895.1 Myxococcaceae bacterium
CCAAGCTGGAGCGGCTGCTCGAGAACGAGCGCGAGCTCTACGTGGACGGCACCCCCATGGTCCGCGACATCTGGGCGGACGGCAGCGACGGATCGTCGCCGGACGGAAAGAAGGAGACGGGCGAGTTCCACACCGTGGCGGTCCTGGGCGAGCGGCGGGGCGGCACCCACTTCTTCGCGCTGGACGTGACCAACCCGGTCGCCCCCACGCCGGAGACGTCCGGCTTCTTCCGCTGGATGTGGCCGCAGCCGAACACGGTCGCGGACCGGCTGGCGGGCCAGAGCTACGACGACTTCCTGCCCACGCCGCCGCCCATCGGCCCGGTGCGGCTGAAGAACACCGTCATCTCGGGCCTGCCCACGTATGCCACGCCGGTGAATCCGCCGGCGGTGGGGCGTCCGTCGGTGCCTTTCGAGGAGCGCTGGGTAGTGGGGCTCAACGGCGGGTACGACGCGGCCAAGCAGCGAGGCCACACGGTGAGCCTCGTCGACGTCTGGTACGGCGGCCAGGGCGTCGTGGGCCAGAATTCCAACCCCCTGCAGGCGATCTGGACCTTCGACCCCAGGGCGCAGGTCCCGCTGCTCGGCAACATGCAGTCGTATTCGTTCGCCGCGCCGGTGGGGATGGTGGGCTTCGGCTGGAAGGAGACCAACGTCACCCTGGACCAGAACGGGTTCTTCTTCGACACCGCCACCATCGGCGACATGGGCGGCCAGCTGTGGACGCTGCGGTTCAACGACCCGGACCCGGCCTACTGGGCGGGCGCGCGCTCCTTGCTGAACGACGACACGGGCAGCCCGAGCAACTACTGCGCGCGCCAGCCGTTCTTCGGCCTGACCTCCAACGTGATCGCCAGCCAGGGCGGGCACCTGAGGACGATGCTGGGCTCCGGGGATCGCTCCAACCTGACCGACCTCGGGGGCGGCGAGTGCAGCTACGACAACCTGCTGGCCTGCCAGCGGCGCGGCTGCGCGGTCGACGTCACGTACACGATGGCCAACGCGTGCGGCAGCACCAGCACCTTCACCCGTTCGTACGGCGCCGGGAGCGCGGCCTCCTGCGCGATGACCGTGGACAACGAGGTGACGGGGGTGCCGGCCCTCGGCGCGAACTGCTGCACCACCGGCGGGTCCAACGACCTCAACGCCACGCTCACCATCACCCTCACCGGGTGCAACGGGGCCCCCGGCATCATCAGCTGGTCGAACGCGGCCACCTGCCACGCGGTGGCGTCCGCGACCACGATGTGCAACAGCCCGACGACCCAGGCCACCTACGTCTGCGACCCGGTGAGCAAGACGCCGATCAACATCCCCACCATCTGGCCCACCTACAACTCGAACGTGGCGGGGATGCCGGACAACGCCTTCTACTCGGTGAAGACGTTCGACGAGGCCAACGTCAACCGGAAGATCTTCAACGAACCGCTGATCGCGAGGAACTACGACCTCAACGTGCTGCGGCCGTCGAACCTGGTCACCGTCAACCCGATCACGACCCTCGGCGCGGGGACCATCGCCAACGCGGGCTGGGTGGCCCATTACAACCACGCCGGCCCGACCCACAACTCGACGTACAACGGCTTCTTCAACGGCAGCGACATCAACGAGCGCACCTCGGCCGGGAGCACCGTGGTGGGAGGCTGCGCGTTCTGGAGCACGTACCTGCCGTCCAGCACCACCTCGGTGTGCGCGGCGGCCACGACGGGCCTGAACACGCAGTACCACCTGGACATGATCAGCGGGGGGAAGTGCCTCAAGCTGGACCCGGCCCTGGCCCTCTCCAGCTACCAGCAGGCGTCGCAGACGTCGCCCCCGGTCCCGCCCCAGCTCACCGAGTTCGTCGCGCCGGACGGCACCATCACGCTGGCGCTGGTAGGCGTCCCGCGCCAGGCGGGCGCCGCCGCGTCGGTGACGAAGGTCGCCGCGAGCACCGAGCTGATCAAGGACTCGTTCGTGCTGGACGTGCCCCGGCCGGAGCACTCCTGCCGGCACGCGCCGGGCCCGGACCTCCCCTCCCAGCGGGTCAACGCGCAGGCGAACTGCTACTGATCGGCTGAGGCCGCCTCCAGGTCGAAGATCCGGTTGTCCGGGTCTCCGGCCTGGGGCGTGCCCTGCTTCAGCCGCACGTGGAACGGGCCGGTGATGGGCGCGGCGGCCAGCGCGCGCTTCATGGTGGACTCGCGGACGCGCGAGGTCTCCAGGGTCATCCGCCCGTCCGGGCCGGGCGCCATCCCCTCCACCAGGAGCTGGCAGAGCAGGTGGAGGCGCCCGGAGAGGGGCGGCCCGGCCGCGTCCGCGCGCTCGGTGGCCGCGACGTCCGGCAAGCCGAACTTGGCCATCCCGAAGGTCACCAGGCGCGGCGCCTGGTCCGTCCCGCCGTTCCGCCTCAGCACCAGCTGCGAGGTGATGGCGGGCAGGTCGCCGTTCCAGCCGCCCACCCGGAAGAGCTTCCAGCGCCCGGGGTCGTACAGCTCGTGGGTCTCGGCGTCCACCAGCACGGCGTCCACCTTCTGGGCCAAGGTGCCGGCCAGATCCTGCGCGCGCCGGAGCGACGCCAGCGCGTCCCCGGGGGCGACGTGGAACTCCAGCGCGGTCGCCTCCAGTGGCTTGGCCAGGGCGGCGCGGGTCTCGGGGGAGAAGTCCCTGCCCTCGGCGTC
>DASRBA010000016.1:0-37195 GCA_035637895.1 Myxococcaceae bacterium
GGGCTGCGGCGATCCGCGCTGGCGGCGTGGCGCGACGAGGATCCGGAGAACGCGCGCTACGGGGCGCTGGCGCGCGACGGCATCTCGTGCGCGGTGTGCCACCACATCGACGCCAAGGGCCTGGGCACCCCCTCCACCTTCACCGGCAACTTCTTCGCGGGGCCGCCGGCGCAGCTCAACGGGCCGTACGACGACCCGCTGCCGAAGCCGATGGAGAACGCGCTGGGCATCACGCCGAAGGGCGCTCCGCAGATCAAGTCGTCCGACCTGTGCTCCACCTGCCACGCGATCAACCTCCCGGTGCTGGACGGGAAGGGAAAGATCATCGGCTTCTCCTACGAGCAGGCCACGTCGCTGGAGTGGGAGAACAGCTCGTTCGCCGGGCCCTCCGGCCGGAGCTGCCAGGACTGCCACATGAAGACGGAGTACGGGGGCAAGCCGCTGGCGTTCAAGATCGCCAACATCGAGGACAGCACCTTCCCGGCCACCACGGACCGGCTGCCGGACGCGGACATCGCGCTGAAGGCTCGAGAGCCCTTCTCGCGCCACACGCTGTACGGCCTCAACGTCTTCCTGGGCGCCTTCTTCGAACAGTTCCCGCTGGAGCTGGGCTACCGGCAGTTGGACTTCCTGAACGGCGGACCGGTCCCGCCGCTGGTCACCGGGCGGCAGTCGGCGCTGCTGCAGGCGACCGAGTCCGCGAGCGTGACCATCGACCGGGTGCAGCAGACCGCGACCGGCATCCGCGCCAAGGTGACGATCCAGAACCTGACCGGGCACGACTTCCCCAGCGGCGTGGGCTTCCGGCGAGCGTTCCTGGAGGTGCAGGTGCTGGGGGCGGACGGCAAGCCGCTGTGGGCCTCCGGGCGGACGTCGCCGGTGGGCGTCATCCTCGACGGCGTCACGGACCAGCCGCTCCCCAGCGAGCTCTTCGAGGTGGGGCCGGACGGGAAGCAGGCGTTCCAGGACCATCACCAGGTGGTCCGGAGCGGGAGCGAGGCGCAGATCTACGAGGAGCTGGTGCAGGACTCCGAGCGGAAGTTCACCACCAGCTTCCTCCACCGCGTGTACCTCGACGTGAAGGACAACCGGCTCCGACCGGCCGGGTGGCGGCGCAACGGCCCGTTCGCGGAGGTGACCAAGCCGGAGGGGAAGGCGACCCTCGCCGATCCGAGCTACTCGGGGAAGGTGCTCACCGGGTCTGACCAGGTGGAGTACGAGATCTCGCTCCCGCCGGACCAGCTGGCGAAGGCGCGGAAGCTGACGGTGTCGCTCTACTACCAGGCCACGCCGCCCTACTACCTGATGCAGCGCTTCGACAGCGCCGCGCGCGGCCCCCTCAAGGACGACACCGCGCGGCTGTACTACGTCGCCTCGCACCTCAACACCGACGCGCGCGCGGAGGACGGGACCCGGTACCTGGAGGGGTGGAAGCTCCTGCTCGCCCAGGAGTCCGAGCCACTGGGATCACCGTGAGCGCGTCGGAGCCGGTCCGGGTCTTCATCTCCTACTGCCACCAGCCGGAAGCGCATCGAGAGCTCGCGCTGCAGCTCGCCAACCGCCTGCGTCAGGATGGGGTGGACGCACGGATCGACCGCTACACTCCGTCGCCGCTCGAAGGGTGGGCGCGCTGGACGAGCCGCGAGCTCGAGCATGCCCGCTTCGTCCTCGTGATCTGCAGCCGCGCCTACCGCGAGCGGTTCGACGCAGATGCGGGGGCGCCGTCCGGGGTCGGATGGGAGGCGGACCTCATCCGGCAGGGTCTCTACCAGCGCGGTCAGCAGCAGCGGTTCATTCCGGTGCTGTTCGAGGGGGACGAAGGCGCCGTGCCGGCGGAGCTGGCGAAGTACACGCGGTATCGCTACCCGGCAGAGTACGACTCGCTCTTCCGTCAAGTGACGGACCAGCCGGAGGTGCTCGCTCCGTCCATCGGGTCGCTGCGGACGCTGATGCCGTTGCCGATCGCTGCGCCGGTCTCGGAAGGGGCGACGGACGACGTGGTTGGCCCCCGGATCTGGAACGTGCCCTCCCGGCCGGACCAGTTCCTCGCGCGCGCCGAGCTCGACAAGCTGAGGTCGATCTTGCTCTGGGGTGGCGCTCAGACCGTAGCGATGGCAGGCCAGCACGCCAAGCTCGGGATCCAGGGGATGCCTGGCGTCGGCAAGACGGTGCTGGCGGTGGCGCTCGCGACGGACGCGGCCGTGCAGAAGGCGTTCCCGGGCGGGATCTTCTGGCTGACCATCGGCCGGGATCCGGACGGGCTGGTGGGGTGGCAAGAGCAACTGGCCACGGCCGCCAGCGGCCGGGTCGTGCAGTTCGACAACCCCGGGCACGGCAAGGCGCGGCTACGGGACCTGTTCGCGCGGCGACCGCCGTCGCTGCTCATCCTGGACGACGTGTGGAGCGTCGACCACGCCGATCCGTTCAACGTACTGGCCGCGCCAAGCAAGCTGTTGATCACTACACGCAACAAGGAGGTTGCGTACGGCCTTGGGGCGAAGATCCGGGAGATCACCGAGCTCAGCCCGGACGACGCGCTGACGCTGCTCGCGGCTTACGCCGAGCGCCCCGTGGATGATCTGCCCCGGGTCGCAGCCGCCATCGTACGCGAGTGCGGGGAACTGCCCCTCGCGCTCGCCATGGCTGGGGCCATGCTGCGTGGCCGGCCCGACAACCGGTGGGATTCGCTGCTAGAGCAGTTGAAGCGGTCGAACCTCGAGCACCTGGCCGCCACCCTCCCGGACTACCGGCAGCACCGGAGCATGCTGGCGGCGATCAACGCATCGGTGGACGAGCTACCCGAGCAGGAGCGCTCGTGTTTCTTCGACGTGGCCACCTGCGCCCGCTACGGCGCCTTGCCGGAATCGGTGCTCCACCTGCTCTGGAGGGATACTCCGGGATGGAGCCTCTCCATCACCCAGCGCATCATCGATGCGCTCCTCGACCGCGCTCTCATCCAGCAGGCAGCGCGCGAGCAGATCACGATCCACAACCTGCAGCATGACTACGTTCGCGCGGTCGGCGGCGATCTGAGACCGCGCCATCAGCGCCTGGTGCGCGCCTATCTGGACGGCACGCCGGACCGCGCGTTCCATGCGGTGGGCAATGACGGCTATTTCTTCGAGCACATCGCCAAACACCTGCTTGAAGGGGAGGGACCCAGCGCCTTGCGCGCGCTGCTGCTCGACGAACGCTGGCTGGAGGCCAAGCTGCGGGCAACCGAGCCCAACGCACTTCTAGCCGACTTTGACCTGTTGGAGTTGGAGGGCGACCGCGTCCTCCAGATGCTGCGCGATGCGCTCCAACTCTCCGTTCATGTACTTGGGCCCCGCCCTGCCGAGTTGCCCGCGCAGCTCGTGGGGCGCCTACGCAGCCTGCCGCACGAGGAACTCCGACTCCTATGCGCGCGGGTCGAGGCGCAGATACCCTCAGCGCAACTGCTACCGCTGTGGCCTACGCTGACGCCTCCTGGCGGAGCGCTGATGTGCACGCTGGATGGGCACCAGGGGTTCGTGCAAGCGGTCGCGCTGAGCACCGACGGGACAACGGTCCTATCCGGCTCCGAGGACAAGTCGCTCAAGGTGTGGAGCCTCGCTACGGGGAAGGCGCTGCGCACGTTGGAGGGCCACCAGGGCGCGGTGACGTCGGTGGCACTGAACGCTGATGCGTCGATCGCTATCTCCGCGTCGGCGGACCGGACGCTGCGAGTCTGGGACGTGGCCACCGGGAGAGCGCTCCGCGTCCTCGAAGGCCACACCCGGCCGGTACAGGCCGTCGCGCTGAGCCCAGATGGGAAGACGGCAGTATCCGGCGCTGGAGATCGGACCCTGAAGGTCTGGGACGTCCTGTCCGGCGCGCCGTTGCGCACGTTGGAGGGCCACCAGGGCTCGGTGCGCGCGGTCGCACTGGGGAAGGACGGCCATACCGTTGTCTCTGGGAGCAAAGACGGGACGGTGAGGGTCTGGAGCATCGTCACCGGGGACCTGGTACGGACGCTAGAGGGGCACAAAGGCTGGGTGCTCTCCGTGGCACTGGGCCAGGACATGCGGACCATAGTCTCAGTGTCCGACGACGGAACCGCGAAGGTCTGGAGCCTCCCGGATGGGAAGGAGATCTGTTCGCTGGTGGGCCACGAGGGTTGGGTCCTCTCGGTGGCGCTGAGCGCCGACTGCCGGACCGCCGTGACGGGTTCCAGCGACGGGACCCTGCGGATCTGGGACGTCCAGACTGGCCGCCGCCTGAATACGTGGAGTGACCAGGAGAGCTGGGTATGGTGCGTGGCGTGTAGCCAGGACGCCAAGACAGTGCTGGCAGCTTCCAACAACCTCAAGAGCTGGCGCGTGACAGACCGCGAAGTCCGGGCCTCCAGCCAGCGCTCGGTTCGGATCGAGTCCGTCGCTCTGAGCAATCGAGGCGACACAGCCCTGGTTGCCTCGGAGGGCGCCGTGGTGGTGGTCGACGTGGCCACCGGTTCGACAGTGCGAATCCTCGAAGGTCATCGAGGCTGGCTGCGTGCCGTCGCCTTCAGCCCGGATGGTGCGATGGCCGTCTCCGGCTCGGAGGACGCCACCCTCAGGGTCTGGGACATTCAAAACGGGCGGACGCTACGAGTGCTGGAGGGGCACCAGGGCGTGATCCAAGCGGTGGCATTCAGTGGCGATGGCCGGACCATCGCATCTGCTTCTTCGGATCAGACGGTGCGGACCTGGGATGCGACCACCGGTGAACAGCGCGCCGTGCTCACCGGTCATAAAGGAGTTGTCCAAGCGGTGGCGTTGAGCGGCGATGGGCGGCGAGCGGTCTCTGGCTCCACGGAAACGGTCCTGTACGTCTGGGATCTCGTGGCCGGGTGCCTCGCGGCGACGCTCACGGGTCACGAAGGCTCCGTGCTATCGGTCGCCATCAGCCAGGACGGACTCACGGCGCTCTCTGGGTCGACCGACAAGACATTGAAGATCTGGGACGTCCGGACCGGTCAGGTGCGGCATACCCTTGAGGGGCACCAGCGGTGGGTGCAAGCAGTCGCGCTTACGGCCGATGGCCAGCTTGCCATCTCGGGCTCGATCGACAAGACCGTCCAAGCTTGGGACGTTCACACCGGCGCACTGCTGGCGACGTTCACCGTGGAGTCCCCCGTGACCAGCCTCGCCGTGGATGCCTCGGGTCGCGTGCTCACTGGCGACTCAGTCGGCCGGATGCACTTGTTTGCCCTTCGCCTGAGGCGGTAATCAATCATCGGCCGCTCCCACGGCTCGCTCGATCAGGCTGCATAGCAACGGGAGCTTGATTGGCTTTGGCACGACACCGAATGGATCGAGTTCGTCCCTCCGGACGCTGGTTCCGGCGGTGATGACGACCACAGGGATCTGGGCCAGCTTGGGATCCCGATGCTGCTCACTCCAGAACTGGTAGCCGTCCATGACGGGCATCATGAGATCGAGGACGATCACGTCGGGGGCCCCGGAGGCGCGCATCGTCTCCAGCGCCTCACGGCCATTCCAAGCGACCTTAACTGAATACCCCAGCGCCTTTAGGATGGCCGCCAGTGTGAAGAGGATGTCCTCTTCGTCGTCGATGACGAGGATGGATTTCCCCACCCCTTACCCGTAACACCAGCGCGTGCGCGCTCGCAAGCTACGCCGGGGTCGCGCCTGCGGTGGCGTTCTCGCCGGGCACGATCCGGAGCGCGGCGCCCTCCGGTGGCGCCGCCTTGCCGATGCGGAAGTTGAGCTTGAACACCTCGGTGGCCGTGGAGTGCTTGGCGGCGTGGAAGGCGCGCGCGCCGTCCTTCCTCGCCACCTTCAGCAGCACCGGCACCCCGCCGGGTGCTTCGCCGCCCAGCTGGACAGGTCGTAGACGTAGCCATCGATGACCGTCCAAACTGACTCACTACCTCTCGGGGCGCTTGCGCTCAGTGCGTCGTCCCCGGCATCGCGCCCAGCTTCGTCTGGAGCACGCGGCTGACGGCGTGGAAGGGCCTGGGGAGCAGGGCCCAGCGGTCGTCCAGCCAGACCAGTCCCTCGTAGCGGACCCCCGGCGTGCCGGGCGTCCTCGACCACGACCAGGTGAGCCACACCCGGCTCGGCACCATCCAGGGGGCGATGTCGCGGTAGCCGCGCGGGAACGGGTCGGACAGCTCGCTGGGGAAGCGGAGCAGGCCCGCGGTGGCGGCGGTGATCGCCAGCTCCTTCATGCCGTCGCCCACGTTGGCCAGGGGCGGCCGCGCCCACTCCGCCATCACCAGGTCCGCCACGTCGGAGGCGATGTCCTCGTCGAACAGCTTGGCGATGTCCGCGCGGCGCGGCGCCAGGGTCGCCACGTAGGAGCGCTCGTTGAGCCGGTGCAGGAAGCCGCGCGCCGCCTCCGCCAGCAGCCGCAGCGTGGTCAGCACCTTCACCCGCGCGTCCACCAGCTTGTCCAGCTTGTGCGCCAGGTCCCCCGCCGCCTTCGCCACCAGCGGCTCCGGGTCGCCCTTCATCTTCTCCACGCGGTCGCGGAGGTCCAGCCGGTCCGTCTCCCCCGCGGCGAAGAGGCAGCGCAGGCGGGCGCGGACGTCGGGCGACTCCAGGCCGGTGCGCACCTGCGGCGGCTCCAGCAGCTTCACCCGGGCGGCGATGGCGGCGCGCACGGCCGGCGGCGCGTAGCCGGCGTCCAGCACGCGGAGCTGCACGGCCGGGTTGAAGGTGTACGTGAGGAACGGCTTGTGCCCGCGGTAGGTCCAGCCCGCCAGCTCCGGCTCGCCGGGGACCAGCGAGGGCACCCCGGAGGCCCCGCCCACCTCGGGGTCGCGCTCGAAGCCGGTGGCGCGCAGGTCCTGGTCCAGCTCGGAGAAGGGGACCTCCGGGTCGACGATCAGCGACTGGCCGAGCTGGTACGGGTCCATCTCGGCGGCACCGTAGTTCGCCGGCCCGGCGCGCGCGAGGTCGCACTTGATGGGCCTGTCCCGAGCGCGCGCCCGGAGATGGCTCAGGTGGCGCGCGGGGGCGGCGGCTGGCGGAGCTCGGAGGGGAGGTCGCGCCCCACCTTGCGGTACTCGTCCTGGAGCGCGCGGGCGATGTCGCGCAGCTCGATGGCGCGGTTGTCCTCGCGGGCGAGCACCGCGGCGGTGAGGACGGCGTTGCGGATCTGCCCGCCGGTGAGGTCGGCCACCGCCACCAGCTTGCCCAGGTCGCGGGGCGGGAGCGCGTGCGCGCCTCCCAGGTGCGACTCCCAGAGCGCGCGCCGCTCCTGCGGGCCGGGGAGGGGGAAGTCCACGATGGCGTCCAGCCGTCGCATGAAGGCGGTGTCGAAGCGGGACTTGCTGTTGGAGGTGAGCAGCGCGATGCCGTCGAAGGACTCGATGCGCTGGAGCAGGTAATTGGTTTGCTGGTTGGCGAAGCGGTCGTTGGAGTCGCGCACGTCGGTGCGCTTGCCGAAGAGGGAGTCCGCCTCGTCGAAGAGGAGGATGAGGTCGCCGTGCTCGGCGAGGGCGAAGAGCTGGGCGAGGTTCTTCTCCGTCTCGCCGATGTACTTGGAGGTCACCGAGGCCAGGTCCACCCGGTACAGCGGCAGCGCCAGCCGGGTGGCCAGCCAGCCGGCGGCCAGCGTCTTGCCGGTGCCGGAGGGGCCCACGAAGAGCGCGCGCACGCCGGCGCGGTAGCGGGTGCGGGCGGAGGGGCCCAGGCCCTCGGTGAGGCCGTCGCGGGCGCGGCAGCGGGCGAGGAGGAGCTGGAGCTGCGAGGCGAGCTCGGCCGGGAGGACCAGCGCGTCGTCGCCCACCGGGTCGGGCAGCGCCTCCGCCAGGGAGCCCAGCCCGCCGCCCTCGGCGCTCCAGGCGGCGGAGAGGACGTCCTCGCGTTCGGGGTGGGCGCGGCCGTGGAGGCGGGCGCTCCGCTTGGCGAGCGAGGCCAGCTGGGCGATGCGGCCGGCGCCCTGGCGGTGGTGGCGCGCCAGCTCCGCGGGGAGGTCGCTTTCGCTCTTGCCCAGGGCGTGCTCCCAGAGCGTGCGGCGCTCGTCGCGCTCGGGGATGGAGACGGTCCAGCGGAGGGCGCCGTGGCCCTCGGAGTCGAGGGTGCCCTCGCGGCCGATGAGCGCCAGCACCGGGCCCCGGTAGAAGGGGATGGGCGGGAGGTCCTTGCGCTCGCCGGGGCCGAGGTCGTGGACGTGGACGGGGAGGAGGCCGCGCTGGAGGAGGAAGGGGGCCAGGCCGGCGAGTCGGTCGCCCTCGATGAAGAGGGGGCGGCGGCCCAGCTCGCGGCAGAGGGCGGCGGCGACGGAGCGGCCCTCGAGGGGTGAGGGGCAGCGGATGATGAGCGCGCCGCGGGGGCTGCCGTCGGAGAGGGCGGCGGCGTGGCGGCGGACCGTATCGAGGATGGAGGGTGGGAGGGGGACGGGGTCGAGGGTGCCCAGGCCGATGGCGGCGCCGGGCCAGTCGGCGTCCTGGCCGCAGAGGGCGAGGTACTGCGGGAGGGGGAGGGCGACGGCCTGTTCGGTGAGGGGGGCGTCCTCGCGCACGCGGGAGAGGAGGCCGGAGGCGAGGGCGGGTCCGGAGGCGAGCTCGCGGAGGGGATCGTCCGGGCCGGAGGCGGCGGCGGAGAAGGCGCGGGCGAGGAGGCCCAGGGTGGGGCGGGAGGATTCGATGGGGGCCTGGAGGTAGGCGACGGCGCCGCCGATGCGAGGGTCCTCCTCGACGGCGAGGGCGAGGGCGACGGAGAGGACCTCGAGGACGGAGAGGCCGAGGTGGCGGGCGAGCTGGATGAGGCCCACGTCCTCGGGCACCGGGGCGAGCTGGGCGGCGCGGGCGGCGGTGGGCCAGGCCTCGCCGAGGGATTCGAGGGGTTCGCGGAGGCACTCCAGCGCGTCCGCGGCGGGGTCGGTGAGGTGACCCAGGGCGGCGAGGGCACAGCTCCGCAGCGGGCGGGGCGTGGCGGCCATGGCGATCACGCCGGCGATGGGCTCAGGCTGGGGGGAGCTCGCCATAGAGGTAATGGTAGCGGATGACGCGGCCGAGCCAGGGGACCCAGCCGGGGTCGATGTCGAGGCCGGCGCTGCGGATCCGGAAATCCGCCTGGGTGTGGTCGAAGAGGACGTCGAGGTGGGTCCGGGTGGCGGCCACGCGGGCCGGGCGGAGGACCAGCGAGCGGAGGGAGAGCTTCGCCCGGGTGCGGAGCAGGCGGGCGGTCGCCAGAGAGAGCGTGCGGAGGAGGAGCTCCAGATCGGATGTACGCGCGAGCGCGAGACGGTTGATCTCGCGCGCTTCGCGCGGAAGCGAATCAGGCGCTCGCGCGCTGGAATCAGGAATGTGCGCCTCGCGCGAGGTTGAATCAGGCGTGGCACCGGGAGCGGGAGCGCGCGCTTCGCGCGGAAGCGAATCGGGTACTCGCGCGCCGGAATCAGGAATGTGCGCTTCGCGCGAAGCAGAATCAGGCACCACGCCAGGAGCGAGAGTGCGCGCTTCGCGCAAAGTGGAGTCAGGCGCTTGCGCGCCAGAATCCAAAACACCCGCTTCACGCGCGAGCGGATATCGGACGGCGAGCACCATGCGTTCGCGCGCGTCTGCTTCGATCACGCGACCCTCATTCGTCGCGCTCTCTCGCCACGGCAGGCGCGCGCCCGAGCGTTCGCGGAACCGCTCCGACGCCTCGAACGCGCACGGAGCTCCCAGCGGAGGCAACTCGCCCAACCTCAGCGCCCCCACCACCGGATCCTCCGGCCCGATGCCCAGTCGCCTCGCCACCCACGCCAGGAAGTGCTCCGCCACCGCGCGCTCCTGCAGCGCGGGCTGCGCCTCCAGCATCCCCGGCAGCCCCAGGTAGTCCAGCGCGTGCACCAGGAACAGCAGCCCGCCCGCGCGCGTGGGCTGCGGCGTCTCGGGCCATGGCCCCACCGACGGCGCAGGCGCCCGCTCCGGCGCCTCACGACGCCGTGCCGGACCCGCTGGAGGCTCCGACGGCGGCGCAGGCCGTCTCGCCTCCGGCGCTGCCTCGATCTCCGACTCCTCCTGCTTCCGCTCCACTTCCGGCGCCTCCGGAGCGAGTCGCAGGCGAGGCGCGGCCGGCGGTGCCTCCGCCGTCTCGACCGGCCTCGGTCGCCGCACCTCTTCCTGCACGGGCGCTGGAACCTCGCGCGCGCGTGGCTCGACGGGCTCCTCCGGCGGCGGCCGCCGACTCCGAGCGACGGGCGCCACCGCCGCCACCACGCGCATCGCCCGCGCGGGCAGCTCCGCCTCCACCACCCTCGCCGGCCTCGGCATCGACAGCACCACCGCCGCCAGCCACACGCTCCGCAAGTCCTCCGGCCCCCACGTCCCCACCCACTCCTCCAGCACCTTCCGCGCCCTCGGCGGCACCGCCTCCACCTCCGGCGCGGGCGCCCTCGCCAGCACCACCCCGCGCGGCACCTCCGGCGCGAGCCCCCAGAACGCCCTCGCCAGGCCCGGCCCGTCCGACCACCGGAGCGCGCCCAGCAGCGGCGCCACCGCACCCCGCTCCACCAACCCCTCCACCAGCGCCACCGCCGCCGCCGGCCCGGGCTCCGCCTCCAGCGCCGCCCTCAGCACCGCGCGCAGCGCCTCATCCCTCGGCTTCCCCCACGCCTCCGGCACCACCAGCGGCCAGAACCACGCCCCCATCGCCCCCGGCGCGCCGATCCGCGCCGCCACCGCCACCAGCGCCTGCACCGCGTCCGCGAAGTACACCGCGTCCGCCGCCTCCGCCCCCTCCTCCTCCGCGTGCATCGCCGTGCTCGCCAGCGCGCGCACCCTCCGCTCCAGCGCCAGCGCCAGCGACGAAGAGCTCCGGTCCGGGCGGATGGTCCCCACCGCGAGCGACCGGATGAACAGCACCCGCCCGCGGCCGGGATCGGGCATGGACGCCGTGCGCAGCGCGTCCTCCAGCAGCAACGCCCCCCGCTGCACCAGCGCGGGCGTGGCGGCGCGGAGCCGCACGCTGCGGACGCGCCGGCCCTCGCTCATCGCAGCTTCGTCGCCAGCGTCCGGGTCGCCAGCGCCGTCACCGTCGGCGCCGGAGGCGGCACCGCGGGCCTCGGGATGGGCAGCAGCGACCCCGGATGGCTGGGCTCGCTGAACTTCGCCACCGTGTTCTCCGCCAGCGACACCACCTCCGCCGACGCCGAGAACACCCTCGCCCGCGCGCTCCCGCCCGCCAGGTCCTCCACCACCGCCTGCACCGTGTGCTCCCCGCTGCTGAGCAGCACGTGCATCCCGATCCGCACCCGCGTCGGATCCACCGCCACCTCCATCAGCCCGCCCACCTTCGCCGGGTGCGGCTTGGGCAGGTGCCCGGAGACGATCTCGTCCACCGGCGCGTGCGAGGCCAGCAGGATCGCCGTCCGCACCACGTCGTTGATCAGCGACTTCGCCTCCGCCACCGACAGGTTCATCTGGCCGAACAGCCAGTCCACCAGCTCCTGCAGGTGGCGCCGCTCCGCCGACTGCAGCTCGTTCCACCTCGGCAGCGCGGAGAGCTGCCGCAGGTCGAACGGCGCGTCGTACTCGCTCACCAGCTCCGCCCAGTCCAGCCGGACGCGCGGGCTGACCTGCCCGAACAGCACGTGCAGGTGGGTGGCCACCTTGGTGATCTTCTCCACCTCCTGCGCCGCCCACTGCGACACGTCAGGCCGCCCGTGCCCGCCCGCCGCCAGGTCCCCGAACGTCACGTGCAGGTGCGCCAGGCTCTGCAGCTCCGCCCACCCGCGCATCGCCAGCGACTCCACGTCCAGCGTCGCGGTGGCGGCGCGCGTCTTGGCGATGGCCAGGTTCTGCGCCCCCAGCGCCCGCACCACGCCGTCCCCGGCGCGCGTGGGCGCCCGGTTGATCGCCGGCGGCGGCGGCGCCACGTGCACCAGCGCGCGCGCCCGCGCCGCGTTGAGCGAGGCCAGCACCACGTCCAGCCGGTCCAGCTGGAGGTGGACCTGCGGCCCGTTGGTGAACCACGACACCGGCGCGTCCCGCAGCACGTGGATCAGCGTCCACAGCTCCGGCGGGGCGGCCCGCGTCTCCGCCAGCGCCGCCGGCAGCTCGGACACGTACAGCCCGGTGTCCAGCGCGCGCGTGGGCGGCGGCTTCTCCATCTGGGAAGTTCGCGGGCGTTGGTACACCAGGAACTTCACGTGCTCCCGCCGGACGCGGTCGCGCCGGTCGTTGATCACCTTCAGCCGCGCCTCCTCCTCCGCCAGCAGCGCCCGCGCCACCACCAGGTCCTGCCGGCCCTCGGCGATCCCCTTGCCCAGCACCGTCAGCCGCGAATTCCCGGACGAGAGCAGCCCGTTCAGCTCCGACAGGAGCGTCGCCGACTCCACCAGCACCGTCTGGTAGTCCTGCACCCGGTCCTCCACCCCGCGGAGCGCGTTGAGCAGGTCCTCCAGCTGCGCGATGGCGGTGGAGAAGTACGTCGACTCCTGGGCGCGCGGCGGCACCTTGGGCGCCACGTAGTTGGTGAACACCGTGTTCCAGTCGTCCACCGACAGCCGGAGCAGGTCCACCAGCGGGACGGAGGTCCGGATCTCCGGCGCCGGGATGATGCCCGCCCGGCCGATGATGCCCGTGGGGGGCACGCGCGACGCGCGCCACGGCACCGGCCTCACGTCCGCCAGCAGCGCGCCGGTGATGTCGAAGTCCATCCCCGCCAAGAGCCCCAGGGTGCGCGCCATCAGGTCGCGCTTGGTGGTCATCGCCCCCTGGAGGGTGTCGATCACCGGGTTGATCTTGGTGAGCTGGGACTTGAGGTCCCCGGGGTCGGCCTTGGTGGTGGTGGAGTACGAGATGGTCCGCTTCAACCCCCCGATGAACGTGGCCACGTCCATCTGGGTCGCCGGCCGCACCTCCGCCACCGCGATCTGCGCCAGCACCGGCGAGGTGGAGAGCACCGAGGAGGTGCTGTTCCCCAGCATCAGCTGCCGGATGCGGTGGATCTCCGTCTGCACCCGGAGGAAGGCCGCGTCCAGCGCCTCGTCCACCTTCCCGTTGCGCACCGCCAGGTCGTTGGCCACGCCCAGCAGGCCCAGCGACCGGTAGGTGCGGTTGGTGTTGTTCTCCACCGGCCGCCGCCAGAGCAGGCCCTCGCGCCCGCGGGAGAGCACGTCCACGTCGTTCCCTCGCCGGATGACGGCCGGCGAGGTCTGCGACAGCTCCGTGCCCAGAGACTCCATCGGCGCCCAGGCGGTGCCGTCGAACGAGGTGCGCTTGAGGTGCCCGTCCACCGTCCGGGCCACCACGTCCAGGCGCGACCCGTCGTCGGAGGGCGACATCGCCGGGACCAGGCTGAGGTCGTGGCCCACCGCCACCCACGGGCCCCACGGCGGGATGAGGATCACCTCGCCGTCGCCCCCCGCGTTGATGGGGCCCAGCCCCTGCGGCGGCGTCGACCGCGGCGGCGGCTGGAGCGTCGACGGGTCGGTGTAGCGCGAGTGCCAGAGCGTCGCGCTGCCGTCCAGCGCCAGCAGGTCGATGTGCGAACCGGTGACGCAGGCGTTGAGCCACCGCACCGCCGTGCCGGGCGGGACGTGGAACTGGCTCTGCGGGGGCAGCGACGGGTCGCCCAGCAGCGACACCTGCCAGATGTCGTGGTTGTACTCGATGTTCAGCCCGCCGGAGCGGATCCGGTCCGTGATGAGCGCGAACGCGTGCACCACGCCCTTGAGCGCCACCGCCACCGGATCACCGATGACCCGCTGGTTGGGCAGCCCGGTGTTGGGAAGCGGGATGGCCTGCGGGCTGCTGGAGCCGGTGTTGGACACCCGCACCCGCCAGAGGATGCGGCCCTTGGGGACGTTCCCGTTGGGGTCCGGCGGCGGCGGCCCGCCGTAGACCACCTCGGTGCGGCCCTCCACCACCCACGCCGCGGCGGGCTGGGTGCGGCAGCGCTCCGCCACGGTGCGCGGCTGGGTGAACGCCGGCTTCGCCGCGCGGGTGTCCACGAAGCAGGTGCGCAGGTTGTCCTGCTGGTCGCGGAAGAAGAGGTCCAGCCGGCCGCGCCCGGAGATGGACGCCGCCGGCCCGGACTTGGCGCGGATCTGCGGGAGGAGGGGCAGGCCGGTGTCGGGGTTGGTGGTGAACGGCTGCACCTGCACCAGCCCGCTCCAGGACCGCCCGTCGAAGGTGCGGTACCAGAGGGTGCGGAACGGCCCGCGGCCCATCACGTGCGCCTTGTCCGGCCGGGAGATCGCCAGCGGCGCGCCGGTGAGCTGCCCCTGGAACTCGCGCCGCGGGTCCGGCAGGTTGTCGCCCGTGGGCGGCGGGTGCGGGATCTGCACCGACACGATGTCCACCGGCTGCTCCCAGGCGGGCGCGTACCGGTTCTGCAGCAGCGCCACCGCCTTGGGCACGACGCCGTTGACCGTGTCGTAGAGGTCCTCGTCCCGCCCTTCGGGGAGCTCGGCCGGGACGTAGCGGGACTCGTCCACGTCCGCTTCCGGGTCGGAGGCGGGGTAGCGGTCCGGCCGCGCGCCGGAGATGGCGTCCTGGAGCACGTTGAGCCGCGACCGCACCACCGAGCGCCGCTTGAGGTTGATGCCCAGCCGCTGCAGGCCCTGCTCGATGGTGTCGATGAACACCGGGTCGAGCGGCTCGTCGATCAGCAGGCGCGGCTCGTAGACGGACTCCGGCACCGGCACCAGCACGCGGACCAGCTCGGTGCGGCAGAGGTCCAGGGGCTCCAGCGAGGCGCTGGCGCGCGCCACCGCGTCCAGCTGCTCGAAGGGGATGGGCACCGCCTCGATCTGGAAGCGCGGCGGGAAGAAGCGCACCGTCCACTCGCGGTAGTCCACCGCATCCTTGGGCAGCACGCCCACCGGCGGCAGCCGCCGGAAGGACTTCACCGCGCTCCCGTCGGAGATGGAGCCCGGCGTCAGCGAGGCCAGCTGCTCGCTGAACTGGAGGATGCGCGCCTGCCACAGGATGGGCGACCCGCGCTCCTTGACGAACCGGGTCCGCGCCTGGGGCAGCCCGCCCTGACGCGCCACCGAGCTGCGGTCCACCCACAGCGGCCGCTTCTGGTCGTCGAACCCCAGCAGCGCCAGCGGGACGCCGCGCGCCTCCCACGCGAAGAGGTGGCCCGGCTTGCGGCGCCGCTCGCGGTCGAACAGCTGGTACGCCAGCCGGCTCCGCCACCTCCGGCTGAGCCGGTTGGGCATGTTCCAGGCCAGGGGCCAGCCGAACAGCACCAGCGCCGCGCCCTCCATCCGCACCGAGTCCACGAAGGGCGCGTCCCCGGTGTCCACCTCGCACGGGTCGACCGGGCTGGCCGTTGGCTCCTCGATGTCGGTGGTGGGGACGAGCGCGAGGATCCCCGCCAGCGTGCCGTCGGCCGGGCCCAGCGGCAGCGCGGCCAGCGCCTCCAGGGTGAAGGTGTCCGGGTCCTTGTCGCCGCCGAAGAAGGGCAGGTTGGCCACCGGCACCGCGAACTGCCGGCGGACGATGACGTCCTCGCCGCTCTGGCCGATGCCGGCGCCGGCGCTGACGTGGAGGACGGCGGTGGTGGTGCCGGCGCCTTCCAGGCGCGGGTCCAGGCCGGCCACCACGCCCGAGGAGAGGTGCTGGCCCAACAGCGAGAGCCGGCCGGAGCGCTCCGACTGCTCCACCAGCAGCGCGTCCGCGGAGAGGGCCCGGCTGGTGAAGAGGTTGGCGCGCCGCCGCCAGTCGGCGTCCACGCCGAGCGGCGCCATGACCGGCTCGACCTGGATGACGTGCTCGTTGGGGAGCGGATCCGGGATGGGCTTGACGATCACGTTTAGGCCCCCTTGGCGGCGTCGAACGCGTCATCCAGGGACTTGCCCGCGTTCAGCTGCGCCAGGAGCCTGGTGACGAAGTCGGAGAACTGGGCGTTGTCCAGGCCCTGGGCGTACCGGCCCAGCTCCGGCATCCGCGTCCCCCCGGCGATCACGTTCAGCGGCACCGTGGAGAGCGGGGCCGCGCCGTCCAGGCGCTCCAGCCCCTTGCCCACCGGGTCCTCCGGGTAGCGCGCGATGACCGCGCCGATCTCCTGGAGCCGGACCACCGCCAGCCGCAGCACGTCCGCGGCGATGGCGCCGAACTGCCAGCGCTTGGTCGGCTTGGCCAGGTCCCCCAGCCCCTTGGCGATCTCCGCGATGGCGACGGTGGAGGCGCGGCCGGGCAGCGTGCCGAACTCGTCGAACAGGTCCGCCTCCAGCAGCATCTGCTTGAACGTCTGGGCGTCCCCTTCGGAGGGCCAGTCGTCGTCCGGCTCCTGCACCGCGGCGCCCACCCCCTGCGGCCGCGAGGGGACGTTGGGCCGCCGCGCGAACCAGACGGTGCGGGTGCCGGAGAGCAGCTCGCTCCACGCCGCGTCCACCAGGTTCTTCGGCCCCACCACCTGAGGCGGCAGCAGCTGCCACTTGCGCTGGAGGTCCACCAGCAGCTCTCCGGGCAACCGCCGCGCCACCACGCCCTCCGCCGCCGCGCGCAGCGGGATGGGCCCGGAGCGCAGGAGCCCCTGCAGCTGGGCGGTGCGCCGCGCCATGGTGGCCCGCGGCACCGGGACGAGGATCATCACCGACACCGACTCCAGCGCGGCCGCCCCCATGGTGAGGTCGATGGGCGGCAACTGCAGGCAGTCCTCCAGCACCGCGCCCACCTCGTCGTCCGGGATGACGGTGAGCTGCACGTCCACCTCGGGCGGGAAGAAGTACTCGGTGAGGTTGGCCGGGTCGAACGCCGCGGTGGGGATCTGCCCGATGGGCGGCAGCGTGAAGAACACCTCGGACGCCAACAGGCGCGCGCTCTGGCCGGCGGCGAGCCGCGCGTGGAGCACGTCCAGCAGCTGCTGGTCGTACTGCTGCACGTACGCCTCGCGGGTGTGCCGCTGGGCGACGCCGAAGCCGACCACCGCCTCCTGCTCGCCGCCCACCTCGCGCCGCACCATCCACTCGTCCAGCCAGCGGATGACGCCGCCGTCGATGGCCAGCATCGCCAGCGGGAGCGCGTCCACCGGGAGGTTGCGCATCCCGTTGCCGGCGAAGATGTCGTGCGCCACCCGGCTCCGCCGCGCGTCGAACGAGCCGCCGCCCACCGGGTCGGGGTACGGCACCAGCGTGAGCGCCACCGCCTCCACGATGTCGCCGTCGTGCATGGTGCGCGCGGCGCCCAGCGACGTGGGGTAGGAGGCGATGGGGTTGGCGGTGTACTCCACCGGGCGCAGCGCCAGCACGTAGAGGCCGTGGCGGTTGCGCGCCAGCTCGCGCGGGACGGCGGAGAGGCCGAAGGCCGCGTCCAGCCGCTGGATGTCCGGGATGTTGTCCAGCCGGATGCCGGTGAGGTCGCGCGGCACCACCACCAGCTCGCCCCCCGGGGTGAGCCCGTGGCCCAGCCACAGGTTCACGGTGACGCGGTCGTTCCCGGCGGTGACGCGCAGGCCGCGCACCACGCCGGTGCCGCCGGCGCGCGAGAGGTCCGCCTGCCGGGTGAGGAAGTAGCCCTGCTCGCGGGTGAGGTCCTTGGCGGTGAGGAAGCGCCCGTCGAAGAAGAACGAGCGCACCCGCCGGTCGTCGTGCACCAGCGCCTTGGCCGCCTCCAGCGCCTGCGCGGCGGTGCGGCTCAGCGTCTCTCGGGCCGGTCCTCGGGTCGGATTGATTGCCACGGCGTGCTCCTAAGAAGAAGAGGGTCGAGTCAGAAGGGTCAGACCGCGCCGATCCACCGCGCCAGGGCGGCGGAGGTGAGCGAGAACGGCCGGGAGTCGTTGTCCACCAGCACCACCCCGCTGCGCTTGGGCCGCGTCAGCGTGCCGCCGCCGGGCTTGGGCCGGGTGTCGGTGCCGGCCTGGGTGCCGATGACGACGCGCGCCAGGAACACCCACGCTGGGTCGCGCACGTGGTGGTCCACCTCGTCGTTGTCGATCAGCAGCGAGGTGGGGATGAAGGTGCTGGCCCACAGCTGCGCCAGCTCCTCGGCGCGGCTGCCGCGCCAGGCGTCGAAGATCTTGGCCCGCAGCGCGGCGCGCCGGGTGCCGAGGTTGGGCTCGGAGGTGTCCGGGAAGGTGTCCGACGGCGGCACGGCCGGCGGCGCCGTCCCGGTGGGGCGCGGGACCAGCTTCAGCTCGTAGTCGTCGCGCAGCCGCGAGGGCACCACCGCGTCGGTGGCGTCGAACGGGCCCACCGCGAAGGCCGGCGTCTTGCCGCGCTGGCAGGGCCGGAAGCGCAGGAACAGGTCCGCCACCACGCCGGTGGCCGGCGCGCCCCCGGTGCCCGGGGTGAGGTGGAAGTCGGCGGCGTTGAAGACGCCGAAGTCGTCCAGCCCCAGCCCGTCCTGCCAGTACCAGCGGTCCAGCTTGAGGCAGGCGTCGTTGGGGATCTCCACCAGGCGGCCGAACTGGTCCACCGCCAGCCCGGCGTCCACGGTGATCTCCTCCGCCTCCGGGTTGGGCGTGGGCGGCTTGTAGCCGGCCTTCAGGCCCGCCGCGGTGCCGAACCCGTGCAGGTACGCCAGCGCGCGGGCGAGGCGGCCGCGGTGGTAGGCCTGCTCGGCGTCGAAGTCGGTCGCGTCGAGCAGCACCCCCATCGCGTAGTAGAGGCGGTCCCTCGTCTCGGCGTCGATCAGCGCGTCGTTGGCAGCCGTCACGTCATCCTCCTTCCAATCTCGGGTCCAGCGCCGCGGGGCGCTCGATGCGGTCCGAAAGCCCCAGCACGCTCGTGCCCAGCCGGACCGGTTGCGTCTCCGGCGGCGGGCCGATGAAGGTGTCCGCTCCCACCAGCGAGGCCAGCCCCACCAGAAGCGGCTTGGAGGCGGTCACCACGGAGACGGCGGCGTGCGCCGGCGCCTCCAGCTCCGCCACCCTGCGGAGCAAGCCCAGCAGCTGCGGGTCGGTCCCGTGGTGCACCAGCACCGTCACCCGGTGCGCCATCTTGGCCAGGAACGCGTCCACCGCGGCGGCGTCGGCGGCGGTCTTCTCCACGCCCTCGCCGAACAGCGCCAGCAGCTCCTTCTGGGAGGTGTCGCCCAGAAAGAGCGTGTCGCCCACGTACGAGTTGCCGCTCTGGGTGAGGCCGGGGAGCAGCGGGTCGTCCGCGTCGGAGAGGTCCGCGCCCAGGATGGTGGCGAAGGTGCGGCGCAGCCGGAAGTCCTCCACCACCACCACCTGGCCGCGGGCCACCATCCCGTCCGTCACCACGTCCAGCGCCAGCTGCAGCCCGCCCAGCGTCCCGCGGCGGCGCGAGAGCTTCGCCGCGGCGGCCAGCATCGCGCGGCGCCGGCCGGCCGGGATCTGCGGGTCGAAGGTGAGGCCCACCCAGCTGGCCAGCCACTCCAGCGAGTCGTCCGGCACGCAGCGCGCGTCGGTGAGCACGAACGCGTTCCCCACCCGGTCCTCGACGGGGGTGAGCACGCCCTCCACGATGCCCAGGAAGCGCTCCAGGAAGTCGGCGGGGGTGGCGGTCCCCGCCTCGTCCGCGTCGGCGCCGAAGAGCTGCTCGCGGTAGAGCGCGGGCAGGTAGTTCTCCGCGTAGGAGAAGCGCGAGGCGTAGGCGCGCAGCGCGGCGATCTCCGGCGTGCGCCGCCCGTCGCCGAACAGCTCCACCCGGATCCACAGGTAGCGGCCGATGAGCGAGCGCACCCGCCGGTTGGCGCGCTGGACGAGCACGGTGAACAGCCCGCTCTCGCCCGGAGACCGCGGCAGGGGCGACAGGCTCGGCTGGAACGGCACCTCGGAGTCGAACGGCACCCAGACCCCGCTGGGCACGCCGGGGGCGGGCGCGCCCGGCACCGCGCCGAAGCGGTGCTCCTGCCAGCCCGGGTCCTCGGCGGAGGGCGGGGCCGCGTCGTCGGTGGCGTTCAGCCAGACGATGACGCCGCAGCGGGACGGGAGCACGCCCTCCAGGTACAGCCGGTGCCAGGTGGCGCGCGGGCTCTTCGAGTCGAGCACCCGGTCGGACGCCGGCGTGGCCAGCCCGTGGCTCGCCAGCTGCGGCAACGAGAGCGCCTGCAGCGGGGTGGGCTGCTGGTCGGCCCCGGCGGTGGTGCCGTGGGCGGGCGGGAGGACGCCCGGCGCGGCGTTGAGGAACGGGCCGCCGTCGTGGTCCGGGAGGGGGAAGTAGTCGCCCCGCGGCACCGCGGTGAGCGCGCGCTCGTCCAGGTCGTAGGCGACGGCCTCGCACGGGGCGCCGGCGCCGGTGTGCAGGGACAGCGCCGCCAGCTGCGTCTCCGCGGTGAAGCGGATGGAGAACGGCCGCTTCAGGCCCTGGAGCGCGATGGGCCCGGAGAAATCGTCCGAGTACAGCCGCACCCGCGCCCACGCGGCGGCCGGGTCCACGCCCGCGGCGGCCGGGTCGAGGATCCAGCTCAGCACCGCCAGCACGCCCGACGGCGCGGTGGCCAGCCCCACCGCCACCTCGCCCGGCCAGCCCAGCGTGGCCAGCACCTGCGTGCGCGGCGGGTCCGGGTTCTCCTGCACGGGGCGGAAGAGGTCCGGCCCGCTGGGGATGGGGAGCACGGTGGGCAGCGGCGCCCCGTCCACGCGCCCCAGCATGGGCGGCGGATCTCCCAGCACCATCGACGGCGGCCCGCCCAGCACCCAGCAGCCGCCGCGCGGATCGGGCGCCAGCCGGTACGCGTCCAGCCCCTGCTTGGGGAACGCCACCGGCTCCCACCGCCGGCGCAGGTGCACCGCCGCCACCCGCAGCCCCACCGCGGCGTAGAGGACCGCGTTCGCGCCGGGCGCCAGGTCGGTGACGTCGCCCGCCAGCCCCGCCGAGACCGGGTCGAACAGCGTCGCGCTGCCGGCGCCCCCGCCCGCGGCGAGCACCTTCTTGCCGGCGCCGTCCCACCACGCCCAGGTGGCCAACGCGTCCATGGCGGCCGGCGTCCGCGCCAGCCGCGGCCCCACCGACAGCGCGTCCGTCGCCTCGTCCAGCGTCCGCGGGTCGGTGAGGCTGCCCAGGCGCAGCGTGCGGCGCGCGCCGTCGTACACCGCCACCCGCCCGTCCGGGACGGACACCTCCGGCGCCCAGTCGGCGGCGTCGGACAGCATGTGGAAGCGGAGGCGGTTGGCGTCCATCAGCAGACCTCGGGCACCACCGGGACGGCGACGCCCTGGTTCGGGTCGGTGGCGCCGCCCGGCGTCGCGCCGCCGTCCGGATCGGTGGGCACCTCGCCGTCCGTGCTCACCGCCACCGCGAGCAGCTCCGGCAGCTGCCAGCTCTCCAGCGCCAGCTCCACCGGCACGTTGGCGGAGCTCCCCTTGAGCGTGATCCACGGCGCGGGCGCGGGCGGCGCGGCGCCGGGGGCGGGCGGGGGCGGCGGCTTGGGCGGCGACACAGTGAAGCGGGCCAGGTCATGGCTGGTGCCGATCTTCTTGGAGCCGGCCAGCAGGCGGGTGGCGGCGCCCTTGGAGAACAGGCTGATGCCGGCCACCGTCTCGATGCCGTCCACCTGCGCCACCGCGACCAGAAGCTCGCGGTCCATCACGTCGCGCCCCAGCGGCCAGCCGCTGCCGGTGTGGCCGCCCGGCGGGGTGGGGAAGAGGAAGCGCTGCAGCGCCTGGCGGATGTTCTCCATCACCAGCTCGCGGTTGGCGCCCTCCTCCAGGGTGACGCCCACGCCCAGCCCGAGCGGGATGTACTCGCAGCCCATCACGTACAGCTCGGTGGTGAGCGGGCGGCGCGGCTCGAGGAAGCCGTACACCGCCTCCAGCAGCGGGCGGTCCGGGCGCGGGTAGGGGGCCGACGGCCGCACCGCCGCCGGCAGCACCATCACCGAGACCACGCCCGGCACGTCGTCGCGCCGCTGCTTGGGCTCGAAGCGCGGGAGCACCTCGACGCGCCCCAGCTGCACGCCGGGGGTGGAGAAGGCGAGCCGCCGGTAGTCCTCCTCGGTGACCGCGCGGTCGCCGTGGCGCATCAGCGCGGGGATGCGCTGCTCCGCCTCCGCCAGCGTCTCCGCGTCGTCCCCGCCCAGCGTGGGCTGCGCCTGCACCACCTTCAGCTTGGGCGGCGGCCCGCCGGCGGTGGTGACCGCGGAGATCTCCTTCAGCGTGAGCGGCGGCAGGTTGCCCTTGGTCCCGCCGCCGGAGCGCATGGTGGCCACCATCACCTGCGCGCCCGCCGAGGGGATGCGGCCGCGCACGCCGTCGCCGAAGCGGACGGTGCCCGCCTCCGGATCCAGCTGGAACACGGCGTCGTCGCGCCGCGCCAGCGCCAGGTCCTCGATCGCCGCCCACGGGCGGAAGCCGACCTCCGGCTCCTCCACCATGAGCTGGAAGGTGGCCGGCTCCACCTGGGTGGTGGGGAGCTTGAGCTCCTGGTCGGCGGTGCCGTCGCTCTGGCCCACGATGCGGCCGGAGACGGTCTCCCGCTGGTCGATCTCCACCGCGTTGACGTCCACCCAGGAGAGGGTGAAGCGCGCCGGCTTCCCGGCGGGGCGGACGCGGAGCCACGCCACCAGCCGGCCGGCGCGGTCCGGGTCGTCCAGCCGCGGCGGGCGTTCGCCCAGGCCGGCGTGCGGGTCGGCCTTCACGTCGTTGCTGGGCGCGCCGATGTCGGAGGGCAACAGCAGCCGCACCACGCCGCGGCGGGTGAGGCCGGAGGTGGAGTCGTAGACCACGTTGCAGCGGTGGTACGCGGGACCGGCCGGCAGCGGCGTGCCGGTGATGTCCCAGATCTGCGGGAGCTGGCCGGCGGCGCCCACGTCCTCGAACAGCCGGGGGATCTCCACCGCGGGGGCGATGCCCACCGCCAGCGTGCGCGGCCCGGCGCCGCCGCCCTTGGTGAGGTCGTCCCGCACCGCCGCCACGTCCGTCACCTTGGGCGCCAGCAGCGCGATCCACAGCGCGCCGTCCACCGTGTCCGCCACCAGGTCGATGCCGCGCGGGTCCGCCATCCCGCCGGGGAAGACGGGCGTCGTCTCGTAGAAGCCGTGGGTCAAGGCGGGCTTCAGCCCGTAGATCTGCGCCAGCCGCGGGAGCATGGCGGCGCGGGTCTTCTTCTCGTCGGCGGTGAGCGGCCGCTTCCGGTACGCCTCGGCGGTGACGTGCACCACGGTCAGCTCGGTGCGCGTCTCGAAGGGGGCCGGCTTGCGGATGGTCCCCAAGGGCCGCAGGGTGACCGTGTTCTGCAGCGTCTGGGAGTCGAACTGCACGCTCACCACGCCGCTGGCGGCGGTGGCGGGGCGCAGGCCGGTGCCCAGAAGGCGCAGGAACGCCAGGCGCTGCCGCTCCGGGATGAGGTTGGCCCGGTAGAGGATGGCGTCCCCCAGCCAGGCGAACAGCTCCAGCAAGGTGCGTCCGGGGTCGCCCACCCGCGCGTGCGTCCATTCGGGGGTGTGCGCCGGGATGCGCGCCAGGAGCTCCTCGACGAGGTCGGGGAAGCTCCGGTCATCCAGCCGCGGTGGAACGATCGGCATCTAGGCTCCCAGGTCGATGGCCAGGCCGAGCTGCTGCACGGCGCCCGTGCGCTTCAGTCGGTAGGTGAGCTGCACGCGGACCTGCGTCGGCCGGTCCGGAATCTCTTCCACGTCCACCCGCAAGGGCTCCAGCCTCGGCTCCCAGCGGGCGAGCGACGACCCCACCACCTCCTGGATCCGCCGGCGGGTGGTGGGCGAGTTGGGCTGTCCCACGAAGTCCTCCAGCCCGGCGCCGAACTCCGGGTGCTGCAGCAGCTCGCCGGGGCGGGTGCGGAGGATGATCTCGATGGACTGGCGGACGGACTGCTCCGTCGTGGGGAAGCCCAGCTGCCCCTGCTGATCGGGCGCGCCGAGCAGCGGGAACCCCACCCCGGGTCGGGACTGGCGCGGGTCGGTCATGGCGCGCTCACCCTCCGAACCTCGCCTTCAGGGAGGCGGGTATCGGGATGCAGATCTTCACCAGGAACATCCAGAAGAAGATGATGTTGAAGAGCGACAGGAAGATGTTGAAGACCAGGAACGCGACCAGCGTGATGATCGGGATGTTGAAGCTGCACAGCCACGCGATGCCGTCCGCGCCCGGGCCGCCCTCCCCCTTGAGCATCGACACCGGGTCCTGGTTCAGCATGTTGAACAGGTTGCCCGGCACCTTGAACGTCACGTTGGGGCTGAGGTTCTTCAGGTCGGAGAGCGACGGCAGGTCGATGTGCACCGGCGGCCGCTTCCCCTTCTCGTGCCAGGCGGCGATGGTGAAGGGCGCGCTCTCCGGGCTCCAGACGATCTCCGGCGGGCAGCCGTCGTCGCGCTTCACCCGGACGAAGGCGCGCGCCACGTAGACCGAGGTGCGGCGGTCGTAGCGGCGCTCGGCGGAGATCAGCTGCGACATCCGGGCGCCGGCCGCGGTGCGCGCCTGGGCCACGATCTCCGCCTGGTCCTTGGTGCCCACCTTGGGCCAGGACTTGGGCAGCTTCACCTTGCCGGACTGCCCCTGCACCAGCACGTCCGCCAGCTTCGCCAGGAAGTCCCCCGCGGGGTGCGCCTTGCCGTCCGCGAAGTCCAGCGACACCTTGTTCATCGCCGCCAGCAGCTTGGGCGTCTGGAAGGCGTCGAACACCGCCACCAGCCCGCGGAGGAAGTCCGCCAGCAGCGACAGCTTGTTGCGCGCGTCCGCGCTGACCTTGGGGTCCTTGAGGTCCGCGAAGGAGAAGGACTGCAGCGACAGGCCGTTCCAGTCGACGGTCTTGCCGGAGGCGAAGTAGGGGGAGATCAGCCCCTGCACCTCGGAGGCGTCGAAGCCGCCCAGCGCGGGCGCGAGCGAGGCGTCCGGCGACTCGGCGCTGGCGGTCATCACCACGCCGTACAGCAGCGTGCGGCCCAGCGCCTTGCAGTCGTTGGGCGGGGCGGCGAACAGCGGCTCCACCGTCTCCTCGTCGTTGGAGGTCGCGCCCATCCGCTTCAGCAGCGTGCGCCGCACCTCCGCGGGGCCGGGGCCGTCCGGGCCGTCCCGCCGCGCCGGGTCCGGGTCGCGGTCCAGGTCGGCGGCGGAGAGCGTCACCCAGCCGGCCACCTTGCCCGCGCGCTTCACCCACGCCTCGCGGCCGGCGCCGTTCACCCGCCGGATGACCATCCCCGAGCTGTCGATGTCGTTGGGGTCCAGCCGCGGGTCGCCGAACTGGTCGCAGTGCGCCTCCAGCAGCGCCAGGTTGTAGGCGCCGTGCACCGGCTGGAAGAGCTTGAGGCCCTTGGTGCCGGGCCCGGTGGAGACCACCGTCTTGGCCAGGAGCTGGCGTCCATCCGCCGAGGCCAGCTCGCCCAGCATCGCCTTGACGAAGTTGCCGTCCTCCGTCCGCTCGGCCAGCACCACCGCGCCACCCGGGGCGGGCGTGGGCGCGCCGCTCTTGGGGTCGAAGGTGAGGCCGCGGAGCAGGACCGGGTGGTCGCCTACCATACGTTCCCCGCCCCCGGCGTGTAGGTGGTGCCGATCACCGAGGTGGCCTGGTGCACCGCCGCCTTCACGATGGCCGAGAAGGAGGAGATGGCGGCGGTGACGTCGATGGTCCCGGCCTTCATCTCCATCTGGCCGGCCTGCATGGCGATCTTCTGCGTGCCCTGGATGCTGATGCCCTGGCTGTCGAGGACGATCTTGTTCCCCGCCGCCTCCAGGGTGAGCGAGCCGGAGGAGGACTGGTCCAGCTTCACGCTCACGTTGCCGGGGACGGAGACGGTGATCTTCGCGTTGCCCTCGCTCTCCTCGATGATCGCGATCTGGCTGCCCCGCCGCGCCTTCACCACGTAGCGGTCGATCCGGTCGCCGCCCGGCTGGTCCGGGGGCGCGTCCTTCCCGTTCCACAATCCGCCGATGACGATGGGCTGGGACGGATCTCCCTGGATGAACGTCACCGCCACCTCGTCGTCCACGTCCGGGAGGAAGAGCGCGCCGCGGTCGCCGCCGGCGAAGGGGACCGCCACCCAGGCCCACAGGCCCACGTCGGCGTCGGAGGCGTCCGGCGGCGCGTTGTAGAGCTTCACCTGGACGCGGCCCTGCTGCTTGGGGTCCTGCACCGAGGTGACGGTGGCGCGGAAGACCCCGTGCAGGTGGCCCAGCGAGGGCCGGTCCGGTGAGTTCAGCGAGTCGCTCATGGCTCTCCCAGGAAGCTGCACTCGGCCTGGAAGTCGGTCTCGTAACCGTTCACCAGGTCGTAGCGGTGGCAGGCGCGCACCACGTAGTAGGTGTTGTCGAAGCGCTTGCTCATGCCCTTGAGCTCCACCTGCGAGCCCACCCGCAGGGTCGGCGACCCGCGGGTGGTCCCGTCCACGCAGACGAAGCGGCGGGCGCGGGCGTCGAAGGCGGCGTTGGCCACCGCGGTCGCCTGGTCGTCGGAGGAGACCGGCACGCCGCCCAGGTGCTCCACGCGCTCGCCCAGCGCCTGCTGGAGGAGGTCGGACCCCTTGCGGCCCGAGCCCGGCCCGGCGTCGCTGCCCTGGCCGCGCCCGGAGACCGCGTGCCCGTTGAGCGCGTCCCAGCCGGCGGTGGTGACCGCCGTCACCTGGTGCGCCAGGTCCGCGGTGACGCGCACGCGGATCAGGTCGTTGTACAGCTCCAGGGTGAGCTTGCCGCGGTTGACGTCCTTGCGCGGGGAGACGTGCAGCTCCGTGCCGACCACCTGGACGTCGCCGTCGCGGGTGGCGAGGAGGCGGCGCAGGAAGGCGAGGTCGCTCTCGTTCCACTGCACCTGCAGGCCGATGTTCTCCGTGAAGCCGGTGACCTTCGGGGTGAGGCCGAGGGCGCTGGCGATGGAGGAGGCGAGGTCGGAGATGACGGCGTCCTCGTGCACCCGCGTCTTGCGCGCCATGCGCGCCTTCTGCAGAGAGTCCTCCGCGAGGACGACCAGCTCCGGCGACTCGTCGTGCGACCAGCGGCCCTCGACGGCGGTGACCACGCCGCGGAACACCTCGTTGGGGGTGAACTGCGGGCCGGTGTAGACGGCGATGTTGGTGCCGATCTTGATCAGCTGCTCGTCCTCGAAGACCTGGTCCACCGTGGCGTCGGTGAGCCGGCCCATGGCCTGGAAGGTCACCTCCAGCGACGACATCCCGCCCTCGTGCTCCTCCACCTGGAGCGAGTTGATCAGGTTCGACACGCGGTCGTCGGCCTGACCCTCCAGCCGGATGGTCGGCCGGACGGTCTCGGTGTCGTGGCTGGTGTCGACGGCGCCCATGGTCCTCTCAGGTCAGCACGCGTGCAGCCGCGCCTTGCGCTCCGCCATCAGGCGCAGCTCGCGCGCCAGCTCCTTGGGTTTCTGCGGCGGCGCGCCGGCCACGGCGCCCGCCTTCTGCATCTTCTCCTCTTGCTCGGTGGGGGCGGCCACGTTCCCCAGGACCTCGTCGAACACGATGCGCATGGGTGGGTCTCGTCAGTCCTCGAAGAAGCGGATGCGGGTGCGGGTGCTCAGGCTGGAGGGAGGGGGGATGTTGTCGCGGCGGATCTGCCCTCCCAGCTCGAAGGTGGCGGAGCCCCCGGCGACGTAGGTCTGGGAGCTGATCTGGCGGATGAAGGTGACCTCGGTGGTCGCGGAGCGCGGAGGCGCCGAGCGCAGGCCGAGGAACGCGCCCTGGAGCGCGGGCACCCCCGCCGACGCCTGCGCGCCGGACCAGACGTTGACGGAGAAGCCGGAGGCCGCCGCGCCCGAGGCGGCGGGGAAGGTGGCGCCCGCGGTGAAGCTGGCGCCCGCGCTGGAGTACGTGGTCCCGCCCGCGAAGCCGCCCGCGAAGCCGCCCGCCGACGCGCCGAAGGACGCGCCCGCGAAGGCTCCGGCGCTCGCGCCGGCGGAGAACCCCGCGCCGGCGAAGGCCCCGGCGCTCGCCCCGGCCGAGAACCCGGCCCCCGCGCCCGCGGAGGCGCTGAAGACGCCGCCCGCGCTGGAGGCGGAGGCGAACACGCCGCCCGCGCCGGCGGACGCGCCGAACGAAGCCCCGGCTCCGGCGGAGAAGCCGGCCGACGCGCCGAAGGAAGCGCCCGCGCCGGCGGAGGCGCCGAACGAGGCCCCCGCGCCGAACGAAGCGCCCGCGGAGGCGCTGAACCCGAAGCCGGCGGACGCGCCGAAGCCGATGCCGGCCGACGCGCCGAAGCCGATGCCCGCGGAGGCGCCGAAGCCGATGCCCGCGGAGGCGCCGAACCCGATCCCGGCGGACGCGCCGAACCCGATCCCCGCCCCGAGCCCGATCCCCGCGCCCCCGCTGGCGAACGCGGTGGGCGGCCCCAGCTTCACCGTCTTGGGCGGCGCCGGCGCGGGCGGGGCGCCGTCCGACGGCGGGAAGCGCGGGTTCTCGGCGCCGGCGGCGGTGTCATCGCCACCTCCCTCCTCGCCGCCCCCGGTGCCCCCGGTGTCTTCTTCCGGATCGTCGTCCTCACCGGTGGCGCCCTTGACCGGCTTGAACACCTTGTCCTGCGCGGTCATCCCCAGCGCCACGGTGGAGCGCAGCGGCGTCCCGTCCTCCGCGAAGAAGTCGATGGTCTCGCGGAAGGAGTCGATCATCCCCTCGAAGACGAACTTCCCCCACTCGAACGTCACCTGCGGCGGGATCTGCTTCTGCCGCCCCATCAGCCTCGCGAGCTGCCCGGTCTGGTTGCAGACGCTGACGAACTGGCCCGGCCCGGCCGGCGCGTCCGAGGTGTCGAACACCAGCTCCATGGTGAGCTTGGTGACGCTCTCGTCGACGGTCTGCGACTGCTTCCCGTTCTTGTCGTCCTTGAGCTTGTTGTTGACGGACTGCTGGAGCGAGTTGGGGTTGAAGTTGACCGGGATGGTCACCTTCTTCTTCTTCCACGGGTCGACGCCCGTGAAGGTGGCGGGTTCTCCCATGTCAGGTCTCCGTCTCCAGCGTCATCCCCTCGTGGACCAGGTGGAGCTCCTCGATGCCCACCTCGGTGCCGCGGGCGTTGAAGTCCGCCCCCTTGAACTTCACCGGCAAGGCGTTGATCAGCGTGTAGGTGAGCACCGTGCGCGGATCGTCCACGCCCTCCTCGGACGGCGGGCCGCGCAGGGTGATGTGGACGTCGGCGCGCTCGTCGTAGGCGCCGGTCGCCACCCGGTTGAACCAGTTGAACAGCTCCCCGTTCGCGCTGATGCCGCGCTTGAGGATGACGGTGGCGAAGGTCACCTGCCCGGCGCGCATGTACGCCCCGTAGTTGTGGCCGCCCTCCTTGATCACCTTCTGCTCCATGGTGCCTTCCAGGCCGGTGCACTCGGAGAAGGAGCCGGTGATGGAGTCGGGAGGCGAGCTGCCGCCCCCGAGCGACAGTGGCTCCACCTCCACGTCGAACCGGAAGGTGTGCAGCACGCCGAACCCTTCGTCGCTCATGCGCCGGTCCCCTGCGTCACCGCGACGCCGTCCTGGGCCACCGACAGCACCATCCGCAGCCGCTCCAGCGCCGCGGCCGGGTCCAGCTCGATGGTGGCGATCAGCCGCCCGTTGTCGAGGTCATCCTGGGTCATGGTGGTGCGGTCGCACCGCACCGTGAACGCCTCCCGCGGCGAGTCCCCGCGCAGCGCGCCCGCGTCGTAGAGCCGCTGCATCAGCCGCTCCATCCGCCGCGCGATCGCCTTCCACGTCTTCGGCCCGGACGGCGCGAAGGCGTGCTCGAACCCGGCGTGCCGCGCCGCGCGCAGCACCACCGCCATCAGCCGGCTGGAGGGCGCGACCCGGTGCGCCTCCGTCTTGCTGGAGGTGACGTCGGAGAGCACCCGCATCCCGCCGCCGGAGGCGGGGCCGATCAGCGAGACGCGCTCCGCCAGGGTGCGCATGGGCACGCCCGCGCCGGCGAGCGACAGGTCCAGCCGGGTGGGGATGGGCTTGACCTGCACCACCTCCGCCACCAGCTGGCCCACCGCGCTGCGGAAGGCGCCCCGCAGCAGCGCGTTGCGCGACAGCGTGCCCACCAGCACGCCGTCCATGGGCTCCAGCTCCTCCGGCAGGCCGTCCGAGCCGGAGGTCTGCGCCCACGGCCAGGCGAGCTGCGCGAAGGCGCTCTGGAAGCGGAGGAAGAGGTCGTTGTCGAAGAAGTAGCGGGCCAGGTCCTGCTCGGCGGCCACGCGCTTGCCGCCGGGCAACTCCACCGTCAGCTCCGCCGACGGGCGCGGCAGCGCGGCGACGAAGTGCGCCTCGCGCAGGTGGCCGCCGCCGCGGTGCCCGGGCCCGCCGCCCAGCAGGTCCGTCACCCGCTTCACGAAGTCGCCCCACAGCTGGTACCCCGCCAGGTCGCAGCGCGGCGCGGTGCGCTCCGGGGTGTGCCACACCGGCTCGTCCGGGTCCGCCTCGGTCGCGCACTCCACGAACTGCGGGTCCGAGGGCGGCGGCGGGTGCGGCATCGGCAGCGGCTCCGCGTCCACCCCCGTCAGCTCCGGCAGGTCCGGGAGCGCCAGGAACGACACGTCGTCCAGCCCGTAGAGGTGGGCCGCGCCCTTCCACGTCAGGCGATCCACGGCGGCCACCCCCACCGGCAACAGCGGCTCCAGCGCCGCCGCCCGCGCGCTCCGGGAGGCGTCCACCGGGAGCGGTTCGCCGACCACCACCACGTAGCACTTGCGCCCGCCCTGGGCGAAGAACGAGCGCACCGCCGCGCCCAGGTAGGTGGCGCCGTCCGCCGCCTCGTCCGAGCGGGCCTCCCAGGCGAAGTGGCGGGCGAACGCCTCGAACGACTCGAAGGGGAGGGGGACGTCCTGGAGCGGGTCCTCCGGGTCGAGCGGGTCCACCCGCCGGTGGGGCGGCTGGGTCCAGCCGGCGTCGTTGAGGAACCGGGACACCGCCGCCGACACCGGCGCGTCCGGGCGCCGCCGCGCGTAGCCCACGAAGCAGGCCACGTCGGCGCGCTCGGGCGCGCTGGGCGCGACCCGTTCCTCCACCTCGAACGTCAGACCCTGCATGGCTCCAAGGGCTTACGGGAAGCCCATGGTCACCTTTTCAGCGGAGAGGACGAGCTCCTCCATGGCCACGTCGCCGCCGCCCTTGGCGGCCAGCGTGGGGCCGGTGAACTTCATCGGCGTGACCTCGGAGAGGGTCCACGACTGGACGGCGGTGCGGGCCTCGTCCAGCAGCTTGATCACCACCGACTTCTTCTTCCCCAGCGGGCCGCGGCGGCGGACGTCCTCCACCCAGGCGTAGATGTCCGAGGACTTGATGATCCCCCGCTTCAAGGTCACGTCGCCGGCCTTGAAGATGCCGGGGATCTTCCGGGTGTGGTTCTCCACGTCCCGGCCCTCCCGGTACTCGGCCATGGTGAACTCGTTGGTGAGGCCGGACACGTCGGAGAAGCCCCCGAAGGGCGTCCCGTCGAAGCTGATCTCGAAGTTGAATGCGCCGTACGGATTCGTGCGCTCGTCTGCCATGGTTCAGGTCTCCTGAGAATTCGAAGGTTGGAAGGGTCGAACGTCGGTCAGTCGCGGGAGTCGGCGGTCTTCTGGCCGATGCGGAAGATGACGAACTCCGCCGGCTTCACCACCGCCACACCGATGAGGCAGACCAGCCGCCCGTTGTCGAGGTCGTTCTGGTCCATGGTGCTGCGGTCGCAGCGGACGAAGAACGCCTCCTTGGTGGAGGAGCCCAGCAGCGCGCCGGTCTTCCACTGGCTCTCCAGGAAGCTGGAGATGGTCTCGGTGATGTTGGCCCACAGCCGGATGCCGTTGGGCTCGAACACCGCCCACTGGGTGCCCACGTCGATGGAGCGCTCCAGGAAGTTGAAGTAGCGGCGGACGTTGACGTACTTCCACTCGGGGTCCGAGCTGAGCGTACGCGCGCCCCACACCCGGTTGCCGCGGTTGGGGAGGTAGCGCAGGCAGTTGACCGCGATGGGGTTGAGCGTCTCCTGCTGGGCGAAGTTGATGTCCGTCTCGAAGCGGAGCGCGGACTGGATGACCTCGTTGGCGGGCGCCTTGAAGACGCCGCGCTCGATGTCCGTGCGGGCGTAGATGCCGGTGACGAAGCCGGACGGCGGCAGCGAGATCTCCTTCGGCTGGTCCGCGCGGTCCGCGGAGGCCAGCGGGTTGGCCACCACCACCCACGGGTAGTAGAGCGCCGCGCGGGTGGAGTCCATCTGCGCGCGCACCAGCGACGCGTCCTGCGGCCCCAGGTCCGCCGGGGTGTCGACGACGGCGATCCGGTACGAGCGCCGCTTCTCCGCCGCGGAGATCAGCGCCTGGCGCACCGCCTGCGCGGAGCCGTACGCGGAGGAGCCGGGCGCGGCGATGATCGAGATGTCCTCCACGCCGCCCAGCCGCGCCAGGCCGTCCTCGTAGGCCGCCGAGTCCGGCTCGCCTCCGTCGTCGCCGCCGGTGAGGGTGAAGGTCTGGTCCGCCAGCGCGTCGTGCACCTGGAACGGGGTGAGCGTGGTGCCGATGGTGACGGAGAACAGGCGGGACGACTTCTCCGCCAGCGTCACCGGGTCCGGGTCCAGCACGTGGCCGATGTACTGCTTGTGCGCCGCCGCCACGCCCAGCCCCTCGTAGACGCGGCTCTCGCCCCCGCCGTCGGTGGTCTCCACCGTGAGGGTGACGAACGCGCTGCCGCGCAGGGGCTGCAGCTGCGAGGGCGCGTCGCCGGGCAGGGAGAGGGTGTTGCCCCCGTTCTTCCAGGCGCCGCCGTCGAGCACGAAGTAGTTGGTGCCCAGGCTCCCCACGCCCGCGGTGCCGGCGGTGGCGCCCGCGAAGCCCAGCAGGCCCGGCGAGCTGACCGCGCTGACGGAGATGGTCTTGTCCGCGCCGGAGTCCGGGGTCTTGAAGACCAGCTTGTTGCTCTCCACCACGGCCACGCCGTCCGTGTCGAGGATGGCCTGGATGTCGGCCAGGCTGACCTTGGCCAGGTCGCCCACGTTGTTGTTGGCGGAGTCCCCCGCGTTGTCCACCGCGACGGCGGTGACGTGGAGGGTGGGGTTGGCGGTGGTGACCTCGATCCGGGCGCTCTTGCCGCGGACGTCCGTCTCGAGGATCAGCTCGTTGGTGGTGGGCTTGAGCCGCGCGCGGCCGGCGCGGATCTGCGCGTTGATCTGGTCGACGATCTCCTGGCGCGTCCCGGAGGCGAGGGTGACGGTCTGGGCGTCGTCGCCCACCTTCACGTGCAGCGCGGCGTCGGGGCCGGAGACGGTGACGGTGGGGTCCAGGGCCGCGGTGCCGGTGATGGCGGCGGTCTTGCCCTTGAACGTGAGCGGGGTGGCGACGCTGTTGATGGTGAGGGTGAGGGTGGCGCCGTCGGCCACGTCGAAGGTGGGCGCGGCGGTGGAGGTCACCTTGGCGGGCTGCGGATCGCTGTCGGCGATCTTCACCATGGTGCCTTCCGGCGCGCGCTTCATGGCCGACACGGTGGCGGCGGTGAGCACCTCGCGCATGGCGACGGTGCCGTTGCCGCCGTCGCCGGGGAAGCGGGCGCCGACGGTGATCCGCTGGGCGGGGTTGGCGTTGGCCAAGGCCACCTTGGAGGCGGTGTGGTCGGCCGCGACGCCGCCGAACACGCGGGCCACGTAGAGGCGGGCGCCGCCCTCGTTGAAGTACGAGCGGACCGCGTGGGCCATGTAGTTCAGCCCGCCGAAGCCCATGTCGTCGAGCGAGCCGAAGATGCGGGTGAACTCGGAGAAGCTGGTGATGAGCACCGGGGTGCCGTCGACGGGGCCCTTGTGCGCTGGCCCGGCGAAGCCGGTGGTGCTGGTGCTGACGCCCTCGATGGACTTGGACCGGAAGCTCGTCTCTTCGACGTAGACTCCAGGCGCGAGATATTCAGGCACTGAGTACCCCTCCTCATTTGGGCCCGGTAGGGCCCTGCGTTCACGGCATCACGACGTAATCCACGTCAGCTTGATGGTCCTGGCGACCTCCGCCCCGGTGGTCACCTGGATGGAGACCCCGGCGACGGGAAGCAGGGACGCGGCGAGCGCGTCCGGGTTGGGCGGCTCCGTCCCGGCCGCCCAGGCGGCCTTCACGGAGAGGTCGAACTCGTTGGTCACGGCCGGGTCGGCCCAGTCGGCGATGGGGATGCCCGGGAGCTGGATCTGCGCCTCGCCGCGCTCGTCGGACAGGCCGCGGCGGACGATGGACGGCGTCTCCAGGGTGAGCTCCACCAGCGCGCCGGCGAGCGGCTTGTCCGCGTTGTCGGTGACGGTCAGCCGCACCACCGCGCTCCCGGCGGAGGCCCGCGCCACCGGCGACGGGTAGAGCAGCACCTCCACCGGCTTGAACACCGAGTCCGACGGCAGGTCCTCGTCCGCGCCCGGCGTGGGGTCGCGCGGCAGCTGCACGGTGAAGCGGCGGGCCAGGTAGGTGTGGGACGGGTCGGAGGCGGTGATGGTGAAGGTGGCCGTGGGCGGGGGCGTCTCCGGCAGGTCGTAGCTGTCCGCGTAGTCGGAGAACCCGGGCGCGTCGGTGAGGACGTGCAGGCCGCGGAGGTTGCGGACGAAGCGCATCCCGTCCCCGGAGAGCTTGAGCGGCGCGCGCACCGGCTGCCGCGTCTCCTCGTCGAGGAAGCGGATGGCGGCCAGCGCGCGGTGCTCGAGCGTCTCGGTCGTCATTCGGTGGGCACCTCGTCCGTGAAGCGGAGGCGGCGCGCCACCACGGGCTTGCCGGTGGGCGAGGCCCCGACGCCGATCTTCACCCCGCGGGCGATATACGTGAGGCTGGGGCGGAACGCGCGGTGGAGGCCGTTCCAGATGCGGGTGGTGTCCTCCAGCGAGATCTCCGCCGGGATGACCTGCACCACCTCGCCGCTGACCCAGCCACCGTCGGGGGTGAGGTCGGACGCGCTCAGCCCCTGGTGGGTGTAGAGGGTGCGCATCACCCAGGCGAGGATCTGGTGCTCGGCCTTGACCTCGGCGGCCCAGGCGGTGAGCAGGTAGTGGAGGTTCACCGTGAGCGGCGGCTTGCCGTAGTCGTCCCCCGCGTTGCGGAGGTGCTCGTTCACGGTGACGCGGTAGAGGTAGAGGGTGACGCCGGGCTTGGTGACCGGGTCGTCTCCGTTCTCGCCGGCGATCATCTTGTCCGCGGGGACCAACTCGAACGAGGCCGACGGCAACCCTTCCGCCTCGCGCGAGAGCTCGTACGCGTGACGGAGGTAGGCGGTGAGCGAGTCGCCTACCGAGTAGATGGCGGAGACGTTGGCCATACGGCGTATCGACGAACCGCGCCGGCCCCCCCGGGTCGCGGTTCAGGGAGGCGGGACGTTGCCGATCACTCGGGTGGAGATCAAGCGATCTTTGACGCCGCAACTGGTCACGAAGCGGGCAATCCGGGCGAAGTCAGATCCCGGACAGTCAATCGTCAGATCAGGAGCGAATTGACACCCCAGGTCCCGTTCGCTAGAAGCGCGCGCGCCTGATTTTGCGAGGAAGTACGGGAGCGTAGCTCAATTGGCAGAGCAATGGACTCTTAATCCATAGGTTGTGGGTTCGATTCCCTCCGCTCTCACTCGGACCGGGCGGCCAAGAAACGGCGCCCGGTCTTTTCTTTGCGGGGATCAAGGGCGAATGGCGGAACTGGTAGACGCGCCGGACTTAGGATCCGGTACCGTGAGGTGTGAGGGTTCGAGTCCCTCTTCGCCCAATGGCCATACCGACGAAGAAACCGGCGACCTACGAGGACCTTCGCGCGCTCCCTGATCATCTCATCGGGGAGCTCATCGCCGGCGAGCTCATCGCCTCCCCGAGGCCGTCCATTCCACACGCGCGCGCGGCTTCGGTTCTGGGCGAGGACCTTGGCGGCCCGTTCGACCGCGGGCGCGGTGGGCCAGGTGGTTGGTGGTTTCTCTTCGAGCCAGAGATTCACCTGGGCGCCGACGTGCTGGTTCCAGACATGGCTGCATGGCGCCGGGAGCGCCTTCCCAATCTCCCCGACGCTCCGTTCATGCCCATCGCGCCCGACTGGCTCTGCGAGGTGCTCTCGCCTGGGACCAGGGCCCTGGACCGCGTGAAGAAGCTCCACATCTATGCTCGCGAGCGCGTGGCCCACGTATGGCTCATCGACCCGGCCGAGCGGACCTTGGAGATCTTCCGTCTTCAGCAGACCCACTTCATCCTGAGCGACACCTTCGCAGGTGACGCCAGCGTGCGCGCGGAGCCTTTCGACCAGGTGCCACTGCAGCTCGGGGCGCTATGGGTGACGCCCACGTTCTCCTCCCCCTGAAGTGTTCTCCCAGACGTCATAGTGCTCGGTGGACGTGTGCGGCACGTAGCGCTCCCGGAACCAGGACTGCGTCGCCTCCGTGAGCTGCCAGTGCCCGCGCCAGCCGAGGACGGCGAAGCGGCAGCGCTCCAGCATCGCGCGCGCGGCCGCCTGCGAGGCGTCACTCCGGAAAGCGGCGGCCGCGTGGGGGTAGCGCACGCCTCCGGCCGTCGCGTCGCGGAGCATCGCGGCGTAGGGATCGACGATCACCGGCCCGCCGGGGATGCCGTGCGGCGGGAGGAAGCCGCCGGCCATGCCCCACGCGGGCTCGAAGGCAAAGAGGCACGCGTCGGGCGGGATGGTGCTGCGGAGGCGATCGCCCAGCTCGAGCAGCTCCGGCGCTCGGGCGCGGCTGTTGAGGATGGAGCGGCGGAGGGAGGGGAAGGCGGCGATGGCGATGGCCAGGATCGCGAGCCGCGTCCTTCCCGCGAGCGCGGGAAGGCGGGGGGCGACGAGGAAGCGGAAGAGCTCGCATCCGCCCCAGCCCGCCAGCACCGCCTCGCTCGGCGCGAGGTGCGCGTTGTACTGGTTCCAGTAGGCGGTCGGGAGCAGGAAGGCGGCCACCGTCAGCGCGTACGCCGCGCCGAAGAAGCGAAGCTCGCGGGAGGCGCGCAGCTCCCGCCGCATCAGCCCCAGCGCGATCCCGCCCAGCGCCAGCACCGAGCACACCCGGTGCACGTCCCACCAGATCGTCCAGAGGCGAGGGAGCCGCGCGACGTCGCCGTCCGGCGGGCGCCAGGCGTGGAAGACCAGCACGTCCTCCAGGAACGCGCGGGGCGCCGCGAGCGCCAGCGGCCCGACGAGCACCAGCCCAGCGACGATCGCCCCGGCGAGGAATGGGAGGAGCGCGCCGCGCCATCCGCGACGCATCGCCACCCCGGTGGAGAGGTCGCCGCGAACGGCAGCGGGCAGCGAGTCCAGCGCGGGCCCAGTGCGCTGGTCGCCGGAGGGCAGCGAGACCAGCGCGGCGATCAGCCAGAGGCCGCCCCACACCTTCACCGCGCACGCGGCGGCGAAGAGTGCGCCGGCGACGAAGATGCGCCTGGGTGACGGGGTCGAGGAGAGCCAGACCCAGGCGGCGCCCAGGCACGCCAGGTTGAGCACCGGCTCCAGGTACGGCCCGCGCTCCACCACCACGACCTCCGGATACGTCGCGTAG
>DASRBA010000017.1:0-32689 GCA_035637895.1 Myxococcaceae bacterium
TCGGCCTCCACCTGGTGGAGGGCTACGGCGCCACCGAGACCTCCGGCGCGGTGACCTGCAACCCGGTGGGCCAGGCGCGGGCCGGGACGGTGGGCAAGCCCCTGGAGGGCGTGGACATCAGGCTCGCCGAGGACGGGGAGATCCTCGTCCGCGGAGCGTGCATCGCCGGGAGCTACGCGGACGCGCGGCCCATCCGGGGCGAGCAGGGTTGGTTCCCCACCGGGGACGTGGGCCACCTGGACGAGCGCGGCTACCTCGTCCTCACCGGCCGCAAGGTGGACCTGATCAAGACGGGCGGCGGGCACCGGCTCATCCCCTACCCCATCGAGGCGCGCCTGGAGGAGCACCCCGCCATCGGCACGGCCGTCCTCTTCGGCGAGGCCCGCCCGTTCGTGGTGGCGCTCCTGTTCCTCCGGGAAGGCGTCCAGGACTCGGAGGAGGTCCGGCGGCAGATCGCCGACCAGGTCTCGAAGGTGAGCGGGGACGCCGCGCCTCACGCGCGGATCCGCCGCCACGCGGTGCTGGCCGACCGCATGGACGTGCAGAGCGGGCTGATGACGGCCTCGCTCAAGGTGCGGCGGAGCTTCGTGCAGGCGCGCTACGCGGCGCTGCTGGAGGACCTCTACAAGAACGGGCCGGCCTGAGGGTCCTCAGGCGGCGCGGTGGTACAGCTGGATGAAGCGCTGCACCACCTCCGAGCCCTCGATGAAGCGGCGCTGGCACAGCTCGGTGGAGGCCAGCGTCACGTCGTCCAGTTGCAGGCCGCGCTGCCGCAGGGCCTCGAGGTGGCCGGTGGCGAAGTGCCAGTGCCGGGAGGAGATCTGCAGGTTCGCCCACGCGAGCGAGAGGAAGGCGCGCTGGCGCGAGTCCAGCTCCAGCAGCGGCACGTCGTCCACCTTGTCGTAATAGACGACCTCCCGCGGCCGGGCGCAGGCCTGGTTCCACAGGTCCCAGATCTGCCGCATGGTGGGCGCGGTCTCGTAGCGGGAGGTGAGGTGCACGTACGGCGCCTCGGGGAGGTCCCGCCGCACGGCCATGAACGCGCGCTGGAAGGCGTCCTGGTGCAGCAGGCTGACCTTCCGCTGCGGCGCCACCACGTGCAGCACCGGCAGCCACTTCTTGCACAGCAGCCGCTCCATCCCGTTCCACAGCTGGTACAGCCCGTACCGCTTGCCGGTGTACTGGCCCTCGATGGTGCCGACGACGATGGAGGGGCGGAGCACCTGGAAGCGCAGGCCCGAGCCCGCCACCAGCCGCTCCGCGGCGCGCTTGGTGCGGGTGTAATCGGTGGGGTCCGCGGCCGGGTCCGGGTGGGGCCCCTCCGGGGCGGTGCCCTCCAGGTAGCCGCAGGAGTACGCGGTGGACAGGTAGGTGAAGCGGTCCACCTTCCGGCGCAGCGCCAGGTCTACCAGGCGCTCGGTGAGGCCGACGTTGACGGCCTCCAGGGTGGCCTTGTCGAAGTAGTCCAGGCAGCCCGCGCAGTGCACCACCTCCGCGAGCGGCGCCCCCTCCAGCGCGGCCTCCAGCTCCTTGAGGCGCTCCGCCTCCAGCGGGGGCCCGAAGCGGATCCGCTCCCGCAACGCGGGCGTCAGCTCCAGGCCCAGGGTCTTCAGCCCGAAGCCGATGTGCCAGAGGAGCTGGTCCTGCCCGTGGTGGGAGCGGACGGGGAGGAGGAGATCGCACTCCTCCCCCGCCAGCAGCGACGCCGCCGCCAGGCTCCCGAGGAAGCCGGATCCGCCCGTCAGCAGGACGGTGGGCCGCCGGGTGACGTTCACCGGTCCCCTGCGGTCATCAGGCGGGAGCCGCTCCGGTCTTCACGCCCACCAGGGCCGCCGGCATGCCTTCGTAGGAGGACATGGTGGCGATCAGCGGCGAGGTCACCTTGGGGTGGAACCCGCTCCGGTCCAGGCTCTCGATGTAGTGGTCGAGCGCGAGCATGCGGATGGAGTCCAGGTCCGTCTTGATCTCCTCCACGCCGAAGCTGCCGCACTCCACGCCCAGATCCCCGCAGAGGAAGTCGCAGCCGTTGCGGATCAGCCCGAACATCTGCGGCATCACCTGGTGATGCGCCCAGGTGAGCGAGGCGTTCACCGCCGCCTCGTCGCGCTGGAGGTGCTCGCGGATCCAGTTGCGACCCCAGTCCAGGTGCTCCAGCTCGTCCTTGAGGATGGCGCCGGCGACCCTCCGGGTCTCCGGGTCGGTGTCCGCCTCCTCCATGCCGGAGAGCGTGCGGTAGAGCACCACCGCCATGGTCTCGATCATCACGTCCTGGACGATGATGCACGCGGCCACGTCCTTCTTGGCCACCGCCTCCGCGAAGGTGTTCCGCACCGCGAGCCACTGCGGCTCCACCGGGCGGCCGACCACCGGGATCTTCAGCCGGTGGCAGAGCGCCATCAGCGTCTTGGCGTGCCGGTTCTCCTCCTCCGCCTGGTGGAGCAGGTAGCTCTTCTCGTCCAGGGTCGGGAAGAGATGCACCTCCTCCGAGTAGTTGTCCGTGGCGATGTACTCACCCGCCACCGCGTTCGAGACGATGTAGGAGATGAGGTTGTAGTACTTGTCGCTCCGGCCTTCCTGCCGGTAGCTCCCGGCGGGAGCATTCACGGCTTGGGCCTCGGCAGCATCGGTCGGGTTCACGCTCACGCGTCTCTTCTCCTTCTTCTGGTTGGCGAAAACGACAAAGCTCAGCAGCAGCCCTCGGGCCCACAGCAGGCGGCCATGGCTTCCTTCATCTCCTGGGTCGCCTTGGCGCCCAGCGGCACGGAGCCGAACGTGCTGCCCTTGCCGAGCAGGCGGTCCACCGCCCCGAGGTCCGGCACCCCGCCCACCGCGGCGAGCACGCCGTCCACGGCGATGGCGGGGAGGCTCTCGTCCCCACCCAGGGCCAGGCGCAGGCGGAGCTGGCTGGGGACCGCCTCGCCCTCGCCCGCGGTGTCCAGGTCCACGAACTGGACGTCAGCCTGGGCGCCGAGGCGGGCGGACAGCGCCTGGACGAATTCGCGCGCGGCCGGCGTCGTGGGGGCGCCCCCCCGGCCGTACAGCCGCACCCGCCGGGCGGGCGCCGCCGGGGCCGCGCTCTGGACGACCGGCTGAGGTGCCGGTGCGGGCGTCGCCTGGGCGACCGGCGCGGGCGCCTCCGCGGCGGCGCGGCCCTTGAGCTGGCCGGGGTCCCGCACCAGGCCGGTGACGTTGCAGGGGAACGGCTGCGCCAGGTCCGCCACCACCGCCACCACGGGCTCGCAGCCCTCGAAGTACGCGGAGTAGGGCGCGCGGGTCAGGATGTCGAACGTCTTCTTGCACACCGCCATCGCCTGGCCGCGGAAGTAGACGTGGCCGTCGTCGTCCTCCACCTTGGAGAACGGGCCGCGGTAGATGACGGCCTGGTGGTGGTCCCAGCAGGCCCCTTCCTTCCCCTTGTAGGCCCGGATGGACACCCGCCGCAGCTCCGCGCGGCCGGCCGTCTTCCAGGGCTCCTTGTCCCTGCGGACCAGCGTCACCCCGTACAGCCCCGCCGCCGCGACGGACGCCAGGAGCTGGGACTCGCTCTCCACGGCGCGCACCCGCTTGTCCACGCCCTGGAGCGCGGAGGGGGCGATGGGCTCGTCCGCCGCCACGTCGAGCAGCTCCAGGGTCCCGCCGCGGCGGAGGACGCGGTGGATCTCCTTGAGCATGCGCAGCCGCGCTTCCAGGGTGGGCAGCTCGGACAGCCCGTCGACGAGGGCGACGTCCACGCTCCCGTCGGCGACCAGCGGCTGCTCCTTCAGGGCGGCCAGGCTGGCGTTGAGGCGCCGGAGCCCCTCCACGTCCGTGGGGGCGTGCTCGCGCACGCAGGCGTTGGCCGCCTCGCGCGACACGCGCAGGTCCTCGTCGACGGCGTGGAAGCCGATCTTGATCTCCCCCGGGGCGGTCCAGCGCTGGACCTTGCGGACCTCCTCCGCGTCCGGGTGGACGGCCACGATCCGGCCGTGCGTGCCGAGCTTGGCGGCCACCTTCCGGCAGGTCTCGAGGAGATCGCCGCCGATCACCAGCACCGCGTGGCCCGGGCCCACCGCGGAGAGGGTGGGGGAGGGCTCGGCCTGGGTGGGCTCCAGCCGCGGCGCTGGACCGCCGTTGGTCACGTTCACGTTCACCGCGATGCTCATGGCGCTGCTCCTTCGAACCGTTCGACGAAACGCTCTACATCTGACCCATGGCGCGGAGCAACACGCCCACCAGCGCCGCCATCAGCGCCGCTGCAGGGAGCGTGATCAGCCAGGACAAGCCCAGCTCGCCCACCTTCTTCCACTGCACCTTCTTCGGATCGGCCTTCAGCCCGGCCCCGACGATGGAGCCGGTGGCCACGTGCGTGGTGGAAACCCCGAGACCGCCCCAGGAGGCGGCGCTGACCAGGCTCGCGGCCACGGCGCTGGCCAGGTAGGCCTCGTTCCTGGGCATGGCCGTCACCTTCAAGGCGAGCGTCTCCAGCACGCGGGTTCCGGCCACGAGGCCGCCGGCCGCCATGGCCACCGCCACCAGCGCGAACGCCAGCATGGGCCGCCCCTGCCCGGAGATCAGCGCGATGCTGCCCAGGCAGAGCGCGGCGATCTTCGGCGTGTCGTTCCACCCCCGGGCGAAGCCGATGAGCCCGCTCGTGAACCAGTGGATGCCCTTGCTGATGCCGGAGGTGGTGACCACCGCCGAACCGGCCGGGCAGGTGGCCACGTGGCCCACCTGCAACATCACCTGGCCTGCCCCCGGAACGCCCGCGGGGGCCGTCACGGTGGCGCAGATGCAGGCCGGCGAAGCGGCGGGTTTGAGCAGCGGCGAGAGGAGGAACGCCGCCACGTACACGATCGCCAGCGATGCCAACGGGCTCACCGCCAATGGGATGGCCACCTTGCTCACCAGCACGCCCCACTTCACCGAGAACGACCCGGAGAGGCCGGCCCCGATGAAGGCGCCCACGATGGAGTGGGTGGTGGACACCGGCATCCCGAAGCGGGTCGCCAGGAGCACCCAGGCGGACGCCGCGGCGAGGACCGCCACGAAGAACGCGCTCGACAGCGGCGTCTTGGAGTCGATGACCGCTCCGCTGAACTTCTCGACCAGCGAGGAGCTGAAGCTGAAGGAGATCAGCGACCCGATGATCGTCGAGAGGGTCCCCCAGAGGAGGGCCCGGCGCAGGCTGGCGTCACCCAGCCGGACGAGCGTGGCCACGCCCTTCCCGTTGTCGTTGGAGCCGTTGGAGAACGCCAGGAACGCTGCAAGCACGATGGCGATGTAAGCCATTCCCCCTCACCTGTCTGGGGGCGGGCGCCGGAAGGGACGCGAGCCCATGGAAAAAGCGACGAAACGGAGAAATTGACTAAACCGGCCGGCCCCCTGGGGTGTCAAGCAGCGCATGAGATCCAGCCAAATCCAGTAGAGGGGCATCTTCCTTTCGTCCTTGACTTGACGTTGGCCGGGCAATAGCGGCACGTAGGGTCCGTCGGCCCCACGCGGGGCCGCGCCTACCCGCATGCGCCCGCCGCTCAGGAAGCTTCAGAGATCGAGTGTTCAGGATCCCGAGCGGTGGGACTATCGCCCCCGCCACGGTTCGTCGTTCGCCGGTGGCAGGCCCGGATTCCTGCGGCCACTTTCCCGCCCGAAGCGGCTGCGCGTGGAGGGCGAGGAGAAGCCCCAGCGGCGGCGCGCGCCCGTGGTGGTCAAGGCCAACTTCGCCCGCGTCGCGGGGCGGACGTTCCACTGGTTCCTGAACCTCCTGCGCATGATGGGCCGCTCGCTGTGGGACCGCCTGCGCGGCCGGAGAGAGCCCAAGTACTTCGGGATCCGGCTGCGCAAGCTCTTCGAGGAGATGGGGGGCACCGCCATCAAGGTGGGGCAGCAGCTCTCCGTGCGCGTGGACCTCTTTCCGCTGGAGGTTTGCCACGAGCTGGCGGTCCTCCGGGACAAGGTGCCTCCGTTCGACTTCGAGGATGCGAAGGAGCTCATCGAGGTGGCCCTGGGCCGGAACGTGAACAAGGACAGGGTCCCGCTGGAGGAGATCTTCGAGGCCTTCGACCCCTCGCCCATCGGCTCGGCGTCCATCGCCTGCGTCTACCAGGCGGTGCTCAAGAACGGGGACCGGGTGGCGGTCAAGGTCCGCCGGCCGAACGTCCTCACCTCCTTCGGCTCGGACCTGGGCGTGGTGGACGTGGTCACCAGGCTGGTGGAGGCGCTGGCCATCGTCCCGCCCCAGTTCTTCAAGAACCTGCGACTGGAGCTGAGGTCCATGCTGGTGCAGGAGCTGGACTTCAACCAGGAGGCGCGCTTCCAGCGGCTGTTCCGGCACTACGCCAAGAAGGACGGCCTGAAGTGGCTCACCTCCCCCAAGGTCTACGTGGAGCTGAGCTCGACGGACGTCATGACCAGCGAGTTCGTGGAAGGCTACTGGTGCGACGAGATCCTCAAGGCCCACGAGGTGGGGGACCAGCGCGCCCTGGCCGAGCTCCGCGACATGGGCATCACGCCCAAGCGGGTGGGCGTGCGGCTGATGTGGTACTCGTTCTGGGCGCGCTACGAGGCCCTGTTCTTCCACTCGGACCCGCACCCCGGAAACATCCTCATCCAGCGGGACTGCAAGATCGTCTTCGTCGACTTCGGCTCGTGCGGGACCACGTCGCGCAAGTCGCGCCTGGCGCAGTTCATGATGCTGGACCGGATGAGCTACAACGACGTGTCGGGCACCGTCGAGGCGGCCGTCTCCACGCTGGAGCCCCTGCCCTTCATCGACATCTACGAGCTCAAGAAGGAAGTGGAGGCCCACTTCTGGGACTGGCTGTTCGCCTTCCGCGACAAGAAGGCTGAATGGTGGGAGCGCACCACCGCGGGGATCTGGTTCGCGCTCCTGGAGATCACCCGCAAGCGGAGCATCCCGGTCGGGCTGGAGACGCTGCGGCTGGCCCGCTCGCTGCTGCTGGTCGACACCCTCTGCTTCGAGCTGGATCCGCAGATGGTCTCGCCCGACGAGTTCCGCAAGTACTTGCGCACGGCCGCGCGGCGCGGCGCCCGGCGCGTCTACAAGCGGAACTTGCGTGAGCCGGTCAACTCGATGATCGACAACTTCGTCTGGCAGGGGGACGACATCGTCTCGCGCGGGCGATACATGGCCTGGCAGGCGGAGCGGATCGTGGGCGACGCGCCGAACCAGTTCGCGTACGCCATCAGCAAGGGGATGTACATCCTCAGCGTCATGCTGCAGATAGGGGGGTTGGTGGCCGTGGCGGGCGGGTTGACCGCGCTGTACGTGCGCTACGCCCCGCCCAGAGTCGGAGGCCTCACGCTAGAGGACGCCCAGCAGCACCCCTGGGAGGGCACCCTGCACGGGCTCTTCAAGGTGCTGCAGCACCCGGCCTCCATCGCCGTCCTGGTGGTGCTCGCGTGGGTCGCGCTCCGGCGCATCTGGTTCCGCCTCAGGGACCTGGACGTCGACTGACCGGCCTGCCTCAGGCGCCGGGCCGCAGCCAGCCCTCGGATGACAGCAGCGCGCGGATCCGCCCGCGCACGTCGTCGCGGATGCGGCGGACCTCCTCGACGGGCTTCCCCTTCGGGTCCTCCAGCGGCCAGTCCGCCCGGCGCAGCCCGGGCACGTTGGGGCACTGATCGCCGCACCCCATGGTCACCAGCATCTGGGCGCCGCGGGCCATCTCGTCCGTGAGCTTCTGGGGCTTGGCGCCCGACAGGTCGATGCCGGCCTCCCGCATGGCGGCCAGCACCTCCGGGTGGACGCGCTCGCCGGGTTGCGAGCCGGCGGAGACCGCCCGCGCGCGCGCCGGGTCCGCCAGCTGGTTGAAGAACGCCGCCGCCATCTGCGAGCGGCCGGCGTTGTGAATGCAGGCGAAGATGACGGTGCTCATCCAGCCAAGCTACTTCCCCTCAGCGTGGAGAGGCCAGCTCGGCGGGTGCTCCGGCCTCCGGCGTCTCGAGGCCCTCCCCGGCGCGCGCGGCCAGGCGCTCGGCGGCGTCGCCGAGGTCGCGGCGCAGCCCCTCGGCCTTGTGTCCCAGCCATCGTTCCTGGAGCTCGTCGAAGCGCTTCCTCCGCCGCTCGGCGGCGAGCCGATCGATGGCCAGCAGGCCGGGCCGGGGATCGCGGTACGGCTCGGCGGGCGCGCCGTCCGGGGGGGCGGACCACCGGGTCGCGAGCCACCGCGCGTGCTCGCTCGCCGCCTCGTGGACGGCGGCGCGCACCTCCCCGGAGACGACGTGCGTGTCGTGCAGATCGCCCAGGACGTCCTGCAGCTGCTCGAGGCGCCGCACGAGGGCCTTGCCGCCCTCGAGCTCGCCGGCGATCGGCTCCAGCAAGTAGCGGAGGCGCTTGACGCGGATGCGGGCCTGGTGCTGCTGGGCGGCCTGCGCCTCGCTGCTGATGGCGGCCAGGCTCGCGTCCAAGGCCGCGGCATGACGCCGGATCAGCTCGCCCGTCGTCGCGGCGAAGGAGGCCGACCAGCGGGCGCCGAGCTTTTCCCGGAGCTGGCCGTCGAGCTCGCGGAAGGAGCGCCGGACCTCCTCGACCTGGGTCTCCCCCTTCCTGCCCTCGAAGCGCCCGACCAGCCGGTCGAGACCGGGCCGCTCGCCGGACCGGAGCCCGTCCTCCACCTCCTGCAGCCACCCCAGCGCCACCTCGGCGTCGCGGCCGGGGTTGGTCGCTTTCGCGAGGTCCCGCAGGTGGCGGCGAAGCGCCGGGGGCACGGCGCCCTGCGCGTAGGGGCGGTAGAGCTTCACGCAGGTCCGGAGCCGCCGCAGCGCCACGCGGAAGTCGTGCAAGGCCTCGCCGTCGGCCGGGCCGCCGAGCCGGTCGTACGCCTGCCGGGCCCGGTCGAGCATCGACAGGGCCAGGAGGCGGGCGGTCATCTCGACCGGGCGCTCCAGGAGCTCCGAAGGAAGGTCGGTCATGCGCTCTCCTCGTCGTCGGGAGACGATGCGAGCTTGCGGAGCTGGGCGGGAGCCATTGCCCAGCGCAAGGTGGCCTTCCCCGGAGCGGGTGGCCCTGCCAGCGCGAGGAGGCACGCCGCGCCTTTCTTCAGCTCGATCAGGGACGTGTCGTCCCCGGTCAGGAACCAGCCGACCAGCTGGCCGAGATCGGGCTCGTGTCCGACCAGGACCACGCGCTCCTTTCCCCGCTGCGACCGAAGCCACTCCGCGACGGCCGGCGAGCCTCCGCCGGGCGCGAGGGCCTTGACGGTCGCCACGTCGCGACCGCCATAAGCCTCGGCCAGGATCTCGGCAGTCTGACTCGCGCGCACGAGCGGGCTGGAGGCCAGCAGGTCGAGCTCCCAGAAGATCTGTCGGATGCCCTCGGCCGCCCGCTCCATCTTCTTCCGGCCCTGGGGCGTGAGCGGTCGCAAGCCGTCGTCCTTGCCCGTCCGTGCAAAGGTGGCGCGATCTTCGGCGATGGCGTGTCTGACCAGGAGGAGATCCATGGCCAGACAACAATGGCGAGTCACCGGCGCCGAGGGAAGAGCTAGGGGTACTCGTTCCCGGCGAGCGCGGTCGCGGTCGCGGCCACCTTCAGCGTCCCCCGGAGCTTCCGGACGGCGACGCGCGTCCCCTTGTACCAGGGGATGGTGGTCTTCGGGTCGGTGTACGCGGACGTCAAGCTGTTGGACGTCCCGCGGGGGTGGTACTGGAGGGCGAAGATCATCCCCGGCCGGGGCGAGTCCACGACCCTGGCCTGGAAGGTGCCGTTCCCCTCCTCGTTGAACACCTCCACCAGGTCGCCGGACTTCACGTCCAGCGCCTTGGCGTCGTCCGGGTGGATCTCCACGTACGGCATGGGGACAGTGAGCATCTTCTCGGCGATGTGCCGGTCGTGGTAGCCGGTCTGCCAGAGGGTCTGGTTGCGCCCGGTGGTGAGCCAGAACGGGAACTCCTTCTCCTTCCCGCCCTTCAGATACTTGTCCACCTCGGCCGGGTACCCCGTCCATGGGTCCGCGCCGTGCCACTTCAGCTTGCCGTCCGCGGTGGCGAACCGCAGCCCGTAGCGCCGCCTGGTGCCCACCAGCTTGCCGGTGGCCGGGTCCTTCCGGACGGGCGTCTGGATGCCCTGCTGCCCCAGCGAGCGCAGCAGGGCGTACGTCACGCCCTTGTAGGTCTCGCACGGGAGCGACTCGGCGCCGGCCTCGTCCACCGCGTTGTCCGGGAACTCCCCGGCGCCCGCGAGGAAGACGTCCTCGTCCGACTTCCAGTCGAAGCCGGCGAACCGCTTCGCGTCGGCCGGCTTTCCTTCCTTCGCGTACGCCTCCTCCAACCGGCGCCCCACCGAGGCCAGGATGTCCCAGTCCGCCTTCGCCTCGCCGGGCGGATCCATGAAGCGCTCGTAGAGGCGCAGGAGCCGGCTGTTGCAGTTGATGGAGGTGAGGTTCATCTCCCCCCAGCCGGCCGCCGGGAGGACGAGGTGGGCGTCCCGGGCGGTGTCGGTCAGGTAGAGGTCCGACACCACCATGAACAGACCGTCCCCCTTGGCCAGCGCGGCGAGGATGGCCTTGGTGCGCCCCTCGGTGGTGCCCGGCTCACCCGATTTGGCCAGCGCGTGCGTGAGCGCCAACGTCCGCTCGTGGATGCGCTTGCGGAACTGCTGCGCGCGCGGGGTGGTGAGGTACGGGTTGGTGCCGATGACCCAGTAGAGCTTGCCGTGCCCCTCGATGAGGTACTTGTCGACGTTCACCGGGGGCCGGGAGCCCGGGTAGGGCGGGCGGACGTAGCCCTCCTGGTGACCGCCCTGGCGGCCGCACCCCGTCCCCGCCCGGCCGATGTTGCCGCCCAGGACGGCCATCTGGACCAGCGAGGCGATGGTGTCGTAGTTCCGGTAGTTCCAGATCATCCCCTTCTCGTAGAGGACGAGCGTCCGGCGGCGGTGCCGGTCCGACTTCGGCTTGGCGATCCAGTCCGCGGCCTTCTCGATCTGCTCGCGCGAGACGCCGGTGATCTTCGCCGCGTCGGCGAGGAAGCGGTCCAGCGGGACGCCGAGCCCGAGCGACTTGCTCTTGTACTCCTCGAAGCTCGCCGCGTCCGTGCGCTGCTCCACCATCGCCTTGTCCGCGTACCCGCGCTCCCACAGGGCCCGCGCCACGGCGTTGGCGAGGACGCAGTCCGTCCCCAGGTTCGGCCGCAGGTGCAGCACCCGGTCCGGGTCGATCATCGCGGGGATGGCCACCGAGGACGTCTTCCGCGGGTCCACCACGATCATCCGCGCCGGCTCCAGGGGCTCCCCCGGGGCGAACGCCGCCTTCTTCTCCGGCTCGGTGGAGCCCTTGAAGTTGGGGAGCATGTGCTCGGTGTAGAAGACCGAGGCGGTCTCGTACGAGTTGGCGCCCCAGAGCACCAGGGTGTCGCACAGCCGCGCGTCCTCGGCCGTGTAGTGCAGCTCGTGCACCCCGCGGTCGCGGCTCCCCCAGACCTCCGAGTTGTAGGCGGGGCGGTTGTGGATGGCCACGTTCTTCATCTGCAGGCCGGTGAAGAACAGCTTGCCGATGGCGTAGTTGTTCTCGAAGCCGCCCCCGCCGCCCCCGTGGTCCGTCGCCTTGGCGCAGATCTGGTCGGCCCCGTGCTTGTCCCAGGTCCCCTTGAGCAGCGCCGCGAGCACCGAGAGCGCCTCGTCCCAGGTGACCGGCTCCAGCGCGTCGCCGATCCGCAGGAGCGGGTACCGGAGCCGGTCGCGCGTGGGGCGCGCGTCGGAGCACGTCGTCTGCGCGTTGGTCCCGCCGCGGCTGGAGTGGTCGCGCAGCAGGTTGATGGGGGAGTCCGCCGCCGGCACGATGGCCACGTTCATCCACTGGCCGTCCGCCCGCTGGACGGTGGACCACATGGACTCGGTGTAGGGCAGGCCTCCCAGCGCGGGCTGCGGCTTGGCCAGGTCCACCTTGAACGCGTTCTCGCCGGGGGCGAGCCCGCCGTTCTTCCCCTCGGGCCAGGTGTAGACCGTGTAGCCGCACCCCACCGTGCAGTACTGGCACACGGTGCTCTGCACCCGGGCGTCCTTCGGCGGGATCGGCAGCGAGTCCCGCCTCTCATACAGCGACATGGAATCCCCCTCCTCAGGCGTTCTCGATGCGGCCCCAGACGAGTCCGTCCACGCCCTCGGCGACGATCTCCTGCGTGGCCTCGTCGATCCGGAGGCGGATCTGGGGCAGGTACTGCGTGGCCAGCCCCTGGAATGCCTGGCCGTTCAGCGCGGGGTCGAACTTGGAGTAGTGGCAAGGGCACAGGAAGTGGTCCCGCTGGAGCTGGACCGGGCACCCCATGTGCGTGCAGAGGGCGGAGAACGCCACGATGTCCCCCGCCGGTCCGACGCCTCCCAGCGCGGACCGCCCCAGCTTGACGAGGAGCGCGGGGGACTGCGCGTCCGGATAGTTGAAGGAGACCGGCACGCCGACGGCGAGCTGGGAGACCTTGGCGATCCGCGCGGGCGCGTACGTGCGGCCGGCGATCCCCGCCAGCGCGCTCGCCGGCACGCCAGCGGCGGCGGTGGTGACCACCGCCACCTTGACGAACTCTCTTCGGTTCATGAGCCCCCTCCGGGCGGACAACCTAGCCGGTCTGCTGGCCGGACGCGCCGGCGTCCTCCAGCGAGAGCGGCATCTTGCGCAGCCGCTTGCCGGTGGCCGCGAACACCGCGTTGGCGATCGCCGGGGCGATGGACGGCACGCCCGGCTCTCCCACGCCGCTGGGGGCCTCGTCGCTCTTGACCAGCACGGTCTCGATCACCGGCGCCTCGGCGAGGCGGATCACCTCGTAGTCGTGGAAGTTCGACTGCACCACGCCGCCCTTGTCGATGGTGATGTTCTGCTTCAGCCCGTGCGACATCCCGTAGATGGCCGCGCCCTCGAGCTGGGCCCGCACGATGTCCGGGTTGACCACCTGCCCGCAGTCCAGCCCGGTGACGATGCGGTGGACCCGGATCTCGTTCTTCTCCACCGAGATCTCGGCCACCGCCGCCGCGAAGCTGGCGAAGGACGCGTGCTGCGCGATGCCGCGGAACACGCCCTTGGGGAGCGGCTTGCCCCAGCCGGCCGTCTCCGCCACCTGGTTCATCACCGCGAGGTGGCGCGGCGAGTCCTTGAGCAGCGCGCGGCGGAGCTCCAGCGGGTCCTTCCCGGCGGCGTGCGCCAGCTCGTCGATGAAGCTCTCCATCACGAAGCCGTTGAAGGAGTGACCCACCGAGCGCCAGAACGCCAGCGGGATGCCGGGGTCGCGCGGGTAGACCTCCACCCGGTGGTTGGGGAAGGTGTAGCCGGGGTCCGCCGCGCCCTCGATCTGCGTGGGGTCCACGCCGCTGGCCATCCCCCCGGCGATGCCGCCGGCCATTCCCTTCTTCAGCCCCAGCGGCAGCCAGTTGGGCATGGACGCGGTGACGAAGGGCGCCAGCACCTGGACCAGGATGGAGGGAGTGGCGATCTTGTGGTGCACGGCCACCACGTGCCCCTCGGCGTCCAGCCCGGCGGAGATCTCGTGGTACGAGGCCGGGCGGAAGGTGCCGTGCTTGATGTCGTCCTCTCGCGACCAGACCACCTTCACCGGCTTGCCCGTCGCCTGCGAGAGCATCACCGCGTCGCGCACGAAGTCGTCGCCCACGCGCCGGCCGAAGCCCCCGCCCAGGTAGGTGCTGTGGACCAGCACCTTCTCGTGGGGCAGCCCGGTGATCTCCACCGCCACGGCCTGGGAGATGCCCGCGGACTGGGTCGGCGCCCAGATATCGCAGCGGTCCCGGGTGACGCGGGCGGTGCAGTTCATCGGCTCCATCGGCGCGTGCGCCAGGTAGGGCGCCTCGTAGACCGCGTGCAGCTTCTTGGTCGCCCGCGCCAGCGTCCCTTCCGGGTCACCCAGGTGGATCCCCTGCTTTCCGCCTCCCTTGGCGACGTCGTCGCTCCACTGCTTGCGGATGGATTCGCTGGTGAGCGCGCCGCGCGGTTCGTCCCAGGTCACCACCAGCGCGTCCGCCGCCTGGCGGGCGTGCCAGTAGGTCTTGGCCACCACGCCCACGCCGTACCCCAGCGGCACCACCGCCTCCACGCCGGGCATGGCCTTCGCCGCCGCGGCGTCCACCGACTTCACCGTGCCGCCGAACGAGGGCGCGCGCACCACGACGCCGATGCGCATGTCCGGCACCTGCACGTCCATGCCGAAGGTGGCGGTGCCGGTGCTCTTGGCCACCACGTCCACGCGGCGCTGCGGCTTGCCCACGTACTTGAACTGGTCGGGCTTCTTCAGCGCCGGCTTGGACGGGGTGGGGACCCAGGCCGCCGACTCGGCGAGCTCCTCGTAGGTGGCGAGGCGCCCGCTGGCCGTGTGGCGGATGGCGCCGTCGGACGCCACCAGGTTGGCCCGGTTCACCTTCAGCTTCTTCTCGCCGGCGATGAGCAGCTTCTCGCGCGCCATGGCGCCCGCTTCGCGGAGCGGGTTCCAGGAGAACTTCACGCTGGTGCTGCCGCCGGTGCCCTGGACACCCATGATCGGGTTGTCGTAGGCGCGCTCGGCCGGCGCGAACTCCACCTTGATCTTCAGCGGGTCGTACTCCAGCTCCTCGCAGAGGATGGTGGCCAGCGAGGTGGAGATGCCCTGCCCCATCTCCGCCTGCGAGCAGTAGAAGGTGGTGCCGGCGCGGTCGATCTTCAGCCACGCATTGGGCATGTAGGTCCCGGCGGGGAGCGCCTCGCCCCTGGCCACCTCGGGGAGCCACATGCTCACCATCAGCCCGCCCGAGACCGCCGCTCCCATCTGAAGGAAGCCGCGGCGGCTCATGCTCTGGGGCGCTTCCTCGACATGAGCCTGTTGCTTCTCCGGGTGCCGCCGATCCATGGGGGGCTCTCCTGCGAAAGAACGCCAGAGACTACACAGCCCGATCCATCGCCCACAAGAAGCCTCGGGCGAGGTGGATGGCCGGCCACCGGATGACCGGCTCCGGTACGCTCCGTGCCCCATGACCCTCCAGGGCAAGGTGGCGGTCGTCACCGGCTCCAGCCGCGGCGCGGGGCGCGGCATCGCGCTGGCGCTCGGCTCGGCGGGCGCCACGGTCTACGTCACCGGGCGCACCGTGCGCGGCGGCCCGAAACCGGTGGACGGCGCGAGCGGCACGGTGGACGACACCGCGGACGAGGTGATCGCGCGCGGCGGCCGGGGCATCCCGGTGAAGGTGGACCTCACCTCGGAGGAGGAGGTGGCGGAGCTCTTCGCCCGCGTCCGCCGCGAGCAGGGCCGCCTCGACCTCCTCGCCAACGCCGTCTGGGGAGGCAACGAGCACGTCGACGTCACCGCCTTCACCCGCCCCTTCTGGGAGCACCGCCCCGGCGAACAGTGGCGGCAGATGATGGTCGCCGGGCCCTACGCGTACCTCCTCGCCTCCCGCGAGGCGGCGCGCCTGATGGTGGAACGCGGCGGCGGCGGGCTGATCGTCCACGTCACCGACGGGGTGATGCAGGACGGCAACCAGCCCTACGGCGGCCACCTCTACTTCGACCTCGCCCACGCCGCGGTGAACCGGCTCATCCTGGGCATGGACCGCGACCTGCGCCCGCGCGGCGTGGCCGTGGTGGCGGTGATGCCCGGCTTCATGCGCACCGAGCGCGTGCGGATGCACCTCACCACCGAGGAGCTGAAGAAGCAGACCCGCTACGACCTCTCCGAGACCGTGGAGTACCTGGGGCGCGGCGTGGCGGCGCTGGCCGCGGACCCGAAAGTCATCGAACGCTCCGGCACCATCACCTTCGCCGCCGACCTCGCGCGCGCCTACGGCTTCACCGACGTGGACGGCCGCCAGCCGCCGCGCTTCGACCCCGAGGCCCCCGTTGAGCGCTGACCCTCTCCTCCGCCCCGCGCGCCCGGAGGACTTCCCGCCGCTGGCGCGCGAGCTGGCCGCGCTCCCGCTCTTCCAGCGCTATGGCAGCACGCCCGAGCAGTTCGAGTCCTCCTGGGGCAAGGCGCTCGCCGCGGGCGAAGGGCTGTGGGTGGCCGAGCGCGGCGGCGTCCCGGAAGGGCTCTGCTGGTTCCTCCAGCGCGGCGCCTTCGGCCGCGGCGCCTACCTGCGCACGCTGGCGCTGGCCCCGCGCGCGCAGGGCGGCGGCGTGGGCAGGGCGCTGCTGGACGTCTACGAGCGCGAGACGGCCTCCGCGCCCGGCGGCTGGTTCCTCCTAGTGTCCGACTTCAACGGCGGCGCGCAGCGGTTCTACGCCCGGCACGGGTACCACCAGGTTGGCCGGCTGGACGGCTTTGTCGTTCCGGACGTCGCGGAGCTGCTCTTCTGGAAACCGCGCCTCCGTTGACTTCGGGCCCGCCGCGGACGCCACCGCGGCCGGCGCCGCCGCGCCCACCAGGTCGCTCACCTTCACGAAGGTGAACCCGCGCGCGCGCAGCCCGGCGATGATCTCCGGCAGCGCGTCGGCCGTATGGAACTTCACGTGGTTGAGGTGCATCACCACGATGGAGCCGGGCCTGGCCTGCTGCACCACCCACTCCACCAGCTTGTCCTTCGGCGCGCCCGGGTCGCCCGACGGCAGGTCGTACTCCACCGTCCGCAGCCCCAGCGCTTTGGCGATCTTCACCACCCGGTCGTCGTACTCGCCGAACGGCGGGCGGAACAGCGCCGGCTTCACCCCGGTCAGCCCGGCGATCTCCTCCTGCGTCCGCGCCAGCTCCTCGCGGATGCGGTCATCCGTCTTCCAGGTGAGGTGCGGGTGCGAGTACGTGTGGTTGCCCAGCTCGAAGAGCGGGTTCTTCGCCAGCGCCTTCAGCGCCGCCGCCTCGTCCTTCGCCCAGCTCCCGCCGATGAAGAGGGTGGCCGGCACCTGGTGCTCGACCAGCGCGTGGATGACGCGCTCGTCGTACTTGTGGACCTCGGTGGTGGAGCACGCGTCGAAGGTGAGGGCCAGCCGCATCACGTCGCGCGGCCCGTGGTCCAGCACGTCCGGGTGCGCCGGCATCACCGCCGTCCCCGGCGCCGGCGGCCCCTCGCGCACCAGGCGCGGCGGCATCGGGATGGGCTCCGAGGCGGGCCACTCGCAGTACGCCGGCGCGGGCAGGTCCTCGGGGAAGGGCGCGTCGGCGCAGCCGTCCTCCACCGGCAGCTGGGTAGGCGCGCACGCGGCGAGGATGGCCATGGCGCCCAGGAGCGCGGACCGTTTCACAATCCACATTCACGCATGGCTGAGGGTCGAAACGCGAGCCCCCCGCGCGCGGATGTGCTGAGGAGATGGCCATGCAACGTCGCTCGCTCGGTCGTTCCGGTCTGGAAGTGTCCGCCATCGGCCTGGGGTGCATGGGGATGAGCGACTTCTACGGCGGCGCCCAGGAGTCGGAGTCCATCGCCACCATCCATCGCGCCCTCGAGCTGGGCATCGCCTTCCTCGACACGGCGGACATGTACGGCCCGTTCAAGAACGAGGAGTTGGTGGGCCGGGCGCTGAAGGGCAAGCGCGACCAGGTGGTGCTGGCCACCAAGTTCGGCAACGTGCGCGCGCCGGACGGGAAGTTCCTCGGGGTCGACGGCACGCCGGAGTACGTGAAGCAGGCCTGCGACGACTCGCTGGAGCGGCTGGGCGTGGACCACATCGACCTCTACTACCAGCACCGCGTCGACCCCAAGACGCCCATCGAGGACACCGTGGGCGCGATGGCGGAGCTGGTCCGCGCCGGGAAGGTCCGCCACCTCGGGCTCTCCGAGGCCGCGCCCGCCACCATCCGCCGAGCCGCCAAGGTCCACCCCATCGCCGCGCTGCAGACCGAGTACTCGCTGTGGTCGCGCGACCCGGAGGACGAGTTGCTGAAGACCGTCCGCGAGCTGGGCATCGGCTTCGTCGCCTACAGCCCGCTCGGGCGCGGCTTCCTCACCGGCCGCTGGCGCAAGCCGGAGGACATCCCCCAGGACGACTTCCGCCGGAACCACCCCCGCTTCCAGGGGGAGAACTTCCAGAAGAACCTCGAGTTGGTGGACCGGGTGAACGAGATCGCCCGCGAGAAGAAGGTGAAGCCCTCGCAGCTCGCGCTGGCGTGGGTGATGGCCCAGGGCCCGGACGTCGTCCCCATCCCCGGCACCGCCAAGCGCGCCCACCTGGAGGACAACGCCGCCGCGGTGGAGATCGTCCTCACCAGGGAAGAGCTGGCGCGCATCGACGCCGCCGCGCCCAAGGGCGCCACCGCCGGCCCGCGCTACTCCGAGCAGGGGATGCGGGGCGTGAACCTCTAGCCCCGCGCGACCAGCTTCGCCACCGCGTCCCCCGCGAACCCGGCGCCGAAGCAGAGGACCAGCGTCGCGCCCACGTAGAGCCCGGCCAGGCCGTACGCGCCCCCCTGCGCGTACTTGAAGGTCTCGTAGTCGAAGGTGGAGTAGGTGGTGAACCCGCCCATGATGCCGGTGGTGAGGAACAGCCCCAGGTTGGCCGGGAGGACCTTGGCGGTGACCGTCAGGTGCATCACCACGCAGATGAGGAAGGACCCCACCGCGTTCACCGTCAGCGTGCCGTAGGGGAACGCCGGCCCCAGCTTCGCCAGCGACCAGAGGCCCACCAGGTAGCGCGCCCCGCTGCCGATGGCGCCCCCGACGCAGACCAGGAGAAATCTCACCATGGCCGGGATTCTGGCACGCGCTCTTGCTAATCGGTGCGCCATGACCGACCAGCGCCGTCACCCCAACGTCGTCAACCTCTCCGAGCTTCAGGGCCGCGCCAGCGAGCAGGGCACGAAGTTCGGCGCCACCGTGAAGCAGCTGGGCCTCGGCACCGGCGCCGCCAAGCTCGGCTGCAGCTGGACCGAGGTCCCCCCCGGCCGCGCCGCCTGGCCGCGCCACTTCCACTGCGTCAACGAGGAGGCGATGTTCGTTCTGGAAGGCGAGGGCATGCTCCGCATCGGCGACGCCGAGGTGCCGGTGCGCGCCGGCGACTACGCCACCTTCCCCTGTGGCCCCAGGCACGCGCACCAGGTCCGCAACACCGGCCAGGGCCCGCTGCGCTACCTGGGGCTCTCCACCCTGGGCAACGCGGAGATCGTGGGCTACCCCGACTCGAAGAAGGTCGGCGCCTCCACCGCGCCCGACTACGCCGCCGGCATGCGCGGCGAGCACTGGGTGCGGATCCTCGTCAAGGAGGGACCCAACGCCGGCTACTACGACGGCGAGGACGTGGGGTGAGTCCCGCCCGCCGCACATCGGCTCGCAGACCGGCCCGCGCATCCCCGCGCGCCCGCGCGCCCGGCGGCGCCCCCACCCTGACCCGCCGCGCGCTCAACCGCGCCACCCTCGCCCGCCAGTTGCTGCTGAAGCGCGCGCGCCTCACCCCGGTGGAGGCGGTGGAGGCGCTGGCCGGGCTCCAGGCGCAGGCGCCCCGGCCGCCCTTCATCGGCCTGTGGACGCGGCTGGAGAAGCTGGCGGCGGCGGACGTGCTGGAGGCGTTCGAGAAGCGCCAGCTGGTCCGCGCCACCGCGATGCGCGGCACGATCCACTGGCTCTCCGCGAAGGACTACCGCCAGCTCCGGGCGTCGCTGCAGCCCGCGCTCACCTGGGGGATGAACGCCATCCTGCGCGAGCGCGCGAAGGCGCTGGACCTGCCCGCCCTGGAGAAGGCCGCGCGCGCCCTCTTCTCCGAACGGCCGCGCACCTTCGACGAGGCGCGGGAGGAGCTGGTCCGCCGCTTCCCCAAGGGCGACGAGCGCGCCATGGGGTTCGCGGTGCGCAACGTCGTCCCGCTGGTGCAGGTGCCGCAGGGGGCGCCGTGGGGCTTCCCCGCCGCCGCCGATTTCGCGCTCGCCGGCGAGTGGCTGAAGGGCGCGCATTCGAAGGACGACTCGCCGCTCCCGCTCGCGCGCAAGTACCTGGCCGCCTTCGGCCCCGCCACCCCGCAGGACTTCCAGACGTGGAGCGCGCTGCCGCTGCCTTCCGCGCGCGACGCCTTCGAAAAGCTCCGCGGCGAGCTGCGCGCCTTCCGCGACGAGCGCGGCCGCGAGCTGTTCGACCTCCCGGACGCCCCGCGCCCGGACGAGGACGTCCCCGCGCCGACACGGTTCCTTCCCGAGTTCGACAACCTCGTCCTCTCCCACGCGGACCGGACCCGGGTCATCGCCGACGAGCACCGCGGGAAGGTGGTGACGAAGAATCTGCAGGTGCGAGCCACCTTCCTCCTCGGCGGGGAGGTGGCGGGGACGTGGAAGGTGGAGCGGAAGAAGAAGGCGGCGGCGCTGGTGTTGGAACCGTTCGGGGAGCTGGCGAAGCGCGACCTGGCCGCGCTGGAGGAGGAAGGCGAACGGCTGCTGCGCTTCTGCGAGCCGGACGCGGAGGACTACGCAGTGCGCGGCGCGTGAAGCACAATCGCCGGCCCATGGCGAAGGCGAAAGAGCTACGGAGCAGCAGGGGGGCCGCCGGCAACCAGCTGTCCTACGAATTCCGGGTGATCGGTGCGCCTCAGGCGGACTGGCACGACCTCTACCACTGGTACCTCCGCATCCCCTGGTGGGGCGCCATTGGCGTGATCATCGCCTGGTACCTCTTGCTCAACCTCTGCTTCGGCGTGCTCTACGCCGAGACCGGAGGCATCGAGCACGCCGCGCCGGGGTCCTTCGTGGACGGCTTCTTCTTCAGCGTGCAGACGCTGGGGACCATCGGCTACGGGGCGATGTACCCCACGTCCCGGCTGGCCAACGTCCTGGTCACCACGGAGTCGGTGCTCGGCCTGCTGGTGACCGCGATCGCCACCGGGATGGTGTTCGTGCGCTTCTCGCGCATCCGCGGGCGGGTGGTGTTCTGCGAGAAGGTCGCCATCGCCCCCATGGACGGCGTCCCCACGGTGCAGATCCGCGTCGGCAACGCGCGCAGCAACCGCATCTACGACGTGGACCTCCGCCTCTCCCTCACCCGCACCATCCGCACCGCCGAGGGCGTCGCCATCTACCGCACCCACGACCTCAAGCTGGTGCGCGACCGCGCCCCCACCCTGATGCAGTCCTGGATGCTGCTCCACCGGATCGACGACGAGAGCCCACTCAAGGGCCTCACCCCAGAGGACCTGAAGAAGTCCGACGCGGAGATCTCCTGCTCGCTCACCGGGACCGACGACATCTCGCTCCAGGCCATCCACGGCCGCTGGACCTGGGAGCACTTCGACGTGGCCTTCGGCCAGCGCCTGGCGGACGTGCTCAGCGAGGACAAGGACGGCGCGGTCATCCTCGACCTCACCAAGTTCCACGCGCTGGAGCCCAGCGTCCCCATCGAGGGCTTCCCGTACCCTCGGACCTCCGCCGCCCCCGCGCTCAACCCGTGACGGGTTCGGCGAGCTTGGCGGCGATGAGCCGGTCCAGGGCGGCCTTCACCTCCGCCTTGGTGGCGCCGCCGTCCTGCAGCAGCTCCATCAGGTCGACGATGGTCCGGGGCTGGGCCTTGAGCTCCCCCAGGAAGGCGCCGTCCCCGGGCTGGAGGCCCAGCGGCGTGGCCCAGGACTTCGTCGCCTCGTCGAACGCGGCGCGTCCGCCGGCGTCGCGGGCGCCCTGGAGGACCTGCTGGTAGCCGGCCTCCGCCTCCTGTCCGAGGGGGGTGAGGCGGAATTTCTGACCCCGCGGCCAGCGGGTCCCTTCTTCACGGCCGAAAATGGATGGCATCGGAAGTCGAACGGCGCCGGTCCGTATGGCAGAAGACGGGCACCGCCAGCAAGAGGCGACGGAGGGCGCGTTCGAAAATGAAGATCATCATCTACGGAGCGACCGGGATGGTCGGACAGGGCGTGCTGCGCGAATGCCTGCTCGACCCACGGGTGGACGGGGTGCTGAGCGTGGCGCGGCGGCCGGGCGGGCAGCAGCACCCGAAGCTGAAGGAGCTGGTGCGGCCGGACCTCACCGACTACTCGGGGGTCGAGGACCAGCTCGCCGGGTACGACGCCTGCTTCTTCACCCTGGGCGTCTCCTCCGCCGGCATGAGCGAGCCGGACTACACGAAGGTGACGTACGACCTGACGATGGCGGCGGCGAAGGCCATCGCCAGGGCCAGCCCGAACCTCACCTTCATCTACGTCTCCGGCCAGGGCACCGACAGCTCGGAGAAGGGCGGCAGCATGTGGGCGCGGGTGAAGGGGAAGACGGAGAATGACCTGATCAAGATGCCGTTCAAGGGCGCCTACATGTTCCGGCCCGGCGCCATCCAGGCGCTGCACGGCATCAAGTCGCGCACGCCGGCCTACCGCGCCTTCTACGCGCTGGCCGGGTGGTGGCTGATCCCCCTCGTCCGCTTCTTCGCGCCCAACGCCATCACCACCACGGAGGCGATCGGCAAGGCGATGATCGCCATCGCCCAGGACGGCGCGCCGAAGAAGCTCCTCGACCCGAAGGACATCAACGCCGCGGCGGCGGGGTCGGCGGGTCGAGGCTGAGCAGGCCCGGCGCTACCGCTGCTCCTCCTCCACGAACCGCCGGAGTCGGTCCAACCTGAGACCCGGAGGTCAGGCGCGAGATGAGGCGGGCCCGCCAGTCATTCCGACCACTTGGCCACAGGTCGAAAAATCGAAAATGCCGTGTCGATTTCGAGGATCGAATTTCGACGAGGAAGTAGAGGGCGGGACGGACCCGACTTCCAAAACCAAGGAGACGGTCATGAAGGTCATGGTGCTGGTGAAGGCGAACAAGGACTCCGAGGCGGGCAAGCTGCCGGACGCGTCGGTCTTCGAGGCGATGAACAAGTTCAACGAGGAGCTGGTGAAGGCGGGGGTGATGCTGGCGGGCGAGGGCCTCCACCCCAGCACCAAGGGCGCGCGGGTGCGCTTCGACGGCCCGTCCAAGCGGACGGTGATCGACGGGCCGTTCTCCGAGACCAAGGAGCTGGTCGCCGGCTTCTGGCTCTGGCAGGTGAAGTCGTTCCAGGAGGCGGTGGAGTGGCTGAAGCGCGCGCCGTTCCAGGAGGGCGAGGTGGAGATCCGGCAGATCCACAGCGCCGAGGACTTCGCCTCCGTGGACCCCACCGGCGAGCTGCGGGCCAAGGAGAACGATCTGCGCAAGCAGATGGAGACCCGCCGCAACTAGCGCCTTGCGCGCGCGCGGGAAGTTGCCGTTGATCGGTGGCCGTGACGGCCACCGACCCGGCGGGCGCGATCGAGGCGGTGTGGAGGATCGAGTCGGCGCGGCTCATCGCCGGGCTGGCTCGCGTGGTGCGCGACGTGGGCGTGGCGGAGGAGCTGGCGCAGGACGCGCTCGTCGCCGCGCTGGAGCAGTGGCCCCGGTCCGGCGTCCCCGACAACCCCGGCGCGTGGCTGATGGCCGCCGCCAAGCACCGGGCGATCGACACCCTGAGGCGCGGCTCGCTGGCCGAGCGCAAGCACCAGGAGGTCGGCCGGATGGAGGCGGCGCGGGAGAACGAGGCGCCCGACCTGGAGAAGCAGATCGACGAGGACGTGGGCGACGATCTCCTCCGGTTGATCCTCGTCTCCTGCCACCCCGTCCTCTCCACGGAGGCGCGGGTGGCGCTGACGCTGCGGCTGCTGGGCGGGCTCACCACCTCCGAGATCGCCCGCGCGTTCCTGGTGCCGGAGCCCACCATCGCCCAGCGCATCGTGCGGGCGAAGAAGACGCTCGCCGAGGAGAAGGTGCCCTTCGAGGTCCCGCGCGGCGCGGAGCTGGCGCCGCGGCTGGCCTCCGTGCTGGAGGTCATCTACCTCGTCTTCAACGAGGGCTACTCCGCCACCGCCGGGGACGACTGGATGCGGCCGGAGCTGTGCCAGGACGCCCTGCGGCTGGGGCGCATCCTGGCGGAGCTGGTGCCGGAGGAGCCCCAGGTCCACGGGCTGGTGGCGCTGATGGAGATCCAGGCCTCGCGGCTGGGCGCGCGCACCGGGCCGAACGGCGAGCCCATCCTGCTGCTCGACCAGAACCGCGCGCGGTGGAACCACCTGCTCATCAACCGCGGGCTGGCGTCGCTGGAGCGCGCGCGGAAGCTGGGCGGGGAGCCGGGCACGTACGTGCTCCAGGCCGCCATCGCCGCCTGCCACGGGCGGGCGCGCACCGCCGCGGAGACGGACTGGACGCGGATCGCCGAGCTGTATGGGGAGCTGGCCCGGCGCGCGCCCTCACCGGTGATCGAGCTCAACCGCGCCGTCGCCGTGGGGATGGCGTTCGGCCCGGCGGCGGGGCTGGCGCTGGTGGACGCGCTGGTCGACGAGCCTTCGCTGAAGGGCTACCACCTGCTCCCCAGCGTGCGCGGCGACCTGCTGCTCAAGCTGGGGCGGACGGACGAGGCGCGCGCGGAGCTGGAGCGCGCGGCGTCGATGACGAGGAACGAGCGCGAACGGAAGCTCCTGCTGGAGCGCGCCGAGCGCGCGGCGCTGCTGGCGGTCAGGTCCAGTTGATCTGCCAGGAGACGCCGTACTTGTCGGAGCACCAGGTGAACTGGCGGCTGAACCCGTAGGCCGCCATCGGCATGAAGACCCGGCCGCCCTCGGACAGCTTCTCCGCCAACCGCCTCAGCTCCTCCTCCGATTCGACCTCCAGGAAGAGGGAGAACGCGGGGGTGAAGTTGAAGTCGTGCGGCACGCTGCTGTCCATGGCCATCACCGTCAGCCCGGCGACGCGGAACCTGGCCCGCATCACCGTGCCCTCGGGCGCCACCTCGTTCGGGCCGTACTTCTTCAGCTCGAGGAGCTCTCCACCCTTGAAGAGGGAGACGTAGAAGTTGATGGCTTCCTCGGCCTTCCCCTCGTGGAACATCAGGAACGGGGTGGCGGCGGTGGTGACGGGGGCCGCCGCGGGGGTCTCGGTGCTGCTGGCAGGGGGGTTCGCGGTCTCGGTCATCGGTTGCCTTCCTCTCGGCGTTTCTCGGGCTCCAGCCTATCCCGAAAGCGATACCCTACGCCGGGTTCGGTCGAGAGCAACTTCGGTCTCGCCGGGTCCCGTTCGATCTTCCGCCGCAGCTGGGCCATGTAGACCCGGAGGTAGTGGGTCTGGTCGGCGTGGCCGGGGCCCCAGACCTCGTTGAGGATCTGCCGGTGGGTCAGCACCTTCCCGGCGTGCGAGGCGAGCAGCGTCAGCAGCCGGTACTCGATGGGCGTCAGGTGCAGCTCCTGGCCGTCCAGCGTCACCTCCCGGCGCCCCAGGTCCACCCGCAAGGGGCCGATCTCCACCACCGTCTGGGTCGCGCCCCTGGCCTGCTGCGCGTGCCGGAGCGCCACCCGGATCCGCGCCAAGAGCTCGTTCACCCCGAACGGCTTGGTGAGGTAGTCGTCCGCCCCCGCGTCCAGCGCCTCCACCTTGTCCGCCTCCCGCCCCCGCGCCGAGATGACGATGATGGGCATCCGCGCCCACCCGCGCAGCTCCCGGGTGAGCGCCATCCCGTCCGCGTCCGGCAGCCCCAGGTCCAGGAGGATGACCTCCGGGTTGTGGCTGGTGGCCAGCGCCGTCCCCTCCTTCGCCGCTGCCGCCTCCACCACCTGGAAGCCGTGCGAGGTGAGCGAGGCGCGGAGGAAGCGGCGCATCTGCGGCTCGTCCTCGATGACCAGCACCAGCGGACCGGGCGCGCTCATGCGGGGAGCTCCGCGGGAACGACCGGCGCCTCGCCGGTGAGCGGGAGGGCGATCCGGAACGCCGCCCCGCCCTCGGGCCGCGTCCGGGCGGTGATGGTCCCCCCGTGCGCCTCGACGATGCCGCGGCAGATGGCCAGCCCCAGGCCCGCGCCGCGCGCGCCGCCGGGCGCCACCCGGTAGAACTTCTCGAAGACCCTGGACTCCGCGCCGGGAGGGAGCCCGGGGCCGCGGTCGGAGACCTCCACCACCAGTTGGCGGTCGGCGACGCGCGCGGAGATCTCGACGGGCGTGGTGGGCGGCGTGTGCTTGGCGGCGTTGTCCAGCAGGTTGAAGAACACCTGCTCCAGCAGCACCGGGTCCACCGAGATGAGCGGCAGGTCGGCGGGGAGCGGCGCGTGCACCGGCCGGCCCTCGAGGCGCGCCTCCAGCCGCGTCAGCGCGGAGCCCACCAACTCCTCCAGCGGCACCCACTCGCGCTTCACCTCCAGCGCGCCGGCCTGCAGCCGGGTCATCTCCAGCAGGTTCACCACGAAGCGCTCCAGCCGCTCCGCCTCCTCGCAGATGGTGTCCGCCAGCTCGGCGCGCTGCGCGTCGCTGATGTCGCGGTGCGCCTCTCGCAGGGTGGTGGCGGCGCCGGTGATCGCCGCCAGCGGCGTGCGCAGGTCGTGCGAGACCGCGCTCAGCAGCGAGCTGCGCATCTCCTCCGTCCGGGCGCGCAGCTCCGCGGCGGCGGTGCGCTTCTCGCGTTCGGTGGCCTCGCGCTCCTGGGTGCGCACGCGCGAGGTCAGCGCGCTGACCAGGAGCCCCACCACGAAGAGCGTCGCGAAGGTGAGCAGGTACCGCTCGTCCGCCACCACGAAGGTGTGGAACGGCGGGACGAAGAAGTAGTCGAAGGCGGGGACGGAGAGGGCGCAGGCGAGGAGCGACGGGCCGCGGCCGAACTGCGTGGCGATGATGCAGACCACCAGCAGGTAGAGCATCACCAGGTCGGGCGGGGCGAGGTGGCCCCGCAGGAGGACGCCCGTCGCGGTGGCGAGGGCGACCAGCGCCACGGTCGCCAGGTAGCGGCTCCACATGGGGGGCCGTCATACAGCACTTCGCTTCACCTGTTTCGCGGGAGCCCGGCGGCGATGTCGGCGGTTTCCACGTCTCGCCGCACCCGCAGGCGCCACTCGCGGAGGATCGCCGCGACGGCCGCCACCGCGCTCAGCGCCCAGGCGGCGAGCAGGGTGCGGCCCGTGGCCGGAGCCAGCCAGCCCGGCCGCAGCGCCGCCAGCCAGACGGGGAGCGCGAGGGCGGCCACCCAGTGCACCAGAAGGCTGCGGTGGTGCTGCGCGCGCTCGAGCGAGAAATGGGCGTCCAGCACGCTGCGCAGCTTGGAGCCGTCCGGGTCGCGCTCGGGGGACGGGTCGAAGACGATTCCCACGCCTCGTCCATAAACGGAGGCCGCGTCAGGAATCCCTCAAGAGTGGTCGATCTTGATGTTTCCTTGATGCCCGCCGGTCCCGTTCTTACGCCGCCTTGATGCAGCGGCCGGTATGCACGGCGGATGACCCGACTCTTGCGTCTCCTGATCGGGGAGAAGCGGGAGATCGAGCCGGGAGTCTTCCACTCGGTCTCGCTGATCGCCTTCCTGGCCTGGGTGGGCCTGGGGGCGGACGGCCTCTCCTCCTCCGCGTACGGCCCGGAGGAAGCCTTCAAGGCGCTGGGCGAGCACACCTACCTGGCGGTGGGCCTCGCGGTCGCGACCTCGCTCACCGTCCTCGTCATCGCCTACTCGTACAGCCGGATCATCGAACAGTTCCCGCTGGGCGGCGGCGGCTACGTGGTGGCGTCCCGGCTGATCGGCCACGGCGCGGGCGTCGTCTCCGGCTCCGCGCTGGTCATCGACTACATCCTCACCATCTCCATCTCCATCGCGGCGGGCGGCGACGCCATCTTCAGCTTCTTCTCGCCCCAGTGGGGCACCGCGGACGTGCTGGGGATCATGCCCGCCAAGCTGATGGTGGAGCTGGTGGCCATCGGCGTGATGATCGTGCTGAACCTCCGCGGGGTGAAGGAGTCGGTGACCATCCTCACCCCGGTGTTCCTGACGTTCCTGGCGACGCACGCGGTGTTGATCCTGGGGGTGATCGCCGGCCGCGCCCACGAGGTCCCGGTGGTCGCGCACCAGGTGGGCAGCGGGTTCTCGCACGGGATGGCGACGCTGGGGTTCGCCGGGATGGCGGCGCTGTTCATGCGCGCGTACTCGATGGGCGCGGGCACGTACACGGGCATCGAGGCGGTCTCCAACGGGCTCACCATCATGCGGGAGCCCAAGGTCCAGACCGGCAAGAAGACGATGGCGCTGATGGGGTCCTCGCTGGCGCTGACGGCGGGAGGGCTGATCGTCGCCTACCTGCTGCTGCAGGTGACGCCGGTCGAGGGGAAGACGATGAACGCGGTGCTGGTGGGCGCGTTCGCCGGCGGGTTCAAGGTGGGCGGGGTATCGGTGGGGACGGGCTTCATCTTCCTCACCCTGGTCTCCGAGGCGCTCCTGCTCTTCGTCGCCGCCCAGGCCGGGTTCATCGACGGCCCGCGCGTGATGGCGAACATGGCGACCGACTCGTACTTGCCCCACCGGTTCAGCCAGCTCTCCGACCGGCTGACGATGCACTACGGGGTGCTGCTGATGGGCGGGGCGTCGCTGCTCGCGCTGCTCTACACGCGCGGCGACGTCACGCACCTGGTGGTCATGTACTCCATCAACGTCTTCGTGACGTTCTCCCTGTCGCAGCTGGGGATGTGCCGGTTCTGGCTGCGGCGGAGGCGGAAGCGCGGGGAGGCCTGGAAACAGCACTTCGCGGTGCACGCGGCGGCGCTCGCGCTGTGCGTCTTCATCCTGGCGATGACCATCTACGAGAAGTTCGGCCACGGCGGGTGGGTGACGCTGATGCTGACGGGCGGGCTGATCGCCCTGTGCTTCGTCATCCGCAGCCACTACCGGAAGGTGCACTACAACCTGAAGCGGCTGGACGAGGTGCTGGAGGCGGTCCCGGCGTCCGGCCCCCGCGAGGCGAAGAAGATGGAGCCGATGCAGCCCACGGCGGTGCTGCTGGTCAGCTCCTACGCCGGGCTGGGCATCCACTCGCTGCTCACCGTCCAGCGCCTGTTCCCCAGCTACTTCAAGAACTTCATCTTCGTGTCCATCGGGGTGATCGACTCCGCCACCTTCACCAACGTGGAGGCGGTGGAGGAGGTGAAGCAGAAGACGGAGGCGTCGCTGGTCCGCTACGTGGAGCTGGCCGGCCGGCTGGGGCTGGCCGCCGGATACCGGATGGCCATGGGGACGGAGGCGGTGGACACCGCGGAGGAGCTGGCGCGGGGCATCGCCAAGGAGTTCCCGAGGTCGCTCTTCTTCGCCGGCAAGCTGGTGTTCGAGCAGGAGCGCTGGTTCCAGCGCATCCTCCACAACGAGACCGCGTACCAGCTGCAGCGGCGGCTGCAGTTCGCCGGGCTGAACGCCATGGTGCTGCCGGTGCGCGTGCTGGAGGAGCCCAGCGCGAAGGCCAGGGAGCTCCGCTCCCGCGCCTCCGGAGGCCCCCCGGCGCCGGGAGTCACGGAGAAGACCGGGTAGCCTTCCTCCGTCTCTTTCGGAGGAGGTCACGGATGCGCGCTGTTCGTTTGGCTGGAGGCGTGGTCGCGGTGCTGGTGCTGGGCTGTGTCGGGCCGCCGGGCCCCCAGGGTGAACCGGGGCCTCGAGGTCCCGCCGGCGCCGGGTACGTGCGGACGGTGCTGGTGAGCCCGGCCGGCACGGAGGCGCAGAACGGCGCGGCGCTGATGGCGGCGCTGGGCCAGATCACCGACGCATCCTCCAACAGCCCGTACCTGCTCGAGCTGGAGCCGGGGATCTACGACCTGACCGGGAACGGGTCGGGCGCGCTGTTCATGAAGGACGGCGTGGACATCGAGGGCTCCGGGGAGCTCACCACGGTCATCAAGACCACGGCGCAGACCACCATCCTCGCCGCCAACGCCGAGCTGCGCTTCCTGACGGTGGCGAACAGCGGGTCGGGGACGTTCCAGACCGCGGTCGCCACCTACGCGACGGTGCACGGCTTCCACATGACACATGTGACGGCGGTCACCACCAGCAACGGAGGGATGTTCGCCTACGCGTTCTCGGGGAACGGCGTGCTCAGCGACTGCACCCTGCAGGCCGGCGGCGCCTCCGACACCAGCTCGGCGGTGTTCGCCAACACGGCGGGGGAGGTCACCGTGACCGACTCGGTGCTGGCGGGGACCACCCACGGGATCCAGCTCCAGTCCGGGGTCGGGCACGTGGCGGGGTCGCAGGTGATCGGCGGCGGTATCGGGGCGACGTGCGCGTACTGCTACGACCGGAACTTCCAGCCGCTCAACAACACCTGCAACTGAGCCGTGGCCACCGTTCGTGCTAGCTTGCACCCCTGCCGACTTGCCGGGGGATCCATGACGCGCGCGGTGGCCTGTTTCGCGTTCCTGTCGCTGTGCTCGGCCTGCACGCCGGCCGCGAGCGTGCCCACCACGTCCGCGCCGGCGCCGGCGGCTCCCGCCCCTCCGGCCGCTGCCTCCGGGTCCGTGGCGGCCCTGCTGGCGCAACACCCGTCGAGCGGGGCGGCCACCGTCACCGGGTACGTGACGTACATCTACCGCTGCCCACCCTGCCCCCCCGGCGCGATGTGCAAGCCGTGCATGGGCGACAACCTGGTCCTCTCCGACGCGCCGAAGCAGGTGACGGACTACGCGGACGTCGGGGACGGCGACCTGGTCGTCCTCGCCGACCGCGCCAAGCTGGACGCGTTCAAGGTGGGGAGCCGGTACCGCCTCGACCTCGACATCGGCCCGGAGAAGCATCTGTCCAACCTCATCCCCGACCCCCACCTCAAGAGCGCGGTCGCCGCCCCGTAGGCCATGCCCAAAGACCACACCTGCAAGGACGGAGATTGCCTGTCGTCGCTGGCGGCGCAGAACAAGCTGCCGTCGATCCAGCCGCTCCAGGACGCCAACGGCGATCTGAAGAAGAAGCGCCCCAGCCCCAACCTGCTCGCGGTGGGGGACGTGGTGAAGATCCCCGACAAGAAGGAGAAGGAGGAGGGCGCCAGCAGCGGCGCCAGCACCAAGTTCCAGATCAAGGTGCCCAAGGCGGAGCTGCGCGTGCACCTGCGCGGGGTGGTGGGCGAGAAGCTGGCCAACGCCAAGTGCGCCGTCACCGTGGCCCACGCGACCAAGGGGTTCACCAAGGACGTCTCCGCGGACGGCGACGGGCTGGTGAAGCTGCCCATCCCGGCGGACGCGACGGGCGCGACCATCGAGGTGGCGCTGCCGGAGCCCCCCAAGCCGGAGAAGCCGGCGGATGACGGGCTGGAGATCCCGAAGGAGACCTTCAAGCTCAAGGAGGAGAAGGAGGACCCGAAGGCGAAGCACGAGGTGCTGAAGAAGATCGTCTGGACCGTCAGCCTGGGGACGCTCCACCCCGTCGGCCCGCAGACGGACGCGGCCAGCGCCAAGGCGTTCATCACCGGCGCGCAGCGGCGGCTGCACAACCTGGGCTACGCGGCGGCCTCCTCCGGGGCGATGGACGACGGGACGAAGAAGGCGCTCGCCGCGTTCAAGGACCGGAACGGGGTGAAGGAGGATCCGGCGCTGGGCCAGAAGACGGCGGACGAGCTGGTCAACAAGCACGACAAGGGGGCCACGTCGTGAGCGACACGCTGACGCTCGACGCGTACGCGGCGCGCACCGCGGACGGCACCGAGCAGGCGAACACCCTGTCGCCGCCGGTCAAGTACCTGGTGAAGGGGAAGCTCTTCTACAAGCGGAAGTGGAATTACAACACGTCGAAGAACACGGAGAAGCTCAAGGAGTACCTCCCCAGCGCCAAGATCGAGCTGCACGTCCAGGAGTGGGGCGCGGACAAGCTGAAGATCTTCGGGTCCGCCACCGCGCTCACCGAGAAGGGGGAGTTCCTGTTCAAGGACGTGCCGCCCTGCAAGAAGCTGAGCGTCAAGGTCATCCTCGACAACAAGGACGGCATCACCCAGATCAAGGGCAACGAGAACCTGGTCGCCAAGGACGACTACGAGCTGAAGAAGGGCAAGGTGATCTGGCGGCTGGTCCCGCTGGACGAGAAGAAGATCAAGGACGCCAAGACGGACGAGGTGGACCTCGGCGACGTGGAGATCCAGCCCACCGCGGACGTGGACGCGGACTTCGCCGGCCTGTGCGACATGTACAAGACCATCTGGCGGGGTCACAACTTCATCCGGGAGAAGGCGGAGCACACGCTGGGCGCGTGCCCGGTCAACTACCCGGTCCGCACCATCTCCTACGAGAGCGGGAAGCAGCTCTACATCCTGCCGGGCGACATCAAGGACTGCGACGTGCTGCTGCACGAGTACGGCCACTTCATCGGCGAGGAGATGCTGGGCGGGCTGAACCACCCCGGCTACAGCTTCGACGACGACGCGGCCGGGCAGCACGGGCCCAACACCGAGGAGCACTACGAGTCCGCGTGGAACGAGGGACACGCCACGTTCCTGTCGTGCGCGATCAGCGACGACCCGACGTATCGAGACGGCTACGACTCCAACCTGACGATGAAGCTGGACTCGGACAACATCACCCTGGGCCCGCACTGCGAGGGGAGCATCCAGTGCGCGCTGTGGGACATGCTCAAGGTCCAGGGCGTTGATTTCAAGAAGGGCTTCTGGACGGCGTTCAAGAGCAGCAAGCGCAAGGGCGACACCATCTTCAACTTCCTCGAGAACTGGAAGGACGAGGGGTGCCCCGACATCGACAAGCTCAAGGCGTCGTTGAAGAAGTTCAACTGTCACATCGGGTACACGTACACGAAGAAGCTGAAGCACGGGACGAAGGCGCTGGACGCGGCGAAGCCGGCGGAGTTCAAGACCCTGCAGGAGCTGTACGACGCGTACGGGAAGGCGGCGGGCGGGACGCTCGCGGACTACTCGCGCGAGCTCTACAACCGGAACCGGTACGTGGGCGGCGGCGCGTTCAAGGAAGGCAACAAGGCGACGAAGGGCAAGTTCACGCTGGTCGCGGGGACCACGTACATCGTCCCGGAGCGGTTCGAGATCAAGTGAGGAGGGCGGCGAGATGAGCGAGCGTGAATTCCCCCTGCCGCTGGGGTTGGCGGAGGAGGACCTCCCGAAGGTGGAGGTGAA
>DASRBA010000018.1:0-4621 GCA_035637895.1 Myxococcaceae bacterium
GGGCACGATCTGCACTTCGGGTTCTACGCGGACGACGCGGTCAGCCTGACCATCTACGACCAGAACCAGGTGGCGTATCCGGTGCTGACGCGCCCGCCGCAGCTGGGCTCCGCCACCTGGCGCACCACCAACACGGTGAAGTTCAGCTTCGCCGGGCTGTACCCGGTGGAGATCCTCTACGCGGAGATCAGCGGGCACTCCGCGCTGGAGATGTCCGTCCTGGACGGCCCCTTCACGGACTTCGAGATCCCCGTCGGCCAGACCGGGAGCGTCAACCTCGCCACCAACGGCTTCGTGCTCTTCCAGCCGGCGCAGTTCCTCCTCGCCGAGGACGGCTCCGTCCCGGGCGGCAACCCGGACGCCTGCACCCAGTGCCTGCGCCAGAACGCCAACACGCCGGGCAACGGCGGCTGCGGGTCCGGCAACTACTGCAACGCCGCCGCGGTCTGCGCGCCGTGCACCACCACCGCCTTCTGTGGCCCCGCCTGCGTCCCCTGCAACGGCTCCACCCCGGTGTGCTCCACCATCGGCGGGCTCACCCAGTGCGTGCAGTGCAAGGGGGACCCGGACTGCCGGGTGGGGCAGAAGTGCAACGTCGCCGTCGGCAAGTGCCAGGAGTGCACCTCCGACTCGGACTGCCCGCGGGGGAAGACGTGCAACGCCTCCGGGGCTTGCGAGGCGTGCTCGGCGGACGACTCGTGCGCGGGCGCGTCCTGCAACTGCTGCGGGGCCGGCAACCGCTGCCTGGTGCCGCAGCCGGGCGCGGCCCCCACCTGCGCCCAGTGCGTGAAGGACCTGGACTGCCCGTCGCCCCAGCACTGCGACTCGGCCAACGGCCGCTGCGTGGACGAGCTTCCGCTGTGCAACACCTCCGAGCGCTGCGGCCCGTCCTGCGTGACGTGCCCGGGCTCGCGGCCCTACTGCCTGGACGGGCAGGTGTGCGTCGCCTGCCGGTCCGACCTGGAGTGCGGGGACGGGGAGTTCTGCCTCTCCGGGGAGTGCTCGCCGTGCACCACCGACCGCCGCTGCGGCGCGCGCTGCGGGTCGTGCGGGGGCGACACGCCGTACTGCTCCGTCGCCAACGGCCCGGCCCAGTGCGTGCGGTGCCGCGAGGACCCGGACTGTTCGGTGGGCGTGTGCGACCACGCCACGGGCCAGTGCACCTCCGGCGGGTGCCAGGCCACCTGCGCGCCGGGCACCGTGTGCGACGGGCGCGACTGCGTGGAGTGCTTCGCGGATTCGCAGTGCGGCTGCTCCGGGGTGTGCGACGTGGCGGCGGGGAGGTGCGTGTCGGGGTGCAACAGCAGCAACGACTGCGGCCCGGCGGAGCACTGCACCGTCTCCACCGCCTCCTGCGCGCGCGGGCGCATCAAGCCGGACATGGAGCCCAAGGGCGGCGGCATGTGCTGCGCGAACGTCGCTCCCGGCGATCCCGTCGTCGGTGGCCTGGTGGCGGTGGTGCTGCTCTGGCTGGGCGGCGCGGCGCGGAGGCGCCGGCAACTCCGGCGCGTGCGGGTGCCCGGCTCGCTGGTGGTGGCGGTGGCCGCCGGGGCGATGGTCCTCTCCGCGCCCGCCCGAGCGCAGGCGGAGAGCCGGTTCGACGTCCAGCTCTTCCGCCCCTCCGGCGCGCCGCAGGACCTGGTGATGATCCAGCAGTCCCGGCCGCTGGCGAGCTTCTCGGCCGCGGGCGGGCTGGCGTTCAACTTCGCCATCGATCCGCTGGTGCTGGTGCCCGTGGGCGGGCAGGAGAAGTCGATCAGCGTGCTGCTGGGGCGGCTGCAGATGGACGCGGCGGCGACGATCGGGCTGTTCGACTGGGTGGAGGTGGGGGTGACCGCGCCGGTGGTGCTGTTCCAGGCGTCGGACAACCTGGAGGCGATCGGCACCGAGGGGTCGGTGCGGGCGTTCGCCATGGGCGACGTCCGCTTCACCACCAAGATCGCGCTGCCCTACCTGCTCCGGAAGCGGGCGGACCAGTCCGGCTTCGGGGGGGCGTTCACCTTCTCCGTCTCCGCCCCCACCGGGTCGGTGGACGCGTTCGCCAGCGAGGGGCAGTCCACCGCCGCGCCGGGGCTGGTCTTCGACTACCGCTTCGGCAACGGCGCGCTGGTCACCGCCAACCTGGGCCTGTGGCTGCGGCCGGAGAAGGAGTTCGCGGGGGCGGACCTGGGGAACATGGCGCAGGGTGGGCTGGGCATCGAGTGGCCCATCATCCGGCGCTGGGGGATCACCGCGCTGGGGATGGGGTACGGGTCGCTGGGGCTGGTCCGCTCGCAGGAGACGGGGCGGCAGGCGCCGGCGGAGGTGCTGGCCGGGCTCCGGTGGTACTCGGATTACGGGGTGACGGTCACCACCGGCGGCGGCGGCGGGTGCGGGTGCGGGCTGGGGGCGCCGGCGTTCCGCTTCTTCGTCAGCGCCATCTGGATCCCCGGGCACACCGCGGCGTACGAGGAGATCGAGAACTTCAAGCGGCCGCCGGTGGACCCGGACAAGGACGGCGTCATCGGGGAGAAGGACCAGTGCCCCAACGAGCCCGGCCCGGTGGAGAACAACGGGTGCCCGGACGAGGACGGCGACGGGGTGCTGGGCGCGGCGGACCGGTGCCCGAAGACGCCGGGGACGGTGGAGAACCACGGGTGCCCGGAGCTGGACAGCGACGGGGACGGGACGCCGGACCGGTTCGACCTGTGCCCCAACGAGCCGGTGGAGGTCAGCGGGCGCGACGGCTGCCCGCTGGCGAAGATCGAGGGCAACAAGATCACCATCCTGGACCAGGTGCACTTCGCCACCGACCAGGACGTCATCCTCCCCGAGTCGTTCGAGACGCTGGAGGAGGTGGCGCGCATCTTCAAGGAGCACCCGGAGATCCAGCACGTGCTGGTCGAGGGCCACACCGACGTGCGCGCGTCGGACGCGTACAACATGGACCTCTCGCAGCGGCGCGCCAGCTCGGTGATGAGGTTCCTGGTGGACCACAAGGTGGATCCGAGGCGGCTGCGGACGCAGGGCTTCGGGAGGCGGGTGCCCATCGCGCCGAACGACAGCGAGGCGGGGATGGCGCTCAACCGGCGCGTGGAGTTCACCATCGAGAGCGCGCAGGTCCCGAGCAATCCCGCGCCCAAGGGCCCGGTGCTGGTCGCGCCGGCGAAGGGCGACGGCAAGGGGACGGTGAAGCCGGCGGACGAGAAGACCGCCCCGGCGAAGAAGTAGCTCCGCCCAGGCAAGGGTCAGGAGGCTCGGCTCCCCACCAGGCTGGCCACTTGTCCCGCCAACCTGCAACTGGCGAGTCTAGCCATATGAAGGTGGCCAATCTGACCGAGGTGAAGGACGAGCTGTCCCGCTACGTCGAGTGCGCGAGGCGTGGAGAGCGCGTGCGGATCCTCGTCCGGGGTACCCCTGTGGCCGACCTGGTGCCGGTGGGCGAACAGGCCGAAGAGGCAGGCGAGGGGTGGACGCAGGAGGAGCTGAGCGATCTGGAGCGGAAGGGCGTGGTGCGGCGCGGCTCGGGCGTGATCCACGCGGAGCTCTCGAAGCCTGGACCGGCCGTCAAGAGAGCGGATGCGGTGCGGATGCTCATCGAGGAGCGGGCGAGGCGATGAGGTTCTGGGACTCCTCCGCCGTCGTCCCGCTGATCGTGGAGGAAGCTCGCAGCCGCTCGTGCCGGTCCCTGCTCCGTCAGGATCCCTCGCTCGCGGTCTGGGCGTTCACGAGCACTGAAGTCGCCTCGACGCTGCATCGCCTGAGGCGAGAAGGGCACCTGGAGCCCTCCGGGCTGACTCGCGCGGTGGGGAGGCTGGGGCTGCTGGCGCGGCAGTGGACGGAGGTCGAGGCGTTCGGCGCCGTGCGTGAGCGAGCCGAGCGCCTCCTCAGCGTTCACGCGCTGACCTCCGCGGACGCGCACCAGCTCGGAGCCGCGCTGGTGCTCGTGGGAGAGAGGCCGCGGGGGCGATGGTTCGTCACGGCGGACGCTCGCCTCGCCGGCGCTGCGGAGGGAGAAGGGTTCCGCGTCCATCTCCCCGGGTGATGGAGTCATGCCCGCGCCGCTCAGGGCGTGAAGCGGGAGGCGATGAGGTCGGGGCCGAAGCCCGAGGCCAGCATCCGCTCCTTGCCGTCCCCCAGCAGCCGGGACATCCAGTCCAGCGAACCGCCGTCGGCCAGCGGGAAGCGCTCGCCGCGGGCGCTGGTGGCGGTGACGCGCAGGGCGAGGCCGTCGTAGTAGGTGAGGCCTTCGAGGCGGGCGAGGTCCACCGCGACGTCCGCGTCCGGGAAGGCGGCGCGGAGCGGGGCGCAGACCTGGGATTCGAGGCGGTCCAGGCGCGCGCGGAGGCGGGTGGGGAGCTCGGGGATGGATCGGGCTTCGGCGAGGGAGGCGGGGAGCTTCACGCCGCGGGCGGCGAGGAATTCGGCCGAGCCGCCGAAGTGGTGGGCGCGGATCTCGGCGTGGAGGGATTCCGGGTCGAGCCTGGCGTGGGAGAGGAGCCAGCGGACGACCTCGGTGTCGGTGACGGTGGCGGTGAGGGCGTCGAGCCTGTAGCCGCGCTGGTTGAGGCGGCGCAGGCAGGTGAGGTGGACGGTGAGGTGCTCGAGGGCGGCGGAGAGGGCGAAGGCGGTGGGCCCGTCG
>DASRBA010000019.1:0-17082 GCA_035637895.1 Myxococcaceae bacterium
TCTCGGGAGCCGCCGCCGGCTGGGGGCTGGCCTGGTTTTCTGGCACGGTGAGGTCGCCTCGTGGACAAAAAGATGCCGGTTGGTCCGAGGACTTCTAGACCAACCGGCTGGTGATTTCCAACTCTGGAACCGCGATACCGCCCAGGCGGCTAGGCGTTCAGGGCGCGGGGCTGGCCCACCGAGGCGGACAGCTCCAGCACCTTGCCCAGGGCGATGAACATCCCGCCCAGCGCCCCGAAGATGTTGCGCAGCTCGTCGCCGCGGCCCTGGTCCACCGGCGGGCGGGGCAGCGGAGCCGGCTGCGGGGTGGGACGCTGCGGCTCGGGCGCCGGGGCCGGAGCGGGAGCCGGCTGCGGGCGGTTGCCCAGCAGGCCGATCAGCGAGGTGAGGACCTGGAGCACCTGGTTCAGGATCTGCGCCAGGCCGCCGTTCTGCGCCAGCTGCTGGCCCTGCTGCGCCACCGGGCCCAGGCCGCCGGCCGCCGGCTGCGCCGCGCCGCCACCCTGTGCGCCGCCCGCGCCCGCGGCCGCCTGCGCGCCGCCCTGCGCCTGCGCGTTGGCCGGGGCGAGGTCGCCGCCGAGCTTGAAGTTGTCCGCGCCGTTGGAGCCCAGGATCTCCTTGCCGTTGAAGGACCAGGTGTTGCTCTCCGCGCCCTCCACGAAGGTCTCGCCGGTGGCGAAGTCCGCCTTGCCCTGGCGAACCTGGCCCACCTGGCCCTTGCCCTCCGCGATGCCGTTGACGTCGACGACCTGGCCGCCCTTCTCGATCTCCAGCTTGTCGGTGACGGTGGCGCCGTTGCCGTAGTCCTTGGTCTTCACGTTGATGCGGGTGCCGTCGCCGAGGACGAAGGTGGCGTCCTTCTTGAAGTCGAAGTTGCTCTTGCCGTGGACGTGCGGGTCGCCGTCGATCTTGGTGCACTTGCCGTCCGGCCCGGTGATCTCCCAGGAGAACTTGCCGGTGGCCTTGATGGTGTAGCCGCCGTCGGTGGTGACGGTCCCGGCCTGCGCGTCCGCCTTCAGGCCGCCGCAGTCATGCGGGGTCGGAGGGGAGACGGGGACGCCGGAGATGCCCTGGAGCAGCTCGCCCAGGCCCTCGAGGATCTTGCCCACCCCGTCCAGCATCAGGTTGGTGTTGCCCTGGGGCGGGCGGACGACGCCGCCGCCCACGTTCGGGGGCACGATGCCGGTGTTGCCCGGGACGTTGCCCGGCACGAAGACGTTGCCGCCCGCGCCCGCGGCGGCCTGCGCGCCGCCGGCGCCCGCCTGCGCGAACGCGGTGGCGTTGGGGCCCACGGCCACGGCAGCGGCCGCGGAAGCGGTCACGGTCTGCCAGGTCTGGACGCCATTGCCGCCGGGGAGGACGTTGAGGCCGCCATCGACGTTGACGGCGGAGGCCGCTGCGGCTGCCCAGTTCTGACCGCGCGTCGCGAACTTCGCGGCGTCATCGATCATGCCCAGCCACGGATTCAGCCCAAAACCATTGTTCCCTTGGATAGTCATCGTGCCATCTCCTGTTGCGACGGTCGGGGCCGAAGCGGGTCCCGCGCGTGTTCCTTGTGGGGATCATCCGGGATCTCGGGGGAAAGTTTCCCCAGAATCTCACTTTGGTAGGGTTCTTGCTTCCTGAGAACACACCCTCGCGCACAACACGCGCGGAGGTGAGCAGAGGAGCACAGGTCCCATCGGCCCGCAAAGGCGAAGGCCCCAAGCCACTCCCTCATCGGGAGCGACTCGAGGCCTTCAGCACACCGTTCGATTCAGCCTACCGAAGCCTAGGCAGCGACGTTGCCACCCTTGGCCATCCCGCCGAGCAGCGGGAGGAGGGCCTGCAGCATGCCCATGATGGCGTTCAGGAGCTGCGACAGCGTGTCCTGCGGCTTGGCCTGCTGCGCCGGCTGATTCGCGGCCGGCTGCTGGGCCGCGGGCTGCTGCGCCGCGGGCTGCTGGGCGGCCGGCTGCTGCGCCGCCGGCTGCTGAGCCGCCGCCGGCTGCTGGCCGGTGAGGCCCGCGATCATCTGCTGGATCTGCTGCATCAGACCGGCCAGGCCGCCCTGCTGCTGCGCGCCGCCAGCGCCGCCCGCCGCGCCCGCACCCGCCGCCGCACCAGCGTTCGCGGTGGCCTGCTGGGTCAGCTGCTGATCGCCGCCGGTCTTGAACTGGTCCGGAGCGTCGGTGCCGGTGATGGTCTTGCCATTGATGCCGAAGTTGCCGTCGGCGCCCATGGTGAAGGTCTGGTCGGTGTGGAACTGCTCGGGGCCGCGGTCCTGGGCGGTGACCTTGCCGCTGCCGTCGGACACGTCCATCACCGCGCGCTGGCCGTTGTTCTCGATCTCGAGCTGGTCGCTCATCGAGGTGCCGTTGCCCAGGTCCTTGGTCTTGCAGTTGATCCGGGTGCCGTCAGGCAGCACGAAGGTGGAGTCCTTCTTGAAGTCGAAGGAGCCGTTCGCCTGGTGCACGTGCGGGTCGCCGTCGATCTTCACCGGCTTGCCGTCCGGCCCAGTGATGGACCAATTGTGGGCGCCGTCGCACGCGATCTTGTAGCCGCCCGAGGTGGTGACCGCCTTGGCGTTCGCGTCGCAGCTCAGCCCGCCCGCGTCGCCCTGGCTCGGAGGCCCGCCCGGCTGGCCGGCGCCGCGGCCCTGCGCGATGGCCTGGAACAGCTCGCCCACGCCCTCGAGGATCTTGCCGGTGCCGTCCAGCACCAGGTTCTTGTTCACGCCCTGGGGCTGCAGGGTGCCCTGGCCGCCCTGGACCTGCGGGCCGCCCACCGCGTTCTGGCCGCCGGCCGGAGCCGCCGGAGCCTGCGGAGCGGCAGGAGCCGCCGGGGCCGCGGGAGCCGCGCCGCCGACCTGGCCGGGGGCCGCGCCAGCGCCGGTGCCAACCGCAGGAGCCTGCGCCTGGCCCTGGCCGCCGCCGAGCAGGCCGACGATCTGCTGCAGGGCCTGCATGATCTGGTTGATCACCTGGCTGAACTGCTGCGGGGTGCCGCCCGCCGCCGCCGGCTGCTGAGCCGCGGCCGGAGCCTGGAACTGGTCAGCAGCAGGCTGGGCCACCGCCGGCTGAGCCGCCGGAGCCCCACCGCCGAGCGCGCCGCCCAGGGTCTTGACGATGTCCTGAATGTCGCCAGTGATGCGGTTGAAGGCCTGACCACCGGGGAGAAGACCACCAAAATCGAGCGCCATGGAAATGCTCCTTAAGAATCGGATGCACCGTCCTTCGAGGCCTTGGCTCGGGGAGCAGTGTCCGCAGTGTGCTTACACGGTGATGTTCGGGCTTGGGAGGGCCGAAGTTTCTCGGAATTTAAGCCCATTTATCTGGGAAGCTGCGAGCCCCGGCCAAAATAAATAGTAACTTCAATTGGTTGAGAGACCGCGGGCGGTGTCAGCCAGACATGACAGCCGCGCTGGGCCCTGGATCAGGAATGGGGCCAGATCGGCGCGGCGGGTCATTCGTTGAAGGACGGTCCCGCTCTTTTCGCCACTAGAGGTGTCCGCATGCTTCGTCGCTCCCTTCCAGCAACTCTGGTGTTGATGGGCGCCTGCGTGAGCGCCCAGAAGAACCACTCCCAGGAAGCCAAGCCCGCGGATGACTCGGAGTACGCCGAGGAATTCGTGGTGTCCGGGTCCCGGGCGCCCCGGGTGGAGCTGGCCCAGCCGACCCAGCCCACCACGCCCGCGCCCGGCGTGGACAAGCCGCCACCGCCGCCGCCGCCGCCGCTGACCGTCGCCGAGCCGCCCCCGGCCAAGGGCAAGAAGTCGGAGAAGAAGCCGGAGGAGAAGCGGCGCCCGGTGATCGTGGACCGCTCCATGCCCAAGGCCGACCCCCGGGAGAAGCCGCCGGAGGTGGAGGCGCCGTCGGACGAGGCCGTGGAAGGCGGTGTGGAAGGTGGCGTGGTCGGCGGCGTCGCAGGCGGCGTGGTGGGCGGCATCGAGGGCCAGACCGGCACCGAGAGCGGCAACGCCTTCACCCACCTGGAGGCCAACCCGTTCATCGCGGTGGACCAAGACCACCTCTCCACCTTCGCCGTGGACGTGGACACGGCCTCCTATACCTTGGCCCGCCGCTACATCGGCCAGGGCGCCCTCCCTCCTCCTGATGCGGTCCGCGTGGAGGAGTACGTCAATTACTTCCGGTACCGGTACGCGCCGCCCATCGCGGGCGCCTTCTCGGTGAGCCTGGAGGGCGCGCCCTCGCCCTTCACCAAGGGCCACCACGTCCTCCGCGTCGGCCTGCAGGGGAAGATCGTCTCCAAGTCCGAGCGCAAGCCCGCCAACCTCGTCTTCCTCATGGACACCTCCGGGTCCATGGATCCCCCGGACCGGCTCCCGCTGGCCAGGGAGGCGGTGAAGATGGCGGTGCGGAACCTGAACGAGAACGACACCGTCGCCATCGTCACCTACGCGGGCGGCGTGGCGGACGTGCTGCCGCCCACCCCCGCCGGCCAGCAGCAGAAGATCTTCGCCGCGGTGGACTCGCTCCGCGCCGGCGGCGGCACCGCCATGGGCTCCGGAATGGAGCTGGCCTACAAGCACGCGGTGCAGCGCGCCAAGGCGGGCGTGGTGTCGCGGGTGATCGTGATGACCGACGGCGACACCAACATCGGCCCGTACATGTCCGCGGACGCCATGCTGGAGGCGGTGGGCAAGTACGTGAAGGAGGGGGTGACGCTGACCACCGTGGGCTTCGGGATGGGCAACTACCACGACGCCCTGATGGAGAAGCTGGCGGACAAGGGCAACGGCAACTGCTTCTATGTGGACGGCCCCAAGGAGGCGCAGCGGGTGTTCGTCGAGCGGCTGGCCGGCACCCTGGAGGTGATCGCCAAGGACGTGAAGGTCCAGGTCGACTTCAACCCCAAGGCCGTGAAGACCTACCGGCTGCTCGGGTACGAGAACCGCGACATCCGCGACCGCGACTTCCGCGACGACAAGGTGGACGCGGGGGAGATCGGCGCCGGCCACACGGTGACCGCGATGTACGAGGTGCAGCTGGCGCCCAACGCCCCGGCGCAGGAGACGCTGGCCACGGTGCGGATCCGCGCCAAGGAGCCGTTCGGCAGCCAGGCCTTCGAGCAGGCCTTCCCCTTCGGCCGCGACAAGCTGCGCGGCGCGGTGGCGGACGCCTCGCCCGACTTCCGGTTCGCGGTGGCGGTGGCGGGGACGGCGGACATCCTCCGGCACTCTCGCCAGTCCGAAGGCTGGAGCCTCTCCGCGGCGCTCAACCTCGCCCAGGGCGCGCAGGACGGGATGGCCGACCGCAAGGAGTTCGTGGACCTCCTCTACAGGGCCCGCGAGCTGTGGACCCGCGCGCACCCGGTGGCCGAGCGGTAGCGCCGTCCCTCAGCGGTTCGCTTCGATGAAGTCCTGGACCGCCTTGGCGACCTCCGCCGGGCGGTCCAGGTGCACGTGGTGACCGCCGTCCAGCGGCACCACCTTCGGTCCGCGCAGGACGTCCAGCCTCCCCTGCAGCGCGGCCTGGTCGAACGGGGCGCCGCGGGTGCCGCGGATGACCTGCACCGGCGCCTTCACCGCGCCCAGCACCGCCATCCACTGCGCCTCGTCGTGGATCATCCCGCTCCGGCGCCGCAGCGCGGGGTCGAAGGTGAAGAGGTAGCCGGCGTCCGTCTTCTGCGTCCCGAAGCGGGCCATGTGGAGGGCGGACTCGGCGTTGAGGCCGGGGTTGTTCTCGCGGAGCTTGAGCGCGGCGTCCTCCGCGTTGGAGTAGGCGCGCTTGCGGGGGGCCTTGCCCAGCTCGGAGATGAAGCCGCGCAGCCGCTCCACCGCGTTCTCCGGCGGGCCGCCCGAGGGCCCCAGGCTCTCCACCGTCGTGAGCGAGGCCACCGCCTCCGGGCGCGCGGCGGCGAACATCAGCGCGACGGTGCCGCCCAAAGAGTGCCCCACCAGGTGGAGGCGGGGCTCGCGCAGCGCCTCGTGGGCGGCGTTGACGTCCGCCACGTAGTCGGCCAGCGCGTAGCTGGAGCCGGGGGAGTGGTGCTCGGACAGCCCGTGGCCGCGGAAGTCCAGCGCCACCGTGCGCAGCGAGGGGGGGAGCGCGTCGCACAGCCAGTCGAAGCTGTGGGCGTGGTCCAGCCAGCCGTGGAGGAGCAGCACCACCGGGGAGCCGCGCGGGTTCCTCTCCAGCGCGTGGAGCTTCAACCCGTAGGCGGGGATCGAGAGCGGCGTCGCGTCCATGGGCGGCGCACGATAACCTGACGCGCGTCGAATGCGACCGCTCCGCGTGCTGACGATTGGCCACTCGTACGTGGTGCGGCTCAACCGCAACGTCGCCGCCGCGCTCGCCCGCCGGCCGGGGGTGGAGCTGACGCTGGCCGCGCCGAGCTTCTTCCACGCCGACCAGGGGCCGATGGCGCTGGAGCGCGCGGAGGAGGAGCCGTTCGCGCTGGAGGCGTTGCGGGCGCGGCTCTCCCGGCGGATCCACGTGTTCACCTACGCGCCCGCGGACCTGGAGCGCGTCATCCAGCCCGGCCGGTTCGACGTCATCCACGCCTGGGAGGAGCCGTACATCGCCGCGGGCTGGCAGATCGGCCGCCGCGCCGCCCGCGCCGGCATCCCGTTCGTCTTCCGCACCGCGCAGAGCCTGGTGAAGCGGTATCCGCCGCCGTTCTCCTGGTTCGAGCGCTCCACCGTCTCCCGAGCCGCCGGGTGGGTGGCCGGCGGGGAGCTGGTGTTCCGCGCCATGGTGGAGAAGGGGTTCCCGGAGGCCCGCGGGGCGGTGATCACCCTCGGCGTGGGGCTGGACGCGTTCCGGCCGCTGGGGCCCGAGGCCATCGACGCGGCGAGGCGGAGGCTGGGGCTGGAGCCGCCCATCGTCGGGTTCCTCGGGCGGCTGGTGCCGCAGAAGGGGCTGCGGTTGCTGATGGGCGCGCTGGAGCAGGTCCCGCCGCCCTGGTCGCTGCTGCTGCTGGGGCAGGGGCCGATGCAGGGGGAGATCCAGGGCTGGGCGCGCGCCCGCGGGCTGGAGTCGCGGGTGAAGGCGCTGTCGGTGCGTCACGACGAGGTGCCGGAGTTGCTGGGGGCGGTGGACGTGCTGGCGGCGCCGTCGCAGACCACGCCGCGGTGGAAGGAGCAGTTCGGGCGGATGCTGATCGAGGCGTTCGCCTGCAAGGTGGCGGTGGTGGCTTCGGACTCGGGGGAGATCCCGTTCGTGTGCGGTGACGGAGGCCGCATCCTCCCCGAGCGCGACGTCGCCGCCTGGACCGCGGCGCTGGCGGAGCTCCTGCGCGACCCCGCCGCCCGCGCGCGCCTGGCGGAGGCCGGATACCGCCGCTGCCGCGACCGCTACGCCTCCGAGGCCGTCGGCGCCCGACTCCACGACTTCCTCGCCCGCGCGGCCGGGAGGGCGCCGGAGCGCGAGTCCGCGGAGCCACCCGCCGCCACCGCGCCCCCACCCGCGTGAGCGCGGGAGGGAAGGGATTGCGAGCGTGGGGCGCGCGTCGCCGGAAAGGCGCCGGAGCGCGAGCCCGTGGAGCCACGTGATGCCGCCCCTTCATCCGCGCGAGCGCGGGAAGATGAGACCGTGAACGCAGGCGCACACGTGAGCGCGGGTGAGCCGGCGCCTTCGCCTTCCAGGGGACGCGTGGCGGGGGGCGTGATCGCCGGCGTGGTGTGCGTGTCCTTCGCCGCCATCTTCATCCGCGCGGCCGGCGCGCCGGCCCTCTCCACCGCGGCGTGGCGGCTGATCGTCGCCGGAGCGCCGCTGGGCGCGGGCGCGCTCCTCCTGCGGCGGGAGGAAATGCGCGCCCTCACCGGCAAGCAGTGGGCCATGGCGCTGGCGGCCGGGGTGGCGCTGGCCCTCCACTTCGGGACGTGGATCGCCTCCCTCGAGCTGACCACGGTGGCCTCCTCGGTGGCGCTGGTGACCACCCAGCCGGTCTGGGTCGCCATCCTGTCCCGGATCTTCCTCCGCGAACGGATCGGCGCTCGGCTGGCGGGGGGCATCGCGTTCGCCCTCACCGGGGCCACGCTGATCGGCGGCGCGGACCTGAGGCTGGCGGGGACCGCGCTCCCCGGCGACGCGCTGGCGCTGGCGGGCGCGGTGTTCGCCGCCGCCTACTTCGTGCTCGGGCGGGGGGCGCGGGCGCGGCTCTCGCTCCTCGCCTACGTGGGCCTGGTCTACCCGGCGGCGGCGGTGGCGCTGGTGGTGGCGGCGAAGATCGGCGGCCAGCCACTCTCGGGCTTCTCGGCGAAGACGTGGCTCTTCCTGGCGCTGCTGGGGCTGGTCCCGCAGCTGTGCGGCCACTCGCTGCTCAACTGGGCGCTCCGGTACCTGCCCGCGCCGAGGGTGTCGCTCGCCATCCTGGGCGAACCGGTGATGGCCACCCTGCTGGCGATGGCGCTCCTGGGCGAGACCCCGGGCCCGCTCACCGTCCTGGGCGCGGCCATCACGCTGAGCGGGATCTACCTGGCCTCCACCTGAGCCCGATCACTCGAACGAGATGGCGCGCTCGAGGTCCGCGGGGTTGGTGGCGGCCTCCTTCGCCACCTCCAGCGTGATCTTCCCTTCCCCGATGAGCTTGGCCAGATGCTGGTCGAAGGACTGCGTGCCCAGCAGCCCGGACGACTTCTCCAGGTAGTCCTTGATCTCCGGCGTGCGCGCCTCGTCCTTGATGTACTCCACCACCGACAAGGTCGAGACCATCACCTCCGCCGCCACCACCCGCCCCTTTCCGGAGGCGTGGGGGAGCAGGCGCTGGGAGATGGTGCCCTTGAGGTTGTCCGCCAGCCGGTTGCGCACCCCGTGCTGCGCCTCGGGCGGGAACACGCCCACCACGCGGCCGATGGTGCGGACGCAGTCGGTGGTGTGGACGGTGGAGAGGACGAGGTGGCCGGTCTCCGCCGCCTTGAGCGCGATCTCGATGGTCTCGGTGTCTCGCATCTCGCCCACCAGGATGACGTCCGGGTCCTGGCGGAGCGCGGCGCGCAGCGCGCTGGAGAACGAGGGCGTGTCCGGGCCGATCTCCCGCTGGGTGATCCGCGAGAACTTGTCCTCGTGGAGGAACTCGATGGGGTCCTCGATGGTGAGGATGTGCTTCCGGTAATGCTGGTTGATGTAGTTGACGATCGCCGCCAGGGTGGAGCTCTTCCCCGACCCGGTGACGCCGGTGACCAGGATCAGCCCGCGGTCCTCCTGGGACATCTTCTCCAGCACCTGCGGCAGCCCCAGCTTCTGGAAGTCCGGGACGGTCATCGGGATGGACCGCATGATCGCCGCCAGGTGGCCCTTGTTCCGGAACACGCTCACCCGGAACCGCCCCACGCCCTCCAGCGCGTAGGAGGTGTCGTGCTCCTGCAGCTGCTCCAGGTCCCCGCGCCAGCGGCTGGCCTTCAGCACGTGCGCGGCGATGCGGGCGGTGTCCTCCGCCGCCAGCGCGGGCACCTTCACCGGCAGCAGCTGCCCGTTGATCCGCAGCGCGGGCGAGGACCCGACCTTGAAGTGGACGTCGGACGCGCCGTTCTTCACGGCGGCGGCCAGGAACTGGTTGAAGGTGGTCAGCTCCATCCGTGCGGGCTCCGGGCGGAGATCATCTCGTTGGCGCGGCGAAGGCGGTCGGACAGCGTCCGGCAGAACGAGCGATAGACCTTCACCGCCAGCGCCGCGTCCGCCGCGAGCAGCTTCTCGAAGTCCGCCTTGGGCAGCTTGAGCAGGCGGGTGGGGCGCAGCGCGGTCACCTTCGCCGAGGTGAGCAGGTCGTCCAGCAGCGCCATCTCCCCGAACAGCTCGCCGGTCTTCAGCCGGCCCAGCTCCTCGTCGTGGCCCGGCTGGCCGTCCACCTCGCGGGAGACGCGCACCTCGCCGTCCTGGATGACCCAGAGCGCGTCGCCCAGCGCGCTCTGCTCGATCACCACCGCGCCCTCGCGCACGTCCACGTGCTGGATGATCGGCGCCAGCCGGGACGTCTCGTCGTAGGTGAGGCGCGAGAAGAGGGGGATCTTCTGGAGCAGCTCGATGCCCTCCAGCTCCCCGAAACCGGTCAGCACCACCTCCGTCGCCATGGACGGGCCGCGTAGCACACCCTAGAGTCCGCCTCCATGTCCGCGGACGAGGGCGATGCAGGGCCGCAGGGAGAGGACCGCCGCCAGCACGAGCGCGTCACCGCCCACATCGAGGTCCGCTTCGGGCGCGCGGACGAGGCGGCGCGCGCGCTGAGGGCCTACTCGCTCAACTTCTCCGTCGGCGGGCTTTGCCTGAAGACCCAGCGGCCCTACGAGCTCGGGGAGCGGCTCAGCCTCTCCATGACCATCGAGGGCCGCGAGGTGGAGTGCCTGGGCGTGGTGGCCTGGGTGCGCTCCGGCGTCGCCATCGGCGTGCGCTTCGAAGAGGTGAAGGACGCGGACCGCGCGCTCTTGCAGCAGATGGTGAAGGCGCTCACCTCGAGGACGTAGCGGGCTCGCCCTCGGTGAGGCGCATCACCATCGAGTCGACCTCCTGGAACCCGCAGGCCTCGTAAAACGCGCGCACCGCCTCGCCCCGGCTCTTGTGCGTGTGCAGCTCCACGCGCTTGGCGGTGAGCACCCGCGCCCGCTCCAGCGCGTGCTTCATCAGCGCCTTGCCCACGCCCTTGCGCCGCCACGCCGCGGAGACGACCAGCTCGTCGATGGTGACGATCCGGCCCTTCAGCCGCAGCTGCGGCCGGTGGGAGAGGGTGATCATCCCCACCGGCTTGTCCTGCGCGTCCGCCGCCACGATCACCGCCATCTCCGGGTGGCTGAGCACCCAGTGCACGGTGGAGGTGTCGGCGGAGCCCGGATACCCCAGCTCGCCCAGCAGCGCCGCCAGCGCCTCGCCGTCGCCGCGGCGCGCCGGCCGCACCCGGAACGCGGGCTTGTCCTGGCCTTGCGGCGGCGGCGGCGGGCTTTGCTGGATGGCGGGCACCGGCCCTCAGGATAGCGCCGGAGGGGCGATTCCAAAAATCAACGGATTCCGCCCGCTCAGGGGAGCGCGACCCGGAAGACGCCCTTGAGGTCCTCGGTGAGTGAAGTGGGGATGTCGCCCTGGCTGGTCGTCCGGTAGGCGGTGGCGCGCCACTGGTAGAGGCCGCCGCTGGCCAGCGCCGTCGTCCCGTCGTAGGTCGCCTGCGTCGTGGTGACGTGCGTCTTGGTCCAGATCACCACGCCCAGCTCGTCGATCAGCTCCAGGTTGAAGAAGGCCGCGTTGGAGTAGGCGGACCACTGGAACGTCGGGGTGGCGGTGGCCACGTCCTCGGGCAGGTCGCCTGCGCCGGGGGAGACGATGTTCACCGCGGTGGTGGTCTTGAAGCTGCTCGGCTGGACGAGGATGGCGCCGTCCCGCACGCTGATGGACTGGATGGCGGTCCCGCCCAGGCCCGGATCGGGGTCGCGCACCGCGCCGTCGTTCTCGAAGCCCGCCAGCACCATGTAGTCGCCATCCGGGATGCCCGCGATGGTGAAGTTGCCGGCGACGTTGGGCGCGATGCCCGGCTCCGGGGCGCGGAGGCCCGGAACGACCTCGCCGCGCGCGAGCAGGGTGTTGAAGGTCGACTTCACCGCCAGCACGATGCTGGTGGGGGGGCCGCCGGCGACGGTCTGCACCTTGTTGCTCAACGCGGCCGTCCCGGTGGTCGACTTCACCAGGTGCACGCCGGTGTTGTTCGCGCCCGCCACCACCGACACGTCCACCGGGGTGTAGTTGACGCCGCGGCTGAAGCCGCGCACCGAGTAGGTCGCCGGCACCACGTTGAAGAGGGTGAACGCGCCGGAGCTGTCCGCCACCGCGCTGGCGAAGTTGTTGGAGCCGGTGCCGCCCGTCTGCTCGGCCACCACCAGCACGCCCTTCTGCGTGGCGTCCACGTCCACGGTGCCGGAGATCTTCGGGCGGCCGCGCTCGGCCTGGTCCAGCGGCGCCAGCCCGACGTCGGTCCCCGCGCCGCTCAGCAGGTACGGCCCGGAACCGCCCGCGCGCGTCGCGGTGCCGGTGTCCAGCGGCAGGGCGGTGCGGATGCCGGAGGGGAAGGGGGCGAAGTCCTGCGCCGCCGCCCGGAGCGTGATCTTCCGCGCCACCGGCGTGCCGTTGCTGTCCGCGCGCGAGGAGGGAATGGGAATGCTGTAGGTGCCGTCGGAGGCGGTGGTGACCACGGCCGAGACCGGCGCGCCGTTGTCGTCGAGCGCCGTCACCTGCGCGCCCGCGATGGGGTCCTTGCTCTGGGTGGAGAGGTCGAAGACCTTCCCCGTCACCCTCACCGGCGTGAAGCAGGAGGGCTTGTCTTGCCCGGTGACGGCTTCGCAGACCTGGTCGGAGCTGCAGCTCGACGGGTCGTCGATCTTGCACTCCTTGGGACCGCAAGCAGTGAGGGAGAGCGCGGCGATCAGCAGCGTCAATGTGTTCTTCATGGTGCCGGGGCGCTTGTGCAAGGTCACTGCCGCCGCTCGCACGTCAGGCGGGTCTCGCGAACACGCGCGCGGTTCCACCGCATTTCGCCGCGCCGGAGGTCGGAGGCGGTGCTCACAGGTGCACCCGAGCAGGCACGACGCGGATGTCCGTCCCGTACCGCGTCGTACGCTGCTCGGCCGGGGCCGTACGCCTGGGGTCGGTTTCACCCGTTTGACGCCGTCGGGCGCCGTTCCCTAGCGTCCAGCCCACCTATGCGCGTCTCCGTCTCCGTCGCCCTGCTGGCCATGGCCCTGCCCGCCCTCGTCCACGCCCAGGAGGCGCCCAAGGTGGCGGTGCTGGACTTCGCGGCCAACGGCACCAGCGAGCAGCTGGCGAGCGCGGCCAACGGCCTCGTCGCCAACGAGCTGCAGCGGATGGGGATGTTCAAGGTGAGCACCAGCGAGATGGTGCGGAGCCTGATCGCGCACGACCGGCAGATGCAGCTGCTGGGATGTTCCGAGGAGCGGTGCTTCTCCGGGATCACCAACGCGTTGGGGGTCGAGTACCTGGTGACGGGGAAGGTGAGCAAGATCCCCGGGTCGCGCGACATGCCCACCACGTACACGCTGGAGCTGGCGCTGCTGAACGCCAAGAAGGGCACGCGCGAGGGGTCCGACGTGCAGACCGGCGTCTCCGAGTCCGACCTCACCGGGAAGATCCCGCGGGCGGTGGCGAAGCTGGTGCAGAAGGTGCTGTCGGCGCGCGGCGGCAGCCTGATCGTGGACGTGGGGGAGCCGGGCGCCACGGTGAAGGTGGACGACGTCGTGGTGGGCACCTCGCCCATCGGCGGCCGGTTCCCGGTGCCGGCCGGCCCGCATTTCATCATCGTGGAGAAGACGGGGTTCGTGACCGCGCAGAAGGAGATCAAGGTCCTCCCCAACGAGCTGGCGCAGCACTCCGTGGTCCTCGTCCCCAGCCCGGACTTCATCCGCGACTACCAGGCGCGCTCCGGCGCGATGCGGATGGGCGCGTGGATCGCCAGCGGGCTGGGCGTCGCCGGGCTGGCGGCGGGCGGCTTCTTCCAGGTCCGCGCCAGCGCCATCTACGGCTCCGCGGACCAGCCCGGCACCTTCGCCTACGAGCGCTCCAAGCTGCTCGCCGGCATCGAGGTGGAGGGCGACGTCGACCACCGCTTCCTCGCCCAGAGCCTGGGCGACCAGGTCAACCGCGCCGAGCTCTTCTCGTACATCGGCTTCGGCGCCGGCGTCGCGGCGGGCCTGGCGGCGGCGTACTTCTGGATCGCCGGGGAGGACCCCGGGCGGTACGACAAGTTCCGGCAGGTGGACGTGAAGAAGCCCGCGCCGAAGGCGTCGCTGTTCATCGCCCCCACCGCCGGCGGGGCGTACGCGTCGCTGGGCGTGCAGTTCTAGGGAACGACGGTCCCGCTCAGGTCGCGGCGGTAGCGCGCGTACGCCGTCTCCGTCGAGGCCAGCGCGCCCTTCCACTTCGCCAGCACGTCCGGGCCCACCATCAGCTCCGGCGCGGGCGTGGCGCGGAGCTCCTCCTCGGAGTGCGCCAGCCAGAAGGTGATGAGCTTTCCCGAGCCGTAGCGGGACCAGTAGCTGACCCGGCGCAGCGGGTACTTCTTCGCCTGGAGCGCCGACTTCATCTGCGCCCACGCCGCCTCGTACGCGTCGCCGTGGGGCGGGGAGGGGAGGAGCTGCTCCACCACCACCAGCGAGGCGCCGGCGGTCAGCTCGTCCAGCGCCGGGTCCGCGCCCGGGTAGTCCAGGTCCGGCTCCCGCACCCAGACCTCGTTCCCGTGCGGCGGCACCAGCGCCTCGTCGGAGGCGTCGTCGTACTTCTTGCGCGCCGGCTTCAGGCCCTCCGGATCGTCCGGCTCGCGCGGGCGATCCAGGTCCGCCATCGACCGCAGCGGGCGCAGCGACCAGACGCGGTGGTCGGAGAGCTCCAGGAAGAGGCCGCGGCCGTCGGGTGGGCGCCCCGCCGCCTGGAGCGCCGCCAGCCACTCCTGCCGGGCGGCGATGAACTGGTCGTGCCGGGCGGGGGCCAGCGTGTCCAGGTGCACCGCCCGGAACCGGGCCTCGTGAAAGGAAGGCACCGGCTCCAGGGACGCGCACCCGGCGAACAGGGCGGCCGCGAGGAGGAGCCTCACCGCCTGGAGGAGGACATGATCCGCAGCACGTACCAGAACAGCAGCGCCACCGACGCGAACAGCTGCAGCGACGCGGCCACGTGCGCGTTCGTCGGGTACGTGCGCAGCACCTGGGACGTGTTGAAGAGGATGTACCCGGCGGCGAACGCCACCATCACCCCGGCGAACAGGTTGCCCAGCGAGAAGCCGAACAGCGCGGAGCAGACGATCACGCCCAGCGCGACCATTCCCGCCACCGCCAGGATGGGCCCCAGGAACGAGAAGTCCTTCTTCGTCAGGAAGACGGTGCCGGTGAGGCCGGTGAAGATCAGCCCGGTGTAGACGCCCGCGGCCGGGATGGTGTCCGGGCCGGCGAAGTTGGCCGCGAACCAGAGCAGCGGGACGAAGATCAGCGACTCCGCGATGACGTAGATCCCCAGCCCCAGGTACTGCTGCGTCTGGTCCCCGCCCTCGTGGGCCCACTTCTGGCCGATCCAGCCGACCAGCATGAACGCCCCCAGGACGAGCAGCCAGCCCGGCCCCCGGGTGGGCAGCACGCGCATGATCATGTTGGCGGCGCCGCTGGTGAAGAGGAAGAGCTCGATGCCGATGAACGCCAGGACCGCGCCCAGCAAGTGCGCGTACGTCCGGCGGATGAAGGCGGCGCGCTCCACCGCGGGCGCCTGCGCCGCCACGACCCCATACGACGTATCCCAGGCCATCTTCAGAAGCCTCCCGTCAAGGTATGACTCAGGGTATCTAACGCGTCCCGACAAGGACGCCAGGGGCAATACACCCTTTCGATGACCGAGCCTACCCACGAGCCGCCCGCCCCCGCGAGCCCCCCGCGGGCGAGGGACCGTTCGTTCGCGTTCGTGCTCGCCGGCGCGTTCCTCCTCCACTTCATCGTCATGCGCACCTGGGAGAACCTCGCCTGGCCGGACGAGATCTTCCAGACGCTGGAGCAGGGGCACCGCCTGGCGTTCGGCAACGGCATCACCCCGTGGGAGTACCGGGAAGGCGTGCGGTCCTGGGTCCTGCCCGGAGTCCTGGCCGGGGTGATGCGCGCCACCGCCTTCCTGGGCCCCGGCTCCTCCGGGTACGTGGCCGGCATCCACTGGTTCCTCGCGCTCTGCTCGCTGTCGCCTGTCGCCACCGCCATGGCCTGGGCGCGGCGCGAGGGGCTGAAGCACGCGTGGCTGGCGGGCGTCGCCTGCGCCACCTGGTTCGAGCTGGTCTACTTCTCCAGCAAGGCGCTCACCGAGGTGTTCGCGGGCTACGCCATCGCCCCGGCGCTCTACTTCAGCGTCAAGGCCCGCGACTCGGAGCGCGACGCGCTGTACGCGGGCGCGCTCTGGGGCCTGACGCTGGGGTTCCGCTTCCACCTCGCCCCGGCCGCGCTGGTGGCGCTGATCTGGGTGGGGAGGCGGGACCGGAAGCGGTGGCTCTCGCTGCTGATCGGCGGCGGCGCGGTGCTCCTCGCCTTCGGCCTGGTGGACTGGGCGACCTGGTCGTACCCGTTCCAGTCCATCGTGAAGAACTTCTGGATCAACGTGGTCCAGAAGAAAGCCTCGTGGTTCGGGGAGAGCCCCTGGTACGAGTACCTCGCCTCGCTGGCGCTGACGTGGGGCTGGCCGGCGGTGCCGCTGCTGGGGCTGGCCGTCTTCGGGTCCCTCCGCCGCGGCCTGCTCTGGCAGGTGGCGCTGGCCATCTTCGCCGTGCACAGCGCCATCGCGCACAAGGAGTACCGCTTCCTGGTGCCGTTCCTGGTGGTGGTGGTGCTGGCCGCCAGCCTCGGCGTGCTGGAGGCGATCCAGCGTTCCCCGCGCGGGGGGTGGGCGGCGGCGGCCGTCCTGCTGCTGGCCAGCGCGTACGGCGCCCGGAGCTACGACTTCCGCACGCTCGCGCCGCGCCCGCCGCCGGGGTGGCCGCCGTGCCCGATGTGGACGTTCCGGGAAGGGTCCCTCCGCGGGATGGAGCTGGTCTCCACCGACCGGTCCGTGTGCGGCGTGGGGGTCGTCGGCGTGCACTGGGCCTGGAGCGGCGGCTACACGTACCTGCACCAGGACGTGCCGTTCTTCTACGTCCCCGACCAGCTCTCGTTCCAGACCTACCAGGGCTCGTTCAACACCGTCATGGCGGCGGACAACGGCCCCCAGCTCGGCCCGTACCAGAAGCGCCGGTGCTGGGGGGCCGATCGGTGCATCTACCAGCGCCAGGGCGAGTGCCGGCCGCCGGCCGACGGCTATACGCTCAACCGCTGGCTGCGCGAACGCTCGGAGTAGCGGGTGCCGATCTTCAGCGAGGCCGACTACCAGCAGTTCGCCGACTCCGGCTTCGTGGTCGCGCGCGAGCTGGTGCCGCGAGAGCTCCTCCGCCCCGCGATCAGCGCGATCTGCGCCTTCCACGGCATCGACTACGACGACCCGTCCACCTGGTACCGGGCGCCGGCGCACTCCAACGGCATCGTCCCCATCCACCAGCCACAGGCGTTCTGGGACATTCGCCAGCACCCGGCGGTGCACGCCGCGTTCGCGGAGCTGCTGGGCACCGGACGCCTCTGGGTCTCCATGGACCGGG